>NZ_JBBEUD010000017.1:0-127487 GCF_037402475.1 Caulobacter sp. CCG-8
AGATTTAGCGCCGTGATTTCAGCGACTTGGCCGCCGCAGTGACGGGGACACGCACTCACGGCAAGGCCTCTGCCAGTCAATCAACGACCGTGGTGTGAGTGCGTGTCCCCTCCTTCGGCCGCGGCGTCACAGGATTAGACACCCAACTCAGCGGACGACTTGGGGGACACGCCCGAGGGCATGTCCCCGGCAGCATCCGTCGGCGCCTAGAACGGCCCGCCCAGGCGGCAGCGCTTGACCCACCAGTCCGGCCGCATCTGCTCGATCCGCTCGGCCAGGCCCTCGGCCTCGATGTCGCCGGCGCAGAGGGCGAAGCAGGTGGCGCCCGAGCCGGACATCCGGGCCAGCAGGGTCTCGGGTTCGTCGGCCAGCAGGTCCAGCACCTGGCCGATGCGCGGCTCCAGGGCCACGGCCGGGGGCTGCAGGTCGTTGCGGGTGAAGCCGGCCAGCCAGGCGCAGACCTCCTCGGCGCTCTCCAGCCCGTCCAGCATCGGCGGCGGCGCCTCGCCCTCGGGATGAACCGCCGCGTCGTAGGCGCGGTAGACCGCCCCGGTCGGCGACGGGACCAGCGGATTGACCAGGACGGCGTGCAGTTCCGGCAGGGCGGGCGCGGGCGACAGGCGCTCGCCCCTGCCCTCCGCCATCACCGGCGCGCCCCACAGGCAGGCCGCGCCGTCGGCGCCCAGGCTTCCGGCCACGGCTTCCAGTTCGACGTCGGACAGCTCCGGGGCCAGGGCCCCGCGCAGCAGCCGCAACGCCGCCCCCGCGTCGCTGGAGCCCCCGCCCAGGCCGGCCGCGATCGGCAGGGCCTTGTCGAGGATCAGGCGGAACGGCGGGACCGGCCCGCCCAGCCGGGCGCGCAGGGCGTTCGCGGCCCGCACCACCAGATTGCCGTCGTCCAGCGGGATCTCGCCGCCGAACCGCCCCGTCGCCTCGAAGCTGGGCGCATCGGCCGCCTGCAGCCGGACCCGGTCGCCGACGTCGGCGAACAGCATCAGGCTGGAGATCGGGTGATAGCCCTCGGCGTCGGGACCACCGACGTGCAGGAACAGGTTGACCTTGGCCGGGGCGAAGGCGTCGAGGCGCATGGCGTGCCCTTGAAGCGTCTGGGAAGCGTCGGGGGGAAGCGTCTAGGAAATCGTCGGGCTACTGGCTGGAGGCCACCTTGGCCGGCGGACCGTCCAGGCCGTCCTTGAGCTTGGCTTCGGCCTCGGCCTTCTGCTTCTCGTCCGGCTCCAGGCTGAGCACCCGCTGCCACTGGTAGCGCGCCTCGACCTGGCGGCCGATGCGCCAGTAGGCGTCGCCCAGGTGGCCGTTGACGTCCGGGTCGCCCGGCTCCAGCTCGACGGCCTGCTCCAGCTTGGCCACGGCGGTCTTGTAGTCGCCCTGCCGGTAGTAGCCCCAGCCCAGGGAGTCGAGCATCGCGCCCGACTGCGGGCGGGCGTCGACGGCCTTCTGGACCATGGCGATGGCCTCGGGCAGGTGCACGCCGCGATCGATCCACGAATAGCCCAGATAGTTCAGCAGGTCGGGCTCGTCCGGGTTCAGCTTGACCGCCGTCAGCAGGTCGCGCTCGGCGTCCGGCCAGCGCCCGGCCCGTTCCAGCGAGATGCCGCGCATGTAGAGCAGCCGCCAATCGGGCTTGTCGCCCTCGCCGGCGATCAGCGGGTCCAGGGCGGCGGCCGACTCCGACCAGCGCTCGTTGGCCCGCAGCAGGTCGGCATAGGTGATCTGGGCGTCGCGGTCCTTCGGCGCGGCCACGGCGGACTGGTGCGCCAGGGCGACGGCCTTGTCCTTCTCGCCGCTGCCCTGGAGGCTCCAGGCCAGCTTCGACTGGGCGGCGACATAGCGCGGCGAGGTCGATGGCACCTTGGCGTAGGCCTCGCGGGCGCCGGCGTCGTCGTCGTCCTGGCCCAGCAGATCGCCGACCAGCAGCCAGGCGTCGTCGCGCTTGGGGTCCAGCCGCAGGGCCAGGCGCAGATAGGCCAGGCCGAACTGGCTCTGGCGCTCGCTGGCGAAGGTTGCGGCGCAGGCGACCAGCATGTGGGCCGCGCCCTGCTTGTCGGTCGGCATGGCCGGCGCGGGGCCGCGCGCCGCGGCGCGGGCCCGGGCCGTCCGCAGGCCCTGGTCGTCCGGATCGCGCGCCAGGGCCGCGTCGTACAGGGCCAGGGCCTCGGCCTGGCGCTTGCGGCGTTCCAGGAACGCGCCGTAGTCCTCGACGAACAAGGCGCGGGCGTTCTCGATCGCCATCAGCGCCTTGTAGTCGGTCTCGGCCTCGTCATAGCGCTTGGCGCGCTCGTAAAGCCGCGCCTGGCTCAGCTGGCCGAAATACTGCACGAACCGGTCGCCCTGCAGCTCGGGACGCACCACCGCGCCGTTGGCGTCGCCCGCGGCGGCGGCCAGCCAGGGAGCCAGCAGGACGGCGGCGGGACGATGGGGGAAGCCCAGGGTCTCGGTCTTCAGCAGGGTCTGGGCGTCGCGGGCCTTGCCCACGGCCATCAGGTCGACCACCCGGGTCAGCACGCCCAGCCGGCGCACCTGCTCGTTGGCGTCGGTTCCCTGCGGCGCCAGGGCCGCGGCGCGCGACACGTCGCCGGCCAGCAGGGCGGCGGTGAACGCGCGGTCGGCCAGCACGCCCGGGTCTTCGCCCAGCTGCCGCGCCTCGTCGAAATAGCTCGCCGCCTGGGCGTTCGAGCCGTTCAGCAGGGCCGCCTGGCCGGCCAGGAACTGACCGTAGGCCGACCGGCTGGAGCCCCAGGCCGAGCCCATGGCGAGCTGGCCGCGCAGGTCCGGCCCGGGCGGCGCGGCGGCGCAGGCGCCCAGGGTCGAGGCGGCGAGAAGGGCGAGGAGAAGCTTGGTACGCGTCATATCCGCACCCTCATCGGTTTCCGGGCGGGCCGCAAGAAAAAGGCGCGGTCCGAAGTTCGAACCGCGCCTTAGACGTCCATCGGGGCCTTTCAAAGGCCCCTCTTCTACATGTTCGGGTAGGTCGGGCCGCCGCCGCCCTCGGGCGTGGTCCAGACGATGTTCTGCGACGGGTCCTTGATGTCGCAGGTTTTGCAGTGGACGCAGTTCTGGGCGTTGATCTGGAAGCGCGGGTCCTGGCCCTGCTCGTTGTAGAGCACCTCGTAGACGCCCGCCGGGCAGTACAGTCGCGCCGGTTCGCCGTACTTGGGCAGGTTGACCGCGATCGGGATCGTCGGGTCCTTCAGCTTCAGGTGGGCCGGCTGGTCTTCCTCGTGGTTGGTGGCCGACAGGAACACCGAGCTCAGCTTGTCGAAGCTGATCACGCCGTCCGGCTTGGGATAGACCAGGGGCTTGTAGTCCTTGGCCAGGCCGATCGACTCCGCGTCGGTCTTGTCGTGCTTCAGCGTGCCGAAGAACGAGAAGCCGCCCAGCAGGTGCGTGCACCACATGTCGAACATGCCGGCCGCGCCGCCCAGGAACGTGCCCAGCTTGCCCAGCAGCGGCTTGGCGTTGCGGACGACCTTAAGCTCCTTGGCCACCCACGAGCCTTCATAGGCGGTCTGGTATTCGACCAGCTCGTCGCTGGCCCGCCCGGCGCCGATCGCGGCGAAGGCCGCCTCGGCGGCCAGCATGCCGGTCTTGACGGCGTTATGGCTGCCCTTGATGCGCGGCACGTTGACGAAGCCGGCCGAGCAGCCGATCAGCACGCCGCCCGGGAAGGTCAGCTTCGGGACCGACTGATAGCCGCCCTCGGTGATGGCCCGCGCGCCGTAGGCGATGCGCTTGCCGCCTTCCAGGTGCGGCTTGACCGCCGGATGGTGCTTGAACCGCTGGAACTCGTCGAACGGCGACATCCAGGGGTTCTTGTAGTTGAGGTGCACCACGTAGCCGATGGACACGTAGTTGTCCCCGAAGTGGTACATGAAGCTGCCGCCGCCGGTCTTGTCGTCCAGCGGCCAGCCGGTCGTATGCTCGACCAGGCCCAGCTGGTGCTTCTCGGGGGGCACCTGCCACAGTTCCTTGATGCCGATGCCGAACTTCTGCGGCGACTTGCCGGCCGACAGGTCGAACTTGGCGATCAGTTGCTTGGCCAGCGAGCCGCGCACGCCCTCGGCGATGAACACGTACTTGCCGTGCAGCTCCATGCCCGGCTGGTAGTCGGGCTTGTGGTGGCCGTCCTTGGCGATCCCGACCACGCCGACCACGACGCCCTTCAGCGAGCCGTCGTCGTTCCAGACCATGTCCGAAGCCGCGAAGCCCGGATAGATCTCGACGCCCAGTTCCTCGGCCTGGGCCGCCAGCCAGCGCGAGAGGTTGCCCAGCGAGCCGATGTAGCAGCCGTGGTTGTGCATGAACGGCGGCATGGCGAACATCGGCAGGGCCATATCGCCCTGCGGGCCCAGCAGCCGGAAGCGGTCGGTCTTGACCGGGGTCTCCAGCGGCGCGCCGCGTTCCTTCCAGTCGGGGAACAGCTCGGCCAGGCCCTTGGGGTCGATCACCGCGCCCGACAGGATGTGGGCGCCGACCTCGGAACCCTTTTCCAGCACCGCCACCGAAACCTCGGTCCCGGCCTGCGCCGCCAGTTGCTTGAGTCGGATGGCGGCCGAAAGGCCCGCCGGTCCGCCGCCGACGATGACGACGTCGTATTCCATCGACTCGCGTTCGAGCTCTTCGCTCATTGAGGTCTCCCGCCCGGGCGCACTCTGCCCGCGTTCTTGCTGTTTGAGTCGAAGCTTATCGTGAGGTGACGCGGAGGTGGTCAAGAATAAACGAATGTTTTTTGCTGCGATGCAGCGTCAATCTTCAAGCGGCTGACGTGGCGGTGATCGGAGGATCGCGCTAAGAGACGGCATGGACCTCGCCGTCGATCCGCGCGCCGTGGAAAGCCTGCTCGCCTTCTGGGCCGACGCGGGCGTCGAGGCCTCGTACGCGGACGAGCCGATCGACCGCCTGGCCGACGGCGCGGCGATGCTGCGCGCCCGCCGCGAGCCCCCGCCTCCGCCGCCCGTCGCCGCCGTCGTGGCTCCCGCCTTCGGACGCGGCCCGGACCTGGGCGCCGCCGTCGCCGAGGCCACGGCCCTGGCCGCCGCCTGCGCCGACCTGCCCGCCCTGGCCGCCGCCATCGCCGCCTTCGACGGCTGCCCGCTGAAGACCCAGGGCGCGCGCCAGGCCGTGGTGTCGCGCGGCCCGGCCGACGCGCCGCTGATGATCATCGGCGAGGCCCCCGGGGCCGACGAGGACCAGCAGGGCGCGCCGTTCGTCGGCCGCGCCGGCCAGTTGCTGGACCGCATGCTGAAGGCCGCCGGCCTGCTGGACCGCGCCTTCGTCACCAACACCGTGTTCTGGCGCCCGCCCGGCAACCGCACGCCGACCCCGCAAGAGCAGGCGACCTGCGCGCCGTTCCTGGAGCGGGCGATCCAACTGGTCCAGCCCAAGATCCTGCTGCTGGTGGGCGGCGCCTCGGCCAAGAGCCTATTGAAGCGCGAGGAAGGCATATTGTCGCTGCGCGGCCGGTGGTTCGAGTGGACCTCCGCCGACGGCCAAACCGAGCTTCCCGCCTTGCCCACCTTGCATCCGGCGTTCCTGCTGCGGAAGCCCGACGCCAAGAAGAAGGCCTGGGTCGACATGCTGACGCTCAGCGAAAGACTTGATCGCCCCGAGCGTCCCAACTAGAGATTCGGACGACCAGTTGAACGGGACGCGTCGGGGAGCCTTTCGGGGCAAGGGCGCGGAAACGCATTGCAGCTTCTAGCTCGCCCTCTGGCCGTTTTCTCGGCCTTCGTGTTTTGCCTCATGGCCGCTTTCAGCGTCGCCGTGAGCGCCCATGCCTCGGCGCTCGAGCCGCTGTCGGACGCCGACGCCCGCTTCTATCGCGCCGCCTTCGCCGCCGCCGACCACGGTGACTTCGACGCCGCCGAGGCCGCGGCCGCCAACGCCCGCGACCGCAGCCTGCGGGGCCGGCTGGAATTCACCAAGATCATGCACCCCAACGCCTATTCGGCCAGCTATGACGAGCTGACCGACTGGCTGGCCGCCTATGGCGACCAGGCCGGGGCCGACCGGGTCTACACCCTGGCGGTCAAGCGCAAGCCGGCCCGCGCCGCCGCCCCGAAAATCCCGGCCCTGTTCGTGGCCGGCGCCAAGGGCCCCGCCCCGGCCGACAAGGCCCGCGCCGCCCGCGAGGCCTATTATTCCGGCGACGTGAAGAAGGCCCTGACCCTGGCCCAGGCCGCCAGCGAGCCCTGGATCGCCGGGCTCTCCGCCTTCCGCCTGCAGGCCTACGCCCAGGCCCGGACCTATTTCGAACGGGTCGCCGACGACGAGAACCAGGACGAATGGCTGCGCTCGGCCGCCGCGTTCTGGGCCGCGCGCTCGGCCGCCTCGGGCGGCCAGGCCCGCGATGTCGAGGACCTGCTCAGCACCGCCGCCCGCGCGCCCAACACCTTCTACGGCATGATCGCCGCCCGCCAGCTGGCCCTGTCCGGCCTGGCCCTGGCCCAGGACGACCCGATCGCCGCCCTCCTGACCAAGGTCTCGTACGAGGGGCCGGACGTGGACTCGCTGGCCCGCCTGCTGGCCGCCGATCCCCGCGCCCGCCGCGCCGCCGCCCTGGCCCAGATCGGCCGCTGGGCCGAGGCCGGCCAGGAGCTGCGCGCCGGCCTGTCCCTGGCCAGCGACAACCCCAAGGCCCGCGGCGACTGGACCGACCTGGCCCTGGCCCTCAACGAGAAGGCCCCGCTGAACGCCGGCCGCGCGGTCAAGCGCGTGGGCGGCGAGGACTACCCCCTGCCCCCGCTGGAGCCCAAGGGCGGCTTCACGATCGACAAGGCCATGGTCTACGCCCTGGTGCGCCAGGAAAGCCGCTTCGACCCCTACGCCATGTCGGGCGCCGGCGCGGTGGGCCTGATGCAGCTGATGCCGGTGGCCGCCGCCCGCGCGGCCGGCGACGACAAGCTGCTGGCCGACACCACGCCGCTGTTCGATCCCAGCTTCAACCTGCGCGTCGGCCAGGACTACTTCACCTGGCTGATGGACCGGGGCCTGCAGAGTCCCGACCTGTTCCGCGCCGTGGCGGCCTACAACGGCGGCCCGGGCACCCTGATCAAGACCCAGGAACAGCTCGGCGGCGCCGACTGCGACCCGCTGCTGCTGATCGAGAGCCTGCCGGCCCAGGAGACCCGCAACTACGTCGAGAAGGTCATGGCCTCGTACTGGACCTATCGCAAGCTGATGGGCGCCGAGACCAAGACCCTGGACGCCGTGGCCAGCGGCGCGCGGGTGATCGACTTCCGGCTGGATCAGTAGGGCTAAAGCCCTCTCTCATAGAGAGAGGGAGGGGCCCGCCGCCGCAGGCGGTGGGAGGGTGAGAGGTTTCACCGCCCACCAGCAAATCCAGAGCGGCCGAGGCGCTTCAAAGCGCTCCTGATTTCTGCCGCGGATACAGCGATCCACATGTCATCGTCGTCAGCGCTTTGCTCTGAGAGATTATAACCTCTCACCCTCCCACCGCTTCGCGGCGGGCCCCTCCCTCTCTCAAAGAGAGAGGGCGAGTTCGCTAGACCTTCAGTCTCACGGCCCTGGGCTTCAGCCGTCCCAGCAGCGCCTTCAGCGGCTCGCCGCCGGGCTTGAAGCCGCCGGCCGCCTCGACGGCCTCGCGCGACGCCAGGACCGCCAGCGGACGACCGAACAGACCCGGAGCCGCGATCCAGGCCGGCTTGCCGCCGCCGCCCGCCAGATGCGCCTCGACCGGCGTGCGCCAGCCCTCGGGCAGGACCAGGTCCTCGCCCAGCGCCAGGATCCAGGCGCTCCTGGCCGCCGCGCAGCCGGCCGCCAGCCGCGCCCCGGCGTCGCCGTCGGCGCGCACCGCCTTCGCCCCGCTGTCCTCGGCGATGTCGAGGGTGGCGTCGGTCGAGCCGGCGTCGGCGAACACCACCGCCTTGACCAGGCCGTCGACGGCGGCGGGCACCAGCAGGGGCAGGACGTGCACCAGGCGCGCGGCGCTGTTGCGGGTCGGCAGGACGACGGTGATCATGCGCCCTGCTTCCGATCCGGCGCGACGCCGGTCAAGCCGAGACTTGCCCGGACAAGACTTTGGACGGCGAAGCATGGCATAGCCCGTCCATGATCCCCGCCAAGACCTATGCCGCCTTCCTGTTCGACATGGACGGGACCGTGCTCGACTCCATCGCCGTGGCCGAACGGGTGTGGGGCGACTGGGCGCGCCGCCACGGCCTCGACGTCGAGGCCTTCCTGCCCACCATCCACGGCGTGCGGGCCGAGGAGACCATCCGCCGCCAGAACCTCGCCGGCGTCGACATCGCCCTCGAGACCCTGGCGATCCTGCGGGCCGAGGTCGCCGACGTCGAAGGCGTGATCCCGATCCCGGGGGCGGAAGCCTTCCTGCGCGCCCTGCCCGCCGACCGCTGGGCCGTCGTCACCTCGGCCCAGCGCGAACTGGCCCTGCGGCGTCTGGAGGCCGCCGGCCTGCCGGTTCCCGCCGAGCTGATCACCGCCGAGGACGTGACGCGCGGCAAGCCCGCCCCGGACGGCTACGCCCTGGCCGCCCGGCGGCTGGGTGTGGCGGCCGAAGCCTGCCTGGTGTTCGAGGACGCCCCCGCCGGCCTGCTGGCGGGCGAGGCGGCCGGCGCCGACGTGATCATGATCACCGCCACCCACCGCCACCCGCTCGACCTGGACCATCCGGCCATCGCCGACTATTCGGGCGTCCGGGTCTCGGCGGCGGCGGACGGCCTGCGCCTGGCCCAGGCCTAGAACAGCGACAGCTGATCCCCGGCCTTGGGCGGCACGGCGAACTGGGTCAAGTCCAGCGGAGGCAACTTGCGGTCCAGGCCGAACTTCGCCCGCGCCAGGTGGAACCTCTGGCTCATCACCTGGGCGACGGGCCCCTCGCCCGTCATCCGCTTGCCCCATTCGGAGCTGTAGGCCGCCCCGCCGCGCATCTGGCGGACCAGGGACATCACCCGCCGGGCCCGGTCGGGATGCTCGGCCGCCAGCCATTCCTCGAACAGGTCCTTGATCTCCAGCGGCAGGCGCACGGCGACATAGCCGGCCGTGGTCGCCCCGGCCGCGGCGGCGGCCTCCAGCACGCCTTCCATCTCGTGGTCGTTCAGCGACGGGATCGAGGGGGCGAACATCACCGTGGTCGGCACGCCCGCCGCCGCCAGCTGGCGCACGGCGTCGATCCGCCGCCCGGGCGTCGAGGCCCTGGGCTCCATGCTGCGCGACAGACGGTGGTCCAGGCTGGTGATCGACACCGCCGCCCGCGCCAGCCCCGCCTGGCCCATCGGCCCCAGGATGTCGAGATCGCGGGTGATCAGGTTCGACTTGGTGATGATCGTGAACGGGTGGCGGAAGCGGGCCAGCGTCTCGATCACCGCCCGCGTCACCCGCAGCTGGCGCTCGTCGGGTTGGTAGGGATCGGTGTCGCCGCCGATATGGATCACCTTGGGGACGTATTTCGGCTTGGAGAGCTCGCGCTCCAGCAGCTTGCCCGCCTCGGGCTTGAAATAGATCTTGGTCTCGAAATCCAGGCCGGCCGAATGGCCCAGATAGGTGTGGGCCGGCCGGGCGTAGCAGTAGATGCAGCCGTGGCTGCAGCCGCGATAGGGATTGATCGAGCTTTCGAAGCCCACGTCGGGGCTGTCGTTGCGGGCGATGATCGTCCGCGACTTCATCGGCTGGAGCGTGGTGGCGATCTGGGCCGGTTCCTCCTCCTCGCCCCAGCCGTCGTCGAAGGCCTCGCTGACCTGGGACTCGAAGCGGCCCGAGCGATTGGACTTGGCCCCGCGCCCCCGCGCCCCTTCCCTGAGACCGGCGGACGGCGGGTGACTGGGGAGATTGGCGGGAGCGACCATGGCCCGATCATGAACTGCCAAGGAGAACAATTCAAGAACATAGACAACAGCGACTGACGGGCGTCCGCGCGCCGGGGCTCCTTGCCCAAAGCGTCATCAATTGTTCAAAAACATCGCAGTTCGAAATCGAAGTCCGAGAAACCGGAACCCGCCCGGACGCCGCCCGGCGGGACAGTAGGTGACAAATCACGACGGTTTTCGAAACTTGCTAACAGCTAAGCTTTAACCTGCACCATTGCGGCTTCTCATATCCAATGCTAGCAAAACCGGAACTGGACCTGGGGTGAACACCCGGGAATGGTTCTGAAGAAGAGGTGGCGAGCTGGACATGACTTCCATGAACGCGAACCAAACCTCCACCCTGCCCCGCGACCAGACCCTGATGCTGGCCCGCCTGGTCACCGACGCCTCTCGCGCCTTCGACCGCGATCCCGACGCGGCGCGGGAGCTGATGCACCGCGCCAGCCAGCTGCTGGAAGCCGAGGTCCAGCGCCTGACCCGCGACCAGCAGACCGGCAAGCTGGCGCCCTGGCAGGTGCGGACGGCGACCGACTTCATCGACAGCAACAGCGACCGCAACCTGCAGGTCCGCGACGTGGCCGCGGCGGTCCGCCTGAGCCCCAGCTACTTCTCCCACGCCTTCAAGGAGAGCTTCGGCCAGTCCGCCAAGAGCTACATCATCGAGCGGCGCATCACCCGGGCCAAGCAGCTGATGCTGACCACGCACGACAGCCTGGCCCAGATCGCCCTGGCCTGCGGCTTCTCGGACCAGGCCCACTTCTGCCGGTCCTTCGGCGGGCTGGTGGGCCTGCCGCCCAGTCGCTGGCGCCGCAGTCGCCAGGAGCGCCCCACGGACCTGTCCGCCCTGGCCGCCTGAAGACCCGCCGTCGGCCGCGCCTCTTCGCCCTCGCCTCTTGTTCGCGCCGCGCCACGCCCCAGATTTGAGTCTCCTAGAGGAGATCGACTTGTCTTCACCGTTCCAGGGGCATGAGGTCGAAGCGCGGCTGCGGCCCGCCGCCAGCGCCTACGCCTTCGACCTCGATCACGCCCTGTCCAGCGTCGTCGCCCTGGAGTCCAAGGTCCCGGCCGACGCCTTCACCGCGCGCATCCTGGGAACCGAGCGGCTGGGGAACGGCGTGGTGATCAGCGAAGGCGGCCTGGTGCTGACCATGGCCTATCTGATCACCGAGGCCAGCGAGGTGGTGCTGACCCTCAACGACGGCCGGCGCGTCCACGCCCACGTGCTGGGCTTCGACGGCCAGACGGGACTGGGCCTGGTCCAGGCGCTGGAGCCCCTGGGCCTGCCGGCGCTGCGCCTGGGCACCTCAAAGGTCCTGGAGCCGGGCAGCCCGGTGATCATCGCCGGCGCCGGCGGACGCGCCCACGCCGCCGCCGGCCGCGCCCTGACCCGCATGCCCTTCGCCGGCTATTGGGAATACCTGCTGGACGAGGCGATCATCACCGAGCCGGCTCATCCCCACTGGAGCGGCGCGGCCCTGATCGGTCCCAAGGGCGAACTGGTCGGCGTCGGCTCGCTCAGCCTGTCGGGACAGTCGCAGGACGGCGTGGCCAAGCCCATGAACATGTTCGTCCCCGCCGAACTGCTGCCGCCGATCCTGGACGACCTGGCGCGCGGCAAGCCGGCCCATCCGCCCCGCCCCTGGCTGGGCGTCTTCGCCCAGGAAACCGAATCCCAGGTCATCCTGGTCGGCGTGTCGCCGGGCAGCCCCGCGTCCCGCGCCGAACTGCGGGCCGGCGACCTGATCCTGGCCGTCGACGGCGACGAGGTCTCGGACCTAACCGAGTTCTACACCGCCCTCTGGGACCAGGGCCCCGCCGGCGTCACCATCGCGCTGCGCATCCAGCGCGAGCAGGACGTGTTCGAGGTCGAGATCCGTTCGGTCGACCGCAACGCCCTGCTGAAGAAGCCCCGCCTCAACTAACCGGGCCGCCGGACCGGCCAAGCTCGCGCGGCCGCCGATCCTTCTGGATTCCGTTCTCGCCCCACCCGGCGTCGCCCCCTCGACGACGTCCGCCGGCGCACGTCCGTGCAACCGCACGAAACCACGCTCGCGATTGTTGAATGTTATGGCTTGTACGACAAATCGCGCCGGTTTAATAAAACAAGTTAATTAAAGTGTGTTTCCCGACGCAGGGACGGCGACTGACCGCCCAACCCCGCGTCGAGACGAAAACACCGGCGAGCACAGCCCAAAAGGGCGTGCTGATTTGGGAGAGGGAACGTGAACAAGAAGAAGATGTTGCTGGTCTCGACCGCGACGATGGTCTGGGCGACCGGCCTGCTCGTGGCGTCGGCGCAGGCCCAGACCAGCGGGGGCGCGACCAAGGATCCGCCCGAAGAGATTTCCGAGGTCATCGTCGTCGGCCAGCGCAAGGCCCTCCAGACGGCGCAGGACCTGAAGAAGAACTCCGAGCAGATCGTCGATTCGATCACCGCCGTGGACATCGGCGGCCTGCCCGACCGCTCGGTCACCGAGGCGCTGCAGCGCATCCCGGGCGTGACCATCGGCCGGACCAACCAGCCCCGCGACGTCGACCGCCTGAACGCCGAAGGCTCGGGCATCCAGATCCGCGGCCTGACCTGGGTCCGCTCCGAGTTGAACGGCCGGGACGCCTTCTCGGCGCGCGGCGGCCGGGCCATCTCGTGGGAGGACGTGACCCCCGAACTGTTCTCGGGCGTGGACGTCTACAAGAACCCGTCGGCCGACATCGTCGAGGGCGGCCTGGGCGGCACGGTGAACCTGCGCACCCGCATGCCGTTCGACAGCAGCAAGCGCCAGCTGGCCTTCTCGGCCGACTACACGCGCGGCGACCTGCGCAAGGAAGGCACGCCGTCGGGCAGCTTCCTCTACAGCGACCGCTTCGACACGCCCGACGGCGGCGAGTTCGGCGTGCTGCTGAGCGTGTCCAGGTCCAAGCTGAAGACCGCGGTGAACACCATCGCCGTCGACCCGTACGACGCCCACGGCGTCGGGGTCCAATCGTCCTACGACGGCGGCGACACGTTCAACTTCAACGGCGACAACTCGATCGCCGGCCAGCCGCTGTCGCGCGTGTTCGTGCCGGTCGGCGTGCAGTACCGCAACAACCTGCAGGACCGCGAGCGCGAGGGCTACAATCTGGCCTTCCAGTACCGCCCCAACGACAACCTCGAACTCTACCTGACCCTGTTCCGCACCGAGGCCAAGCAGACCTTCCAGGACCGTTTCGCCCAGACCTCGGCCTGCTGCTCGGCGACCAACAACCAGTCGTTCGTCGTGGGCCCGGCCGCCGGCACGGCGTTCACCTACGACGCCGACGGCAACTTCCTGAAGGGCCAGCTGGTCGACGGCGGCGGCGGCGGCAACGGCGTGTCCAACTCGTTCCTGCTGAACCTGGGCACCCGCTACGGCGTGGTCGAGGACAACACCAACGACATCTCGACCGGCTTCAGCTGGACCAACGACCGGTTCCTGGTGACCGGCGACCTGCAGTACATCTACTCGCACCGCGAGGGCACGGACCTGACGGTGTACAACACCGTCACCCTGCCGGGCGGCTTCGGCCTGGACCTGACCGGCGACATGCCGAAGATCACGATGGCCAACGCCACCAGCACGCCGTCGCTGTTCAACCTCTACGCCGCGATGGACCACATCGACGACAACGACGCCCGGGAATACGCGGGCAAGTTCGACGTCACCTACAGCTTCGACGACGACTCCTTCATCAAGGACGTCAAGGTGGGCGTCCGCGCCACCTCGCGCGACGCCACCTCGCGCGACGCCGGCTACAACTGGAACCTGATCTCGGCGCCGTGGGCCACGCGGGTCACCGCGACGGCCGACAAGTACACCCAGCACCAGGACACGGTGGCTTTCGACAACTTCTTCAAGGGCGACCTGTCGGTTCCCGGCCTGATCCTGCCGGCCTTCGATCTCGCGAAGAGCCCGACCGAGCTCTACAAGTACCTGAACGAGGTGGTCTGGAACGGGCCGATCCCCGGCGGCGGCCCGGCCTATAACGACGGCGAATACGGCTACTATCCGCCGGGCGGCCCCAACGGCACGATCCCGTCGTGGTCGCCGGCGGGCGGAACCTACAGCCCGTTCAAGCAGGGCACCATGATGAGCTACACGCCCATCTGGGCCCGTCCGAGCGGCGACATCAGCTACTGGCGTCCGCTGGGCGACGTGAACGCCGCCTTCGGCAACTCCGGCGGCCGCGGCGTCAACCGCCAGTGGGAAGACACCCTCGCGCTCTACGGCAAGGTCCGCTTCGGCAGCGACCTGGACGCCAGCTGGGGCGGCGAGCAGATGAGCTGGGACGGCAACTTCGGCCTGCGCGTCGTCAAGTCCAAGGTCGAGGGCCACGGCTACGGCACGGTCGGCTATATCGACCCGGGCCAGAAGCGGTTCGCCTCGTCCACGGCAGCCGCCAAGATCGACTTCGCCGACGGCCAGCCCTTCACCTCGGTCGGCGGCAGCGAATACACCGACGTCCTGCCCAGCCTGAACCTGCGCCTGAAGGCCAAGCCCAACGTCTTCCTGCGGTTCGCCGCGTCGAAGAACATCGTGCGGCCCGACTTCTACCAGCTGGACCCGTCGGTCAACATGTCGGCCACGCTGCAGTCGCGCAACGCGACGGTGGCGGACAACATCATCAACCCGGTCACGGGGGCGCCCTACACCCAGGCCCAGCTGGACACCGCGGCGGCCGGCGGCTCGGCTGTGCAGTACCACACGGACGTCGCCTTCGGCTTCTATTCGGGCAATCCGAACCTGAAGCCGATGCGCGCCAATTCGTACGACCTCTCGGGCGAATGGTACTTCCAGGGCGGCGGCATGGTGTCGGTGGGCGTCTTCCGGAAGGACGTCTACGACTACATCCAGTCCGCCCAGACCTTGATGACCGTCACCAAGGACAACGGGGAGTCGGTCCAGGCCGTCGGCACCGTGCCCCAGAACATGGGCCACGGCAAAATCTCCGGCGTGGAGATGCAGTATCAGCAGTTCTTCGACTTCCTGCCGGGTCCGCTGGCCGGGCTGGGCACGGAGCTGAACGCGACGATCCTGGACAGCAAGGGCACGCAGAACGCGTCCAGCAGCGTGACCGACTCGTCGCAGATCATCGCCTCGAAGCTGGACCTGCCGCTGGAGCAGCTGTCGCGCTACACCTACAACGCGACCCTGCTCTACAGTAAGTACGGCATCGACGCGCGCCTGGCCTACAACTGGCGCTCGCGCTACCTGATGAGCGCCTCGGCCTCGAACCTGATGGTCCCGGTCTATGCCGACGACTACGGCCAGCTGGACGGCTCGCTGCTGTACTCGGTGACCCCGCGGATCAAGGTGGGCGTCCAGGGCGTGAACCTGCTCAACGCCAAGACCGTGCTGGAGATGGACCAGCGGGATTCCTGGTACCTGGGCACGCAGGGGAACTTCTCCAAGTCCCTGGTCGCCAAGCACAGCTGGTCGGTGAGCGATCGACGTCTGTCGTTCATCGTCCGCGGGACTTTCTAGTCCCCAGCTGATCTTCTGCTCCAAAGCGGCCCCGCCGGCGCCACGCCGGCGGGGTTCGACTCAAACGAGACCAAGCAGGCGCCCATGGGAAACCCCGGGAAAATCTCGCACCTCGTGATCGTCGGCGGCGGCACGGCCGGATGGATGTCGGCCGCCTTCTTCTCCAAGGTCTTCACGCCCCAGCAGATGAAGATCACCCTGGTGGAGTCGGCCGAGATCGGCACGGTGGGCGTCGGCGAGGCGACCATCCCGCCGATCACCTTCTTCAACGAGGTGGTGGGCGTCGACGAAGGCCGGATGCTGGCGGCCACCGAAGGCTCGTTCAAGCTGGGCATCGAGTTCGTCGGCTGGGGCGACCCCGCCGGGCGCTACATGCACCCCTTCGGCAACTACGGCACGCCGATGGACGGCGTGTCGTTCCACGCCTACTGGCTGCGCGCGCGCAAGCACGGCTACAAGGCCGAGCTCCACGAGTTCTCGCTCAGCGACCTGGCGGCCAAGGCCGGCAAGTTCGACTGGCGCTCGGAAGATCCCCGCGATCCCCGCTCGGCCATGGCCCACGCCTATCACTTCGACGCCTCGCTCTACGCCAAGCTGCTGCGCGAAGTCGCCGAGGAGCGGGGCGTGCGGCGGCTGGAGCGGACCATCCGGGGCGTGACCCTGGACCCGCTGGACGGCACGATCGCCGCCCTCGCCCTCGACGACGGCGAGACCCTGGCCGGCGACTTCTTCATCGACTGCTCGGGCTTCCGGGCCCTGCTGATCGGCGGCGCGCTGGGCGTGGGCTACGACGACTGGTCGAACTACCTGCCGGCCGACCGCGCCGTCGCCGTCCCGTCCGCGCGGTATGAGGACCCCATCCCCTACACCCGCGCCATCGCCGACAGGGCCGGCTGGCGCTGGCGCATCCCGCTGCGACACCGGACCGGCAACGGCTACGTCTATGTCAGCGACCACATCGGCGACGACGAGGCGGCCGACGTCCTGCTGGCCAGCCTGGCGCGCGAGCATCCCGACAACAAGGTCCTGGCCGACCCGCGCTTCCTGCGGTTCGCCACCGGCCGGCGCAAGGCGTCGCGCTTCAAGAACTGCGCCGCCATCGGCCTGTCCAGCGGCTTCCTGGAACCCCTGGAGTCGACCTCGATCCACCTGATCCAGCACGGCCTGATCAAGCTGGCCGGCAGCTTCCCCCTGGCCAAGGAGGATCCGGCCGCCGCGGGGATCTACAACCGGATCATGGGCGAGGAGATGGAGCAGATCCGGGACTTCCTGATCTACCACTACCACGCCAACGGCCGGGTCGGCGAACCGCTGTGGGACCGGCTGCGCCACATGCCCGTGCCGGACTCGCTGCGCGAGAAGATGGAGCTGTTCCGCACCCGCGGCGCGACGATCTTCCCCAACCAGACGATCTTCCAGGAGCCGAACTGGCTGGCGATCATGATCGGGCATTCCGGGGAGCCGGAAGCCTACGACCCGCTAGCCGACCTGATGGACGAGCGCCTGCTGGCCGAGCGTCTGCACCATCTGCGCGTCGCCTGCCATCAGGCCGCCGCCCGCATGCCCAGCCACGCCCGCGCGCTCGAACGCTTCGCCGTCGATAGCCGTAAGGCCAAGGCCGACGCCCCGGCCGCCTAGGCGTCGCGTCGCACGGCGCGACCCAGGTCGTTTCGCCCCTCGAAGGGTTGAGGCTGGTCCCGGAACCTAAGCGGAGCCATACGCGTTCACCATGCGGTGGACGTCCCCGCTTTCAAGGTGTTACGGGATCACTTCGCTCCGACGTCGCTGCGGGCGCCAGCGATCCTGAAATGGTGGGTGACGATGCGACGACCGGAAACGGCGAAGAACTGGTCCTTCCGATCCTTCGTCCACAACCTGAGATCAGCACGGCATGCTGATCGTAAGCGCCTCGCCCAACGCATCCAGGCCTACTATCAGCGCACCTGCCACGACGGTAGCAGCACGGACTCCTTCTGGGCTCAGATCGACGATGGTCCGCGCGGCGATGCGCACCGTGTGCTGTTGAGCGGAACGACCGCCGAGGTCGCCGCCCTGCTGGCCAATCCGGCCGGCAATTCCCTCTTCTACGGCTTCGAAAGTCTGTACGCGGAGCAGAACCAGAGGCTCCGGAGCGACCCGAAATACCGCGCCGCCGACATCCAGCAGACGAGCGACCACCTCCTGACCCTGGCCTCCGCGCTCGGTGCCCCGGCTTCTGACGTGCCGGCGGCGGTCGAGGCCGTCGCCGGGGCCTTCGGCGCCCCCCTTGCCTTCCCCAACCCCTATCCGAACGAGATCGGCGTGGAGACCCCGCGGGGGATCATCTCCTACCGCCCCCTCCAGGCCATCTACCAGGCCAAGCGGCTGCAGCACCACGGCGCCGCGTCGGCGCTGGAGATCGGCGCGGGCCTCGGCCGCACCGCCTACTACGCCCACCAGCTCGGGATCACCGACTACACCATCGTCGACCTGCCCCTCACCAACGTCGCCCAGGCCTACTTCCTGGCCGTGACCCTGGGCGAGGACGTCGTGAGGCTGCACGGCGAGCCGGGGTTCGAACGGCGCGGCGGCGTCCGGATCGCGCCGCCGTCCTGGCTGGCCGCCAGCACCGACCATTTCGACGTCGTCCTGAACGCGGATTCCATGACCGAAATGTCCATAGGAACCGCCCGCGACTATCTCGACCAGATCTCCGGCCGCTGCCGCGTCTTCCTGTCGATGAACCAGTCGATCGACCACGCCATCAACCCGTTCTCGATGGCGCAACTCTTCGCCGAACGGGATTGGCGGGCCGACAGCTCCCCCTACCCGATGAGGCCGGGATATTTCGAAGAGGTCGTGGACCTGTCGGCCGTCGCGCCGGTCGCCGCCTCGGACTTGCGAGCCGTGGAAGCCTGAAGGCGATGAAGGGAGGTGGAGGCCCGGCCCGGAATCGAACCGGGGTGCACGGATTTGCAATCCGCTGCGTCACCACTCCGCCACCGGGCCATCCGGGTCAACGCAAGGAGCGTCGGCGAAGAGGTCGGTTCGAATACAGGAGCCCGTCGGCCTAGGCAATGGCCATGATGGCTGGGTTCAACAGGTCTTTTCCAGCAGCAGCGCCTTGGTCAGGAACGCCTGGTCGCTCGCGGCCACGCTCAGCCCCGCCGCGCCGAACAGGGCCGGCAGGTCGGTCTCGGCGTAGGTCGAGTAGTAGGGCTCGTGGAAATAGGCCGGAAAGGCCTCCAGCAGGCGCGACAGGTCCGGCTCGTCGGCCGGCTGCACCGAATCGGCGAAGGCCAGCACCCCGCCGGGCTTGAGCACCCGGGCGATCTCGGCGGCCACGACAGGGCGCACCCGGGGCGGCAGTTCGTGGAACAGGTAGACGCAGGTCACCGCGTCCAGGCTGGCGTCGGCGAACGGCAAGGCCTCGGCGTTGGCCTGGACCCCGCCCCGGCCCGAGCGGCTGCGGGCGGCGGCCAGATAGGCGCGCGACAGGTCCAGGCCCGCGATGGCGGCCCGCGGGAAGGCCGCGCCGAGATCGCCGAGGAACGCGCCCGACCCGCAGGCCAGGTCGACCAGCTTCAGCCCCCGCTGGTCCTTGCCGCGCCAGTGGCGCGCCAGCAGCGACAGGGCCCGGCGGCGCATCGCCCCGGCCGCGCCGGAGAACAGCGCCTCGACCTGGGCCTCGTAGCGTCGGGCGCTGGCGTCGGTGAACCAGCCGCCGGACTGGAAGTGGAAATTCTGCCGGTAGTAGTTGGGATAGCCCTCGCTCTCGGGCGTTTCGCGCACCTCGACTCCGTCGCCCCGGCGGCGGCGCTGGTCGACGGCGCGGGCGTCGGCGATCACGTCGAGCGCCTCGCGGAAGGCCTCGGCCGGATTGCCCGAACCGCCGTCGAACGGCGGATAGAGGCCGGCGGCCACGTCGGCGGCGTCCTTCTCGAACGCGGCCAGATACGCCTTGCGCAGCCGGGCGGTCGAGACCGGCGGCCCCTGCGGCTGGAACTTGACCTTGGCTTCGCCCCGGGTCGGCTGGGCCAGGGCGCGCGTGACGCTCCCGGCGGCGGTCCACCAGGCGGCCTTGACCGCCGCCTTGGCGCGCTGGCTGGCGCCGTCCAGGGCGAAGGCGCTCCGGCTCTTGGGAACGTCTTCCCGGGGTTCGCCCGCCTTGCCGGATCGCTCGTCCAATGGGCCTCTCCCAGATGGTCGCTCCGGACGGCCGCAACCGTCCTAGCGCGAGAACACCCCCACCAGCTCAATATGCGGCGACCACAGGAACTGGTCCACCGGCAAGACCCGCTCCAGGCGGAATCCGGCGTCGACCAGGATCTTGGCGTCGCGGGCGAAGGTGGCGGGGTTGCACGACACGCCGACCACGCGGGCCACCTTGGACTTGGCGATCTCGACGTGCTGCTCGAAGGCCCCGGCGCGGGGCGGGTCCAGCACGGCCACGTCGACCTTGTTCAGCTCGGTCGACAGCATCGGCCGGCGGGTCAGGTCGCGGGCCTCGGCGGTGATCGCCTTCAGCCCCGTCGCCGTGCCCAGCGCGCCCTTCAGGGCCGCGATGGCCGGGGCGGAACTGTCGGCGGCGTGGACGCCGGCAATCTCGGCCAGGCGGAAGGTGAAGGTGCCCACGCCGCTGAACAGGTCGACCACCTTCGACGCGCCCTGGGCCGCCTCGACCGCGAAGTCGACCATGGCCTTCTCGGCCTGGGGCACGGCCTGCAGGAAGCTGCCGGCCGGCAGGGAGACGATGGCCGGCCCCAGCTTCACCATCGGCTGGCGGGCCATGTAGATCATCTCGCCGGCCATGGTGACCCGGGCGAAGTCGTTCTCGCCGGCGATCATCGCCGCGCGCACCCGGGCGTCGGCCGATAGGCCGCCGCTCTTGGCCTCGACGCCGGTGATGTCGATGTCCAGGCCCGTGGCGGTCAGGGTCACGTGCAGGGTCGGGGCCGACTTGGGATGCTCCAGGAACGGCGCGGCCAGGCGGGCCAGGCTCGGGAAGGCCGCGACCAGCTTGGGATGGGTCACCGGGCACTGCTCGATGCGCACCAGGTTCCAGGAGCGGCGCTCCTTGAAGCCCAGCCGCGCCCCGCCCTTCCCGCCCCGGGCGTGCAGGGCGACGCGGCGGCGCGAGGCCGGCGGCGAGGCGAAGGTCGGCAGGATCTCGGTCTCCAGTCCCTCGCGGGCCAGCTGGAACCGCACCTGGTCGCGCTTCCAGTCCAGATACGGCGCGGCGTCCCAATGCTGGAAGGCGCAGCCGCCGCAGATCCCGAAATGCGGGCACGGCGGGGCCACGCGCTCGGGGCTGGGCTCCAGCACCTCGACCAGTTCACCGCGGGCGCCGGCCATTTCGGCGGTGATCAGCTCGCCGGGCAGGGTCAGGGGGACGAAAGAGCCCTCGGCGATGCCATCGCCCTGGGCGCCGACCGCCTGGATCCTCAGTTCACGCATAGAAAGTCCAATTCGCGGGGCGGAACCTTCACCGGGTCCGGCCATTTCAGGTGGTGATTTCGGGGACGCGGACGCCCGCCATGCCCGCGCCACGATCGACGCCGACAAGCTTTCGGACGCTCAATAGCGCATTCGAAGCGAATGCGCGTGAACGAAGATGAACGGGTCGCTCAACAGCCGTTCATCAAGGACTTGGCACTTTACGTCGGAAAGGCGGGTCCCAGCATCGGCGCGGACACGGTCGGAGGAGTTTTCAAGATGTTCAAGACCGTTCTCGGCGTCGCCGCCGCGGCCACCCTGGTCGGCGCGCTGGCCCCGACGATGGCCTCGGCCCAGGCCTACGGCGCCTATGGCTCCGGCGGCGCCTATGCCGGCGGCGGCAACTACGACAGCAACGGCTATTACTACGACCCCTGCCGCCGCAGCACCACGCAGCGCGGCACGGGCGGCGGCCTGGCCGGCGCCGGCATCGGCGCGGCGATCGGCAGCGGCGTGGCCGCCAAGGGCGCCCGCACCGAAGGCGCCGTGCTGGGCGGCCTGCTGGGCGCCATCGCCGGCTCGGCCATCGGCCGCAACTCGGCCGCCTGCAGCCCGGGCGCCAACCCGCCTCCGCCCCCTCCCCCGACCTACGGCCAGGGCGCCTACAACAGCTACGACCAGGGCTATGACGAGCGCTACGGCGGCGGCCGCTACGAGGACAGCCGCTACGGCGACCGTCGCGACGGCTACACCTCGGAGTCCGAGCGCGCCTATGGCGTGGCCGACAGCAAGTCGGACGCCAACGGCTGCACTCTGGCCGAAAGCCCGATCTACCTGCCCGACGGCCGCACCCAGAAGCGCTTCGTCCGCGTCTGCCCGGACGCCTCGGGCCGCTACCAGGTCGTCGACTAAGACACCCGATTTCTCATTCGATCATCTTGGGGCCGTTCACCTAGAGGTGGACGGCCTTTTCTTTGCGCCTTCAAAAAAACCGCTCATCCCGGCGAATGCCAGGATGAGCGGTTGAAAACCTAGCCCTTCACCGCCCACAGCAGGTGCTCGACCTGTCCGTCGCCGCCGGTGATCGGGCTGGGGGCCACGGCCTTGACCGTCCACCCCGCCGCCTCGACGAAGGCCCGGACCTGGGCGATGCAGTCGGCGATGACCTCGGGGTCCTTCACCAGGCCGCCCTTGCCCACCCGGTCGCGGCCGGCCTCGAACTGCGGCTTGATCAGGGTCACCAGGTCCGCGCCCGCCGCCGCCAGGTCCAGGGCCACCGGCAGGCATTTCTCCACCGAGATGAAGCTGACGTCGCTGACCACCAGGCCCGGCGTCTCGTCCAGATGGCCCTCGTCCAGCGTCCGGGCGTCGACGCCCGACAGGTCGACCACGCGCGGGTCGGCGGCGAGGCGCGGATGCAGTTGCTCGCGGCCGACGTCGACGGCGTAGACCTTAGCCGCGCCCTTCGACAGCAGCACCTCGGTGAAGCCGCCGGTCGAGGCCCCGACGTCCAGGGCGATCCGGCCTTCGACCGCGATCGGCCAAAGGTCCAGCGCATGCGCCAGCTTCAGGGCGCCGCGCCCCACCCAGGGGTGGGCGGCGACCCCTTCCAGCACGGCGGTCTCCTCGATCTCCTGCGAGGGCTTGGTCACGACCTTGCCGTCGGCCTTGACGGCCCCGGCCTCGATGGCGGCGCGGGCCTTGGCCCGGCTATCGAACAGGCCGGTCTCGACCAGCAGGATGTCGGCGCGTTTGCGTGTCATCCGGGGGCTGTAGCACGACTTGCGGAGCGGACGCCCTTGGGTTCACAGTGATCACTGATCACCGACGCACCCTAGACGTCGGGACAGGGAACCCAAAAAGGGGGAAACGCATGATGTCCAGACGCGAAGGCCTGGTGGCCGGCGCCGCCACGATCGCCGCCGCCGCATCCGACGCCGCAGCCAAACCCGCCGCCTCCGCGCCCTGGGCGCCCGACGCCGTCGAGATCGCCGGCCGTATCCGCCGCAAGGAGGTCAGCGCCCTGGAGGTGACCGAAAAGGCCGTGCGCGACGCCGAGGCGCTGAACCCCAAGCTGGGCTTCCTGGTCACCCCCGACTTCGACCGCGCCATCGACAAGGCCAAGCGGCTGGACGCGGCAACGGCCCCGCCGGCCGGCCCCTTCGCGGGCGTGCCGTTCCTGGTCAAGGACCTGGACGACTATGTGGGCCTGCCCACCTTCAGCGGCTCGCGCGCCATGCTGCGCAACCCGCCGGCCAAGACCCAGCCGGCCTATATCGACTGCTTCGACAAGGCCGGGCTGATCGTCATCGGCAAGTCGTCGACGCCGGAATACGGCTTCCTGCCCACCACCGAGCCGGAAGGCTTCCCGCCGACCCGCAACCCCTGGAACCCGGAACGGTCCAGCGGCGGATCGTCCGGCGGCGCGGCCGTGGCGACGGCGGCCGGGGTGGCGCCCTTCGCCCACGCCAGCGACGGCGGCGGCTCGATCCGCATCCCTTCGTCCAACTGCGGCCTGTTCGGGCTGAAGGTCTCGCGCGGCCGCCAGGTCCCCGGCCGTGAGCCCATGCGCGGCGTCGACCTGTCGGTGGCCCACTGCGTCAGCCGCAGCGTCCGCGACAGCGCCACCCTGCTGGCCGCCACCGAGCGCCACGGCGCCGACCAGGTGTTCCCGCCCGTCGGCCTGGTGACCGGCCCCGACACGCGCCGGCTGCGGGTCGGCCTGGTGGTCAACACCATGCTTGGCGCCCAGCCGAACGCCGAGGTCCGCGCCGCCGCCGAGAACGCCGGCAAGCTGATGGAATCGCTGGGCCACAAGGTCGAGCCGACGACCTGGCCGGTGGACGGGCCCGCCTTCGCCCAGAACTTCCTGGCGCTGTGGGCCAGCGGCGCGGCCGAGCTGGTCGACGCCGTCGCCCAGGCCATAGGCCGCAAGCCGGACGACAGCCTGCTGGAGCCCTTCACCCTGGCCATGGCCGAGCTGGTCGGCCAGATGCCGCCCGACGGCCTGCGCAAGGCCGTGGCCGATCTCCAGGCGGCCGGCCAGGCCTACGACCGCTGGCTCGACCGCTACGACGTGATCGTCTCGCCGGTCCTGGGTTCGCCGCCCGTGCCCCTGGGCTGGGTGTCCGGGACGGTCGACATCCCCCACCTGACCGAGCGCCTGAACGCCTATGTGGGCTACACCACCCTGCACAACGTGGCGGGCGCGGCGTCGATGAGCGTGCCGCTGCACTGGACGGCCGACGGGCTGCCCGTGGGCGTCCAGTTCGCGGGCCGGGTGGGGGCGGAGAAGACGCTGCTGCAGCTGGCCTACGAGCTGGAGGCGGCCCAGCCCTGGGCGGGGCGCAAGCCGCCCGTCAGCGCCTGACCCGCGGTCAGGCCCCGGCTTCGCGCCTGGCGCGCACGTCCCGCAGGATGTCGCGCACCAGGTCGAAGTCGATCGCGTCCGGCTTGCGGTAGCGGATGCAGCTCTTGCCGCAGTCGACGCCGGCCAGGCGGTCGGCGAACCGCGCCACGGCGGTCTGGCCGGCATAGAAGGCGATGTACTGCTTCTGGTCGTTGAAGGCGACGACCGGCGCGCCCGGCGGACCGTAGCCGGGCATGCCGTAGCTCATGCCTTCGGGCCAGCCGGCCAGCTCCTCGCGGCACAGGGCGCGTAGCCGCTCCAGGGCCGGCCGGCGCTCGTCGCCGACCTCGGCCATGAAGGCGTCGACGCTCGCCGCTTTCGACTGGACCATCGCCGCCTCCAGATAGGGGCGTTCGCCTATCCCTCGACGAACACCTTCTTGAGCTCATTCTTCATGATCTTGCCGTTGGCGTTGCGCGGCAAGGTCTCGGGCCAGAACACCACCTTCACCGGCACCTTGAAGGCCGCCAGACGGTCGGCGACGAAGGCGCGCAGCTCGGCCTCGTCGGCGTGGGCGCCGGGCTTGAGGGTCACCACGGCCGCCGGCTCCTCGCCCAGGGTCTTGTGCGGAATGCCGACCAGGGCCGCGTCCATCACCGCCGGGTGGTCGTACAGGACGTTCTCGACCTCGATGCAGTAGATGTTCTCGCCGCCCCGGATCAGCATGTCCTTGGCCCGGTCGATGATGTAGCAGAAGCCCTCGTCGTCCAGCCGCGCCAGGTCGCCGGTGCGCACCCAGCCGTCGATGAAGGTCTGGGCGGTGGCCTCGGGCTTGTTCCAGTAGCCCTTCACCACCTGCGGCCCCTTGCACCACAGCTCGCCGACCTCGCCGATCGGCAGCTCGCGATACGGCGCCTCGACCGTCATGATCTTCAGGTCGGTGACCGGCACGGCCGGGCCGCAGCTGTCGGGACGGTTCTCGTAGTCCTCGGCCGAGTTGCTGGTGGCGGTGGCCGAGGTCTCGGTCATGCCCCAGCCGTTGCCCGGCAGCGACTTGGGCCAGATCTCCTTGATCTTGCGCACCAGCTCGGGCGCCGAGGGCGCGCCGCCGTAGGCCACGGTCTCCAGCGACGACAGGTCGTAGTTGCCCCGGCTGGGATGCTCGATGATCTGCCAGGCGATGGTCGGCACCCCGCCCATCTGGGTCAGCTTCTCGTCCTGGATCAGCTGCATGGCCTTTTCCGGATCCCACTTGCGGATCATGGCCAGCTTGGCGCCGCCGAACAGCGACGGGTTCATCACCGCGAAGCAGCCGGTGGCGTGGAAGAACGGCACCGAGATCAGCGAGCCCTTCTGCGGCAGGCTGGGATCGGGCTGGGGCGGCGCCTCGCCGCGGCGCAGGAAGCTGCGGGCGCTAGCGGCGGCGGCGGCGAAGATGTTGCTGTTGACGGCGCGGTGGGTGGCCAGGGCGCCCTTCGGCTTACCCGTGGTGCCGGAGGTGTAGAAGATCGTCGCGTCGTCCTCGGGACCCAGGGCGATGGTCGACAGCGGCTTCTCGTCCAGCTTGATCCAGTCGTTGGGACAGCCGATCACGGTCTCCATCCGCTTGACGTAGGGATGGGCGATCTCCTCCCTGGAGCGGCTGACATAGACGCGCTTCAGGTCGGGGCAGTTGTCGAAGTGCTCGGCCAGGCGCTCGAAGCGCTCGACGTCCATGATCGCCACGGTCGCGCCGCTGTCGGTCAGGCCGTATTCCAGTTCCTGGCCGGTCCACCACGCGTTCAGCGGGGTCAGGATCGCGCCGATCGACAGGCCCGCATAGAAGGCCACCGGCCATTCGGGCAGGTTGCGCATGATCAGGGCGACCCGGTCGCCCTTCTTGACGCCGGCCGCTTCCAGTTCGGCGGCGAACACGGTCACGGCGCGGTAGAAGGCCTCGAAGCTGACCCGCTCATCCTCGTGGACCAGATAGATCTTCTCGCCGTGCGCGCGGCCCATCATCAGGGTGTCGCGAAGCGTGGGCGGGCAGTTCTTCCAGACCCGGGTCTTCACGCCCCGGATGTCGATCTCCTCCATCTCGCCGGGCGACCCGGGAGCGGTGATCATGGCGTAGGCCTGCTTCACCGACATCGCGGGCCAGGGGATCGAGGGGGTGGGCGCGCCAGTTGAAGCGGATGCGGCCTGGGTCATCGTTACTCTCCCGGTGTGTGGTCGCGCTTCGCTGGACGAGCACGTTTCCCCAGCGACAAAGCACAGCCCGAAGCGGGATGCAAACGTCTGTTCGAACATAAGGGAACAATGATTACTTAGAGGGGTGTCCAGGCCCTCGCTTGCCCCCTCCCCGGTATCGCCCTACCTCAGGTCCGCAAACCGGGAGTCGTCGAATGCGTCCGTGGATCTCCAGCCTCGCCCTCGCCGCCGCCCTGCTGGCGACCGCGCCGAGCCTGGCCGCGCCGCCGCCCGTCGCCGTGGCCACCGCGCCCGACGCGGCCCTGGCGGCGCGGCTGGACAAGGTGGTCGACACCGCCCTCGCCGAGCAGCGGCTGGTCGGGACGGTGGTGCTGGTCGCCCGCGACGGCAAGGTCGTCTACCACCGCGCCGCCGGCCTGGCCGACCGCGAGGCCGGACGCCCCATGAAGGAGGACGCGGTCTTCCGCTATTCGTCGGTCACCAAACCCTTCGTCAGCATGGCGGTGATGAAGCAGGTCGAGGACGGCGTGCTGAACCTGGACGATCCGGTGACCAAGTGGCTGCCGGACTTCAGGCCGAAGCTGGCCGACGGGACGACCCCGGTCATCACGATCCGCCAGCTCCTGACCCACACCAGCGGCCTGACCTACGGCCTGGCCGAGCCGCCGTCGCACCCGTACCACACGCTGGGCGTCTCGGACGGCATCGACCTGTCCGGCATCACCCTGGACGAGGACCTGCGCCGCCTCTCCCAGGCGCCCCTGGCCTTCCCGCCCGGCTCGGCCTGGCGCTATTCCCTGGCCATCGACGTCCTGGGCGCGGTGCTGGAGAAGGCGACCGGCAAGCCCCTGCCCCAGGTGGTGGCCGAGACCGTGACGGGGCCGCTGGGCCTGGCCGACGCCGGCTTCGTCGCCCGCGACCCGGCCCGGCTGACGGCCGCCTATGTCAACGCCCAGCCCGCGCCCAAGCGGATGACCGACGGCAACCAGGACGTCCCGATCGGCCCGACCGCCATCCGCTTCTCGCCCAGCCGCGCCCTGGACAAGACCGCCTTCCCGTCCGGCGGCGCGGGCATGGTCGGCACGGCCGGCGACGTCCTGACCCTGCTGGAGACCGTCCGCCAGGGCGGCGCCCCGATCCTGAAGACCTCGACCGTGGCGCAGATGACCAAGGACCAGGTCGGCCAACAGGCCAAGACCCAAGGTCCCGGCTGGGGCTTCGGCTATGGCTGGGCGGTGCTGGACGATCCCGCCGCCGGCAAGACCCCGCAAGCCGCCGGCACGATGGCCTGGGGCGGGGTCTACGGCCACAACTGGTTCGTGGACCCGCAGAACCGCCTGACCGTGGTGATCATGACCAACACCGCGTTCGAGGGCATGAACGGCCCCTTCACCAAGGAAGTCCGCGACGCTGTCTACGGACGCTGAGGCCTCGCGCCGCGCTTCCGCTGGAGGCTTCCCGGGCGTATCGTGCGAAGGTCGCCGTCACGCACGGCGCGGCCGTTGGCTCAGGGACCCTCGGCCTCGTGGAGAGGTCCAGATGAAGATCGTTCTGACAGCGCTCGCGTCCGTCAGCCTGCTGGCGATCGCCCTCGCCCCGGCGCAGGCCGACGCCCAGTCGCGCGGCGGCCGTGGCGGCGGCGGATATCACGGAGGCGGCGGCGGCCATGGCGGCGGCTACCATGGCGGTGGCGGCGGCTATCGCGGTGGCGGCTACCACGGCGGAGGCGGCTACCGGGGCGGCGGATACGGCGACTATCGTGGCGGCTACGGCCGCGGGTACGGCGGCTATTGGGGCGCCGGCTATTGGGGCGGCGTTGGGCTGGGCCTGACCCTGGGCGCGGCCTATTCCTACCCCTACTGGTACGGCGGCTATCCGGGCTATTACTACGCCTATCCCAGCTACTACAGCGCCCCGCCGGTCGTCATCGAGCGGTCCGAGACGGTCTATCACGACCGCTACGACGGGCCGCCGACCTACAGCGACGAGCCGGGCGCGCGGGACGAGGCGCCCTCGCCGGCCTGCGGCGCATGGTCCTGGAACGCCGCCAACGACCAGTACGACTGGGTTCCCTGCAACGGCGCGCCGGCCCCCGGCGCTCCGAGCGCCCGGAGCGCTCCCGCCCAGCCGCCGAGCAGCGCCCCGTCCAAAGGCGGCTGGAGGCCGCCCAGCGAACCGCGTTCAAACCCCGACCCATTTTGACCGCATCAGCGTCCCGCCGACGCCCCAAAGTCACGCCAGCGTAACGAGGCGTCGGGGGAGAGACGCTATTTTTCAAGATGGGAAGCCCATGCGTTCAATTCTGACTCTCGGCGCCGCCGCCCTGGCGCTCGCCGTCGCCGCCCCCGCCCTGGCCCAGACCGCCGCTCCGGCTCAGGACCCCGCCGCCGCGGCCGCTCCGGCGACCACGGCCGCCGCCGTCGCCGCCGGCCAGCCCGTCAAGGACAACACCGGCGCGGTCATCGGCTCGGTCACCGAGGTCAAGCCGGACGCCACCGGCAAGTCGATGGCCACCATCAAGATGGACGACAAGACCTTCGCCGTGGACGTCAAGAACCTGGCCGTCCAGGACGGCGCCACCGTGATCAACGCCAGCAAGGCCGAGATCGAAGGCATGCTGGGCGTGAAGAAGTAGCCGGCCTTTCGTCGGGGATGCGCACCCGCGCATCCCCGATCGGATTCAACGCTTCGCCGAGATCAGCACACGCCCACGCGCGCCGATCTTCACGGGCCGCACGGGCGACATGCTGGAATTGCGGGGATAGCGCGTCCCGTCGAACTTCAGGGCGACCTCATGCGGTTTCAGACCGCCGCCGCCCACCCATACACCGATGTCGCGCCAGCCGTGGCTCGAGCTTGAAAGCATCCGGATCGGCGCCCGGGTGATCGTCGTGTCCATGATCGCCTTCGGACCGGTCGGCCGGCGCTGCAGGACCAGAAGCTTGCAGCCGCCGCTTCCACAGAAGTCTCGTGTTTCCACGTACGCGACGATCTCTCGCTCGCCGTCACCGTTCAGGTCCACCTCGATGACGCGATAGTCCTTGTCGGAGGCCGGCGGCAGGTTGTCGCTTCCGTAGGTCGCGACGAGATAGTCGACCACCACCCGCCGGGCTTCCGACGCCAGGGCGGGCGACGTTGCGAGCCCCGGGACGAGCAGGCCAGCGACGAGCAGAGTCCTGCGAACAGCCGTCGCGGTCGGTCGTGACCAACGCGCGGACGGCCCTCCGATCACCCCACCGCCTCGAGCCGCGCGAGCGCGGCTTCCAGCTTGGCCTTGGCCGCTTCGGCCTCGGCGAGGCGCTCGCGGTTCTC
Source organism: Caulobacter sp. CCG-8 (assembly GCF_037402475.1). NCBI lineage: Bacteria > Pseudomonadati > Pseudomonadota > Alphaproteobacteria > Caulobacterales > Caulobacteraceae > Caulobacter > Caulobacter sp. CCG-8. The sequence goes on from NZ_JBBEUD010000017.1 coordinate 29,631, forward strand.
CTCGACCACCTCCTCCTTGGCGCGGGCCAGGAAGTCGGGGTTGTTCAGCTTCTTGCCGGTCTTCTCGATCTCGCCGACGTGGCCGGCGATCTCCTTGGCCAGGCGCGCCTTCTCGGCCGAAAGGTCGATGAACTCGGCGATGGCCAGGGCGCCGGTCGCCTCGCCCAGCACGATCGGGACCGAACCAGCCGGCGCCGCGTCGGCCTCGCGGGCGCTGTCCAGGCGCGCCAGGGTCAGCAGCAGGTCGCGGTGGCGGGCCAGGCGGGCCTTGGTCTCGGCGTTGGCGCCGATCACCGACAGCGGCGGCTTGGCCGACGGCGGCACGTTCATCTCGGCGCGGATCGAGCGGATCTCGCCGACCGTGTCGACCAGCCAGCCGATCTCGGCCTCGGCTTCCGCGTCGATCCAGCTCTCCGGCAGCTGCGGCCACTGCTCGACGATCAGCATGCCCGTGCGGGGCGCGCCGAACTCGGCGGTCTTGTCCCACAGCTCCTCGGTGATGAACGGCATGACCGGGTGCAGGAGCTTGAGGATCACGTCCAGGGCCCAGGCGGCCGTGGCGCGGGTCTCGGCCTTGGCCTCGGCGTCGTCGCCGTTCAGGATCGGCTTGGCCAGCTCCAGGTACCAGTCGCAGAACACGTTCCAGATGAACTTGTAGAGCGCGTCGGCGGCGGCGTCGAAGGACGGGGCTTCCAGGGCCGCCGTCACCTTGGCGACGGTCTTGACCGTCTCGCCGCGGATCCAGCGGTTGATCGGCTGCTGGACGGTCGACGGGTCGAAGCCCTCGACGCGGACGCACTCGTTCATCTGGGCGAAGCGCGAGGCGTTCCACAGCTTGGTGCCGAAGTTGCGATAACCCTCGATGCGCTGCTTGGAGAGCTTGATGTCGCGCGCCTGGCCCGACATCGCCGTCATGGTGAAGCGCACCGCGTCGCAGCCCAGTTCGTCGATCAGGATCAGGGGATCCATCACGTTGCCCTTGGACTTGCTCATCTTGGCGCCCTTCTCGTCACGGACGAGGGCGTTGATGAACACCTGCTTGAACGGGACTTCGCCCATGAAGTGGATGCCCATCATCATCATCCGGGCGACCCAGAAGAAGATGATGTCGAAGCCGGTGACCAGGGTGCTGGTCGGGTAGAAGCGTTGCAGGTCGTCGGTCTTCTCGGGCCAGCCCAGGGTCGAGAACGGCCACAGGGCCGAGCTGAACCAAGTGTCCAGCACGTCCTCGTCGCGCTTCAGGACCGGCGCCTCGTCGCCGTAGTGCAGGATGGCGGCGGCCAGGGCCTCTTCCTCGGTCTCCTCGACGAAGATGTGGCCGTCCGGACCGAACCAGGCCGGGATGCGGTGGCCCCACCACAGCTGGCGCGAGACGCACCAGGGCTCGATGTTGCGCAGCCACTCGAAGTAGGTCTTTTCCCAGTGCCGGGGCTCGAAGACCGTCGCGCCCTCCTCCACCGCCTTCAGGGCCGGCTGGGCCAGGGTCTTGGCGTCGACGTACCACTGGTCGGTCAGGTAAGGCTCGATGACCACGCCCGAGCGGTCGCCGTGCGGGACCATGTGCTTGGTCTTCTCGATCTCGCGCAGCCAGCCGTCTTCCTCGGCGCGGGCGACGATCTGCTTGCGGGCGACGAAGCGGTCCAGGCCGCGATAGGCTTCCGGGACCTCGTCGTTCAGGCGCGCGTCGGGCGTCAGGATGTTGATGGCCGGCAGGCCGTGGCGCTTGCCCACGCCGAAGTCGTTGAAGTCGTGGGCCGGGGTGATCTTGACCGCGCCCGAGCCCTTGGTCGGGTCGGCGTAGTCGTCGGCGACGATCGGGATGCGGCGGCCGACGATCGGCAGGATCACGTCCTTGCCGACCAGGTCCTTGTAGCGCTCGTCCGACGGATGGACGGCCACGGCGGTGTCGCCCAGCATCGTCTCGGGACGCGTGGTGGCCACGACGATGAAGTCGCGGGTCTCGAATTCGGTCGGCTTGCCCTCGTCGTCGAAGGCGACCGGGTACTGGAAGGTCACGCCGTCGGCCAGCGGATAGGCGAAGTGCCAGTAGGCGCCGTCGACCTCCTTCTGCTCGACCTCGAGGTCGGAGATGGCGGTCTGGAACTGCGGGTCCCAGTTGACCAGGCGCTTGTCGCGATACAGCAGCTTCTGCTTGTAGAGCTGGACGAACACCTTGCGGACGGCGGCCGACAGGCCCTCGTCCAAGGTGAAGCGCTCGCGCGACCAGTCGCAGCTGGCGCCCAGGCGGCGCAGCTGGTTGGTGATGGCGCCGCCGCTCTCGGCCTTCCATTCCCAGACCTTCTCGACGAAGGCCTCGCGGCCCATCTCGCGACGGCCGATGTTGCCGGCGGCGGCCAGCTGGCGCTCGACGACCATCTGGGTGGCGATGCCCGCGTGGTCGGTGCCCGGCAGCCACAGGGCCGACTTGCCGCGCATGCGGTGGAAGCGCGTCAGCACGTCCTGCAGCGTGTTGTTCAGGGCGTGGCCGATGTGCAGCGAGCCCGTCACGTTCGGCGGCGGGATGACGATCGTGAACGTCTCGGCGTTCGGGTCCTCGCTCGGCTTGAAGGCCCCGGAGGCCTCCCAGGCGGCGTACAGACGGAGCTCGACGGATTTGGGATCGAAGGTCTTTTCAAGCATGGCGCTGGGGATATGCCATCTGCGGCCGCCGGGCGAAACCTTGGGCCTTGGTTCATCTGGGATTTTTAGACGGAAAAAGGCGGCCGCCGGAGCGACCGCCTTATCCATGTCTTCGTCATCGCCCCGTCCGCGGACGGGCGATGACGTCGGTTATACGCTGCGGCCGCGGGCGATGCGGTGGACTTCTTCCTCGACCTTGGTCTCGACGATGCGCGGCAGGTTCTGGTCCAGCCACTCCTTGAGCAGCGGGCGCAGCAGTTCGCGCACGACGTCTTCCAGGGTGCGGCCGTCCTTGGGCATCAGCAGGGCCGAGCTCAGGCTGCCGAAGGCGGTGGCGGCCAGACTGGCGGCGTGGTCGCCCACCAGGTTGTCGGCCACTTCGTCGCGCGAGAAGCCCTGGATCGGTTCCGGCTCGGGCGCCGGAGGCGGCGGCGGGGCGGGTTCCGGCTCGGGCTCGGGCTTGTAGACGTCGATGTCGCCCATGGTCTCGACCGGCGCGGCCGGTTCGATCGGGTCGGTCAGCTCCAGGACGTCGTCCTCGGCCGGCGCTTCCTCGACGGCGGGAGCGGCTTCCGCTTCCGGTTCGGGCGCCGCAGCGGCCTCCGCCGGCGCGTCATCTTCCGAGATGATGCGTCGAATGGAGGCGAGGATCTCCTCCATCGTCGGTTCTTGGGGGCTCTGGTCGGACATGTGGGGGCCGTCTCGAAAGGGTACGAATCCTGGAGCGCCCAAGCGGGGCGCTTAGCGCGATGGTGCAGACTTGCGCCGGTTAAGCAAGCTCAAGCATCACCGACGCTTCAATTCGCCCTATTTGCCGGCCGCCGGCGTCGAGGCCTCGGGAGCCTTCTTCAACACCGGCGACGGGGCGCCGACCTTGTCGATCCCCCGCACGACGGGCTCCCACGGCACCCAGCCGAACGAATGGTTGACCTTGTCGTACGACTTGACCGGGTCGTAGCGCGGGACCTCGGGGGCCAGGTTGGCGACGTTCAGCACGCCCATGGCCTGCAGGACGCTGGCGCTGGCCACGTATTCGTCGCGACGGGCCACGACCAGGGCGACCTCGGCGTTGGCCAGTTCCAGCTGGGCGTTCAGGACGTCCAGGGTGGTGCGCAGGCCGACCTGCTGCTCCTGGCGCACGCCTTCGAAGGCGATGCGGGTGGCCCGGACCTGTTCCTCGTTCGACACCAGGTTGGCGCGCGAGGCCAGCAGGTTGTTCCAGGCGGTCGAGATCTGCTGCAGGGCCTGGCGCTGCGCGCCCTCCACCGCGATGCGGGCGGCGTTCTCGCGTTCCTTGGCGGCGCGCACCTGCGAGCTGTTGAGGCCGCCGGTGAACAGCGGCATCGAGGCGGTCAGCGAGGCGGTGTAGCCGCGGTTGTAGTCGCCGAAGTCGCGGCCGGTGCCGTTGGTGCGGGTCGCGTCGGTGTCGAAGCCCGCGCGGGCGCCGACCGTCGGCAGGAAGGCGGCCTTGGCCGCGGCGACGCGGGCCGCGGCGGCCTGCTCGGTGTAGCGGGCGGCCTGGATCGACGGGTTGTTCTGGTCGACCAGGTCGAAGGCCTGCTCGACGCTGCTGGGCAGCAGGGCGGCCAGGGACGGCTCGGGCGCCAGGTCGGTGGGGTTCTGGCCGACCACGGCGGCGTAGGCCGCGCGGCTGGCGGCCAGGATGGCCTGGGCCGACGACAGGCTGGCCTGGGCCGAGGCCAGGCGGGCCTCCGACTGGGCCACGTCGGTGCGGGTGATCTCGCCGACCTCGAAGCGCGCCTTGGACTCTTCCAGCTGGCGGTTCAGGACGTTGACGTTCTCCTGGGCGATGCGCAGGCGTTCCTGGTCGCGGCGCACGTCGACATAGCTCTGGATGACGTTGCCCAGCACCGACTGCTCGACGCTGCGCAGGTCCTCGCGGCCGGCCAGCACGTCGGCCTCGGCGGCGGTCAGGTTGGCGTTGGCCCGGCCGCCCGTATAGAGCGGCTGCGTCAGGGCCAGGCTGGCCCCGCTGCCGCTGCCGGTGGTGTGGTCACGGGTGGCGACCTGGCCGGCGCCGTTGATGTAGGTCTGGTCGTTGGCCAGGTCGGTGCGCGACACCGTGGCGTCGGCCGTGGCGTTCAGCGTCGGGCGGAAGGCGGTCTTGGCCTGGACCACGCCCTCGTCGGTGACCCGCTGGCTGGCGCGCTGTCCCTGCAGGGTGGGGTTGGTCTGATAGGCCAGGGCCAGGGCGTCCGCCAGGGTCTCGGCCTGGACGGCCGAAGCCAGGCCCGCGACCAGACCCAGGCTGCAAGCGGCGGCCAGCAAAGCGGCCCGACGGCTGTTCGACATCAAGTTCATTCCCCACGAAACCCCCCGGCCCGAGACCCGGGCCAGAGACTTGCTCAGATCAGGCGCGACGCCCGCACCCTATATGATCGGCTGTAAGGCGAGAGACCATAGGCCGCTAGTTAAGCTTTTTTCACGCAGACGTTGCGTTCTAGTTTCTGGACCGGAAGTCGTCAGAACGCAAAGCCCCGTTCGACGGCGAAACCGGCCAGCAGCGGCGGGGTGGCGTCGAACACGGCGCGACGGCCGACGCCGTCCTCGGCCTGGACGTAGATCACGGCGCGACCGACCGGACCGTCGCGCTCGATCACCGCCAGGCGGCCGCCCTGGGCCAGGGCCTTGGTCCAGCTGGCCGGAGCCCGCGGCACGGCGCCTTCGCAGATGATCACGTCGTAGTTCCCGCCGGGCACGGCGGTCAGGTCGTCGGCGTCCAGTCGGGTGACCTGCACGCCCATCTGCTCCAGCACGGCGGCCGCGTAGGGCGCGGCGATGGCCAGGGCCTTGTCGCCCTCGCGCGGACGCAGGTGCTGCAGCAGCTTGCCCACCTCGCGCGGGCGCAGCAGCCAGCGGCCGGGCGCGTATTCGACGTCGGCGTCGGCATAGGCCAGATAGCCCTTGCCGGCCGGGACCAGGGTCTCGCGCGGCACGACGCGCAGGGCGTCCTGCAGGGGCAGATCGGTGACATCGGCCGTGCGGATCTGGCTTTCGACCATGTTCAGGCGCGCGGCGGCGAAATCGGAGCTCATGGAATCCCTCGGGGGGCTGGATACTTCAGGGCGCTTATAGGTCCGGCGCTCGGGTCTAGGCAATCGAGGCTTTACGTCGCCGCGCCCATTCCAGAACGGTGCCTACCAGCGCCGGTATCCCGCCACCTTGGCCGCGAAGGCCTCGGCGTCCTCGTGGCCGCCCCAGTCGCCGATGGCCGGGGCCAGGGAGGCGGCTTCCAGCAGCTGGCGCTGGGCGTCCTTGTAGCGGGCGGCGCGGGCGTAGCGGGCGGTGTCCAGGATCATGGCCCGCAGCAGCAGGGTCGCGGCCAGCGGATGGCGGCCCTCGATGGCGCGGGCGGCCGGCTCCAGCAGTTCGGGACGGTCGCCGTCCAGGTCGCCCCAGCGGCGCAGCACCAGCCGCGCGGCGCGGTCCCAGGCCGGCCAGCGGACCAGGAAGTCCAGGGCGGCGTGGAGGTCGTGGAAGTCCTCGGCGTGGGCCAGGGCCTTGTCCTCGGCCTCGACGTCGTCGAAATCCGGCAGGCGCTTGAGGTAGTCGCGCAGGCGCTCCACCGACAGGCCGCGCTCGAAGCTGGTCCAGCGCATGTCCTGGGCCAGGTCGCCCTGCCCCCTCGCCTCCAGCACCTCGATATAGGCGTCCTCCCAGTCCAGCGCGCCCGGGCCGGGCATCGTCGGACGCCCCAGCACGGTCCCGACCAGCTGAGCGAACGAGCCGGGCGTCGAGCGGTCGAGGGCGGCCACCGCCTCGTCATGGCGCCCCGCCGCCGTCAGCCGACGGGCGATCTGGGCCCCGATCGGCGGCAGCACGGCCTGGGACTCGGTGAACTGGGCGACATAGCCGTCGACGTCGCCCTGGGCGTCGGCCAGAACCTGGACCGCGGCCTTCAGCGCGCCGCTGACCCGCTTCTGCGAGGCCATGGTCGTCTCGACCCGCGCCCGCAGCCCCGCGACACCCTCGGCGCCCAGGGCCGGCAGGGCGTTCTTCAGGGCCCGCGGCCCAAGACCGGCGCGGCCGTGCAGCAGCAGGTCCAGCAACTGATCCCCCAGCGCCCTCGGATCGGCCAGGGCCAGGGGCGCGATCGCCGCCACGTCGTCGACGGCGGTGTCGAACACCGCCTCGACCTCGCCCTTGGCGTCGGCGGTGCGGTGCGACACCCCCTCGGCCAGGGCCAGGAACCGCAGCATCATCGGCAGGGCCAGGGCCGCGTCCAGTTCGGTCAGCCGGCCCGCGATCAGGGCGCGTTGCATGTCCAGTTCGCGCACGAACTCCTTGTGCTTGCGCCAGTGGATGCGCGAGCGGGCGTCGGCGACGGTGTCGATGCGCTTGGCCAGTTCGGCGGCCAGGTCCTCGGGACCGATCTCGCCGGCCAGCTCCAGGCGCAGCCGGCGCTTGATCTGGGCGTGGCCCTCGGCGACGTCGATCAGCAGTTCGGCCAGCCGCTCCGCGCCCAGGGCCGCCAGATTGGCCGCCGTCAGGGTCTTGCGCGATCCCGTACGCTTCACCGTCGCCAGCGGAGTTCTCCCGTCCGTGTCCGTCCACCGGCGGCGAGTCGCCGGTTTGGCCGACCTTCCTTTAGCACGCCGATCCGGCTGGGTCCGCGCGGCCTGCGGCGCCCGAGCAACACTCTACAAACGTCAGTGGTTTCAACGGGCTCTGCCGGGAACGCGAAGTCGTCGACCGAGTTGAATCGGCGTTCAGAGGACGTGTGGTGATGGCCAGGGGTTGGGCGAGATCGGGAGCGGCGGCCGTCGCCTTGGCCGCCCTGTGCCTCGGCGCGCCGGCCCTGGCCCAGACCTGCCGCGCGCCCGCCCCGGCGGTGGGCCGGACCGTCACCGGGCCCGTCCTGCACGTCATCGACGGCCGCACGCTCTGCATCGCCCAGGGCCCCACGCCCGACCACTGGATCCCGCTGCGGATCAGCCCCAACGCGCCCGTCCTGCCGGTCGACCGCGAACGCCTGATGGCCGCGACCTTCTCCCAGTCCCTGACCTGCCGGATCACGGGCGGCCAAGGTCCCGTGAAGATCGCCAGCTGCACGCTCGCCGGGCGCTCGCTGGAGGCCCTGCTGACCGAGCCGGCCACGATCACCCAGGCCAAGAGCTGGCGCTGACGCTCCTTAAGCCGAACGCTTGAAAGGCGCGGCCGGACAATGGGTTCGCAGGAACTCCTCATGGCTGGGCAGGGTCGCCACGAAGTCGGCCAGCAAGGGGGCGGACTTGTCCATCAGGTTCATGATCACGCTGAGCGGGATGCGATCGACCAGCTGCTGGTAGCGCTGGGGCCGCACGCCCATGCCCTCCATCACCGACTGCCAGCTGGCCGCCCGGAACATGTCGTCGACCCCGTCGCGCAGCACCCCGGCCGCCTTGAACAGGGCGATGCGCTCCTTGAGGCTCTGCGGCGGATCGACCTTCTGGTAGTCGCGCCAGAACGGCGTGTCCTCGCGCCGGGTGGTCACGTAGTGCAGGACGATGAAGTCGCGGATCTCCTCGTAGTCGGCGACCATGCGGCGGTTGTACTCGGCCGCCAGGGTCTGGTCGGCGTCCATGTCGGGCAGGAACCGCAGGAAGTAGTCCATGCCCTTGTAGATCAGGTGCAGGGCCGTGGACTCCAGCGGCTCGATGAAGCCGCACGACAGGCCGATGGAGACCACGTTCTTGACCCAGGGCCGCTCGCGCACGCCGGTCTTGAACGGGATGATGTTGGGGCCCAGCACGACCTCGCCCTGGATCTGGCTCATCAGGGTGGCGGTGGCCTCGTCGTCGCTGAGATACTTGCTGGCGAAGACGTAGCCGTTGCCCGCCCGGTGCTGCAGCGGGATGCGCCAGCGCCAGCCGAAGTCCTGGGCCTGGACCAGGGTGTAGGGATGGGGCGGGCCGAGGTTCTCGGTCTGGGCGACCACCGCGCGGTCGCACAGCAGCACGTCGCCCCAGTCGCGGAAGGGCTCGCCCAGGGTCTTGCCGATCAGCAGGGCGCGGAAGCCGGAACAGTCGATGAAGAAGTCGCCGGCCACCTCGCGGCCGTCCTTCAGGATCACCTTGGCGACGCCGCCGTCGGGCCGGGTGGCCACGTCGGTGACGATGCCCTCGGTGCGCTTCACGCCCCGCGCCTCGGCGAACTTGCGCAGGTACAGGCCCACCAGCCGCGCATCGACGTGCAGGGCGTAGTTGGCGTTGGCGATCATGGTCTTCTGCGCCGCCGCCGGCAGCATGAACTTGCCGGCCTTGGCCATCGCCGTGGCCGGGGCGAAGTCCTGCAGGTTCGACGGATGGCCGTTCTGCTTGGCCCGCAGCCAGCACTGGTAGAACTCGTTGACCTCCAACGGACCGCCGATCTGGCCGAACGGGTGGTAGTAGGTGTCGCCCTTCTCGAGCCAGTTCTCGAACCGGATGCCCAGCTTGAAGGCGGCCTGGGTTTCCTGAATGAATTCCTGCTCGTTGATCCCCAAGGTGCGGATCAGCTGGAGGAACGGCGGGATGGTGGATTCCCCCACGCCGATCGTGCCGATCTCCTCGGACTCGACCAGCTCGACCTCCGTCGGGCCGTTCTGGAAATAGTGGCTGAGCATGGACGCGCAGATCCAGCCGGCCGAGCCGCCGCCGACGATGACGATCTTGTTCAGGTGGGCCATCCGGGCGCTCCTACTCGGCCGCCACCGACTGGGGGCGGGCGTACTGTTCGATGAATTCGCCATGGGTGCGAGTGGCCGCCACGGTCTCGGCCACGGCCTTGCGCATCCCGCCCAGGGCCTCCGACAGCTGTCCGGCGTCGAAGCCGTCCACGCTGAGGTCGTAGGTCTGGGGCAGCACGTCGAAGCCGGCGTAGATCGCCAGCCAGCTGGGCGGGGAGAACATCTCCCAGCGGTAGCGGACGAAATGCCCCTGGGCGCGCCAGAGGTCGGTTTTCTTCCGCAGGGTGTCGGGGACCGACATCTCGCGGCAGTGGGTCCAGAAGCCCGTCGGGTCGTCCATCCGCTTGTTGAGCTTGTAGTGCAGGATGATGAAGTCGCGGACACGCTCCATCTCCAGCCGCGACATCTCGTTGAACTCGTCCACCACCGCCGGGTCGAAGTCGCGGTTGGGGAACAGCTGCTTGATCTTCTCGATGCCCGTCTCGATCAGGGCGATGCTGGTGCTCTCCAGCGGCTCCAGGAAGCCCGAGGCCAGGCCCAGGGCGATGCAGTTCTTGTTCCAGGCCTTCAGGCGGCGGCCGGGGTGGAAGGCGATCTTGCGCGGCTCGTGCAGCAGGCGCTCGTCCCCTCCTTTCGAAGCAAGGGCGCCGGTGAGGACCGCCCTCGCCTGCTCGTCGGTCGTGTGACGGCTGGAATAGACGTAGCCGTTGCCCCAGCGGTGCTGCAGCGGGATCCGCCAGCGCCAGCCGGCCTCATGGGCGGTGACGTCGGTATAGGGCGGCGGCGCGCCCTGCCCTTCGCTCTGCACGGCCATGGCCGCGTCGCACAGCAGCCACTGGCTCCAGTCCTCGTAGCCGGTCTGGAGAGCCTCCTCGATCAGCAGGCCGCGGAAGCCGGAGCAGTCGATGAACAGGTCGCCCTGGACGGTCGCGCCGGTGTCCAGCGACACGGACTCGATGAAGCCGTCCTCGGCCCGCAGGTTGGTCTTGACGATCCTGGCGTCGATGCGCCGCACGCCGTTCTGCTCGGCCACCTGGCGCATCAGCCGGGCGAACAGGCTGGCGTCGAAATGCAGGGCCCAGTCGAACACCGACAGGGTGGAGGGCGGATTGCGCGAGGGCGTGGTGAACTTGCCGGCCGCCGCCAGGCTGGCGCCCAGCGAATAGTCGCCGATCGGCGCGGCGTCGCCCAGGGCGCGCAGCCGCATCCAGTAGTGATGGAACGACACCCCGTTCAGGTCCTGGCCGTAGACGCCGAAGGGGTGGATGAACGACGAGCCCGGTTCCAGCCAGTCGTTGAAGCGGATGCCCAGCTTGCAGGTGCCGCCGGTGGCCCGCAGCACATCGATGTCGGACAGGCCCAGGGCCTGGTAGAAGCGGCGGATGGTCGGGATCGTCGCCTCGCCCACGCCGATCGTGCCGATCTCGGAAGACTCGATCAGGGTGATGCTCACCGGCGCCGCGCCGAAGTGCTGCTTCAGGCTGGCGGCCGCCATCCAGCCCGCGGTTCCCCCGCCGACGATGACGATGTCGCGGATGCGCCGATCGCGCGCGCTGTCCTGCATGAGTGGCTCCCTGCCCTTTCGAAGCTCTCCGGCTCCTCGCCGCGGACGTCGACGCGCCCGTCTGATTTGCGATGCTAACCGCCCTGGACGGAAAAAGAAGCCGCCGTGACAGGGGTCACGGCGGCCCGCAGGGAAGGGTTGGAGGCGTCCCTCGGGATGAGGAACGTCAAGAGGAAGGTCCGGAGCGCGACCACCAGGACAAAGGCGGCCGCGCCCAGGTCTAGATCACCACTTGGCGCGAACGCCGAGGGTCCAGCGCGGTTCGAACTGGTTCTGGTTGGCGTACTGAGACTTACCGTCCGCGAACTTCACGTAGTAGTTCTCGATCTCGCCGGTCACGTTCGAGCCGTTGAGGTAGACGATGACGTTGTCGCGAACATCGTAGCTGAGGTTCACGTCGACGTAGCCGGTGGACTTCTGGAAGACCGGCAGGTTGTCGCCCGAGCTGCCGGTGACGCTGCTGAGGCGGTCGGTCCGGTAGTTGTAGGCGACACGGGCCTGCCACTTGTTGTCCTGGTACCAGCCGATCAGGTTGTACTGGTACTTGGAGTTGTCGGTGAACGGCAACTTCTTGCCGTCCAGGCCGACGCGCGATTCCGAGCTCGGCGAGTAGGTGGCGTTGGCGTCGACACCGAAGTTCGAGAAGAAGCCGCCGTCCATCAGCAGGTCGCTGAACGCCAGCTTGGTGCCGACTTCCAGGCCCTTCACCGAACCGCCGTCGCCCTGGATGGGCTGGCTGACATTGACGGTGCGCGGAGTGCCGTCCTCGTCCTTGAACGTGCCGGTGGTGGTGCCGCCGGTGACGAAGCTGTCGATCTTCAGCTTGAACACCGACAGGTTCACCATAGAAGCGGCGCCGAAGTAGTATTCGACCGCCGCGTCGAGGTTGGTCGAGCGCCACGGGTTCAGCGCCGGGTTGCCCGACGAGCTAGCGCCCGTCACGCAGCGGCCCGGCTTGGTGCCGCAGTCGGCGGTGGAGATGCTGAGACCCCCGCCGTAGTTCTGCAGGTCCAGCGGCTGCATGGTCTTGGAGTAGCCGAAGCGGAACTTCAGGTTGTCGGTGGCGTCGTAGGTGGCGTTCAACGACGGCAGCCAGTCGGTGTACTTGCGGGTGGTGACCGTGTCGCCGACGTCCAGGTTGGTGTCGCCGTAGTTCTGGGTCGCGCCCGTCAGGTTCTGCTTCACCAGCAGGTGCGTCTGGATGACGTGCAGGCCGACGTTGCCGGTCAGCTTGCCGATCTCGAAGTCGGCGGCGCCGTAGGCGCTTTGCTCCTTCAGGGTGACGTCATAGGTCACGCCCGGGATCTGGTAGCGGACCGCCGCGCCGAACACGCGCTTCTGGAATTCGGCCACGTTGTCGAAGTCGTGCGGATCGACGACCCAGAAGCCCGGGATGCCCTGGGTGATGCTGCCCAGGTCGTCCATCCAGATGACGTTGTTGTAGGCGTCGATCTTGGTCGGCTTGTTGACCGTGTAGCCCTGGAAGATCGGGGCGCCGCCGGCCGGGTTCGAGACCATTTCGCCGGCCTGGCACTGGTCCTGGTTCATGACCACGTCGATGGCCTTCCACTGGGCGTAGCAGCCCGCGGCCGGCACCGGCTGGCCGTTGGCCTGGATCGCGCCCGGCGTGCCGCCGTAGAACGGCGAGAACAGGTGGAACGCCTCGACCTGGACCGAGCGGTCGCTCTGGCGAACGCCGGCGTCGATCTTGGTGACGAAGCCCAGCAGCTTGTCGTCGAACTTGTAGTGGCCTTCGGCGCGGAACGCGTTGAAGTCGGAGTCGACCTCGTTGTTGCCCTCGGACGAGAACGCCGCGATGGCGTAGCTGTCCTTGTTGGCCATGTAGTCCTTCAGCGTCTTGCCCGCACCCAGGCCGCCGGCCAGCGGACGGTCGAAGCCGCTCCAGACCGCCTTGTTCCCACCGATATTGTAGTGCAGCTGCGGATTGGCGCCGTAGCCCAGCGGGTTCGGGTTCAGATAGCAGCCGCCGGCGCTGCCGACGACGGCGTTGGAACGCTGCGAAGCCGGGTACTGGGCGCAGATCGAGGCCGGGTAGAACGGGCCGCGGGTGCGGTCGTCGGCGTTGCGGAACAGGTTGAACCGGCCCGGCGCGTACTGCCAGTTGCTCAGGTCGCCCTGGGCCTGGCCGTTCATGCTGAGGCGGTTGCCGTTGGCGCGGATGGCCCGCACCTCGCTCGTGAAGTTGCCGCCGTTGTCGTACTTCAGTTCGAGGTTGTAGTTCTTGGTCTCCGACTTGGTGGTGCGGTTGACCGCGAAGCTGTTCACCCACCAGGCGTCGATGTCGTACTCGTCGACCGCGATCCAGGGACGGCTGTTGCCGGTGCTGTTCTGGCCGGTCTGCTCGAACACGGTCGGGGTCGTCCACGCGCCATAGGCGCCGCCGTCCCAGCGGTTGGAGATGTTGATGCCGGCGGCGCGGTTGTATTCGTCGAGCTTGGCGTAGAAGCCCTCGGCGATCAGGGTGAAGCCCTCGCCCAGGTCCGCCTGGAACGAGACGTTGACGCCCAGGCGCTTGCGCTCGACCTCGCGGTGGAAGCTCTCGAAGCCGTGCGGCGAGATGTAGTTGTTGGCGAACGAACCGCCCCAGTCGTTGCTGCCCGACAGGCCCACGACGCCCGACGAGTTGTTGCCGAGGTTCACTTCGCTGGCGGTGGCCGCGACCATCAGGCCGACGCGCTCGTTGCGCCAGTTGACCAGGCCGTTGACCAGGTAGTCGTTGTCCTTGGTGCGCTCGCCGCGCTGGCCTTCGACGCCGGCGGCGAAGTGGAAGCCCTCTTCCATGTCGAACGGACGGCGGGTGCGCAGGTCGACGGTGCCGGTGATGCCCGACAGCGCGTTGGTGGGATCGGTCGTCTTGTAGACCACCACCTGGTTCATCAGCTGGGCCGGCACGTCCAGCAGGTTCGGCTGGGCCGTGCCCATGTTGCCGGCGCTCAGGTACTGTTCGCCGTTCAGCAGGGTGATGACCTGGGCCAGGCCGCGGATGTTGATCGTGGCGCCTTCGCCGGCGTCACGCTTGATCTGCACGCCCGGGATGCGCTGCAGCGAGTCGGCGATGGTGGTGTCGGGCAGCTTGCCGATGTCTTCCGCCGAAATCGCGTCGACGATCGAGGCCTCTTTGCGCTTGATGTCGACCGACTTCATCTGCGAGCCGCGGATGCCGGTGACGACGATCTCCTCGACCTGCGAGGACGCGTCCGCCGCCTGGGCGTGGGCGCCGGTGGCCAGCGCCATGGACGAGGCGCCCGCCAGCAGCGCCAGGGTCATGCCCCGGGCCAGCGCGGACTGATTTCGTGGATTGGACAAGTTCTTCGCTCCCCAAAAGTATTTTTATGGCCGTTCCCGCCCCCGCCGATTCCGACGTAGGCGGCATCCGCCTTCAGCCCTTCGCCAAGGACGCCGGCCTGCCCGGCGCGCCCCGTTTCGAGTGAAAGCCTGTTGGCGACCCCTGCGTCCCTCGACGCATACGCTGGCTCACGCCCTCCCCAGCCGTGTCTCAAGATTGATAAATGTCCCGGTCGTGTCAATCAAAATGTCAACGTTGTCATTTTGTGGCCAGGGCGCACAAAAACGCTACGCAAGGAAAACACCGCTTCCTGCGGCCCGCCCAAACTCCAAGATTATCTCTTTGAATAATAACGATTTTTGTCGAAGAAAAATCCGAAGAACCTCCGGGGCGCCGGACAAAATGTGACCGCTCACAATGGACATGTTGTGAAAAGAACCAGCCACCTTTCAGCCGTAATTTCCCTTGCGGCATATGGAATTCCGAGATTCCGATGTCCCGATTTGACCCGAAATGACCCGCTAAATGTCCTGTTTGGACAATTTCATGTCCTGACGCATGACATCGTTGTCGGGCTGAGCTATGGCTTGCTCAAACGGGGCGGCGGCGATTCAGGTGATCGAGCGCGCGGCGCGATCATTTTGTGTTGGGTGCGACAAGGTCATGGCGACGATCCACGATGTGGCGCTGCGAGCGGGCGTCTCGCCCAAGACCGTGTCGCGCGTCATGAACGACCACGAGAGCGTCACCGCCAAGACCCGCGAACGGGTGCGCGAAGCGATGCGGGCGCTGGACTACCAGCCCAGCACCGTGGCGCGCGTCCTGCGCTCGCAATCGGCCCCGGCGGTCGGCATCCTGATGGGCGACCCCAGCGGCGGCTACCAGACCCGCATCCACCACGCCCTGATGGTCGCCTGCCTGCAGAACGGCCGCCACCTGTCGGCCGAGCTGGTCGAGGGCGACATGGCCGGCTGGCAGGACCGCATCCGCGCCTTCGTCACCGAGGGCGGGGTCCGCGAGATGGTGCTGCTGCCGCCCGAGTGCGACTTCGCCCCGCTCAAGGCCCTGCTGCGCGAGCACGGCGTGCGCTGCGTGCTGATCTCGCCCACCAGCCCCGATTCGCTGTCGCCCAGCATCGTCATGGACGACCGCGCCGCCGCCCGCGAGGTGGTCGAGCACCTGTTCAGCCTGGGCCACGAGCGGATCGGCCACATCGCCGGCCACCCCGACCACGCCGCCAGCACCCTGCGCCGCAACGGCTTCAACGAGGCCTACGCCGCCGCCGGCAAGCCGCGTCCGGACCCCGCCCTGATCGTCCCCGGCGACTTCAGCTTCAAAGGCGGCCTGGCCGGCGCCCAGGCCCTGCTGGACATGGACGACCCGCCCACCGCCATCTTCGCGGCCAATGACGACATGGCCGCCGCCACCTGCATGGAAGCCCAGCGGCGCGGCCTGAAGCTGCCCGACGACCTGTCGGTGGTCGGCTTCGACGACGCGCCGATCGCCGCCGCGATCTGGCCGTCCCTGACCACCATCCGTCAGCCCTTCGACCAGATGACCCAGCGGGCCATCACCGCCCTGAACGGCTGGAGCGCCAACGAGGCGCTCGGCAAGGGCGCGGCGACCATCCTGACCCAGCACAGCCTGGTGATCCGCGAATCCACCGGCCCCGTTCGAGCCGGCTAGACCGAAGTCCTATCCGCGTCGGCGAGCCTCGCCCACGCCAACAATAATGGGAGGTACTATGAACCGACAGTCCTGGCGGGGCCTGACCCTGGCCCTCATGCTCGGCGCGTCCGCCGGCGCCCTGGCCTCCACCGCCGCCTGCGCCCAGGCGCCCGCCGCGGCCCCGGCCTCCCGTCCCTGGCTGGACCCCAAGCTGGACGCCGACGTGCGCGCCGACCTGGCGGTCAAGGCCATGACCCAGGACGAGAAGCTGACGGTCATCTTCGGCTATTTCGGCGCCGACATGGGGACCAAGTACAAGCGCATCGCCGAGGCCCTGCCCGGCTCGGCCGGCTACATCCCCGGGATCGAGCGCCTGGGCATCCCGGCCCAGTTCCAGACCGACGCCGGCGTCGGCGTGGCCACCCAGGGCGGCGAGCCCAAGAAGCGCGAGCGCACCTCCCTGCCCGCCGGCATCGCCACCACCGCCACCTGGAACCCCGAACTGGCCCAGGCCGGCGGGGCGATGATCGGCTCGGAAGCCCGTGACTCCGGCTTCAACGTCATGCTGGCCGGCGGCATCAACCTGACCCGCGAGCCGCGCAACGGCCGCAACTTCGAATACGGCGGCGAGGATCCCTGGCTGGCCGGCAGGATGGTCGGGGCCCAGATCAAGGGCATCCAGTCCAACGCCATCGTCTCGACCATCAAGCACTACGCCCTGAACGGCCAGGAGACCGGCCGCTTCGTGCTGGACGCCAAGATCGGCGAGGCCGACGCGCGCACCTCCGACCTGCTGGCCTTCCAGTTCGCGATCGAGGACTCCGATCCGCACTCGGTGATGTGCTCGTACAACCGGGTCAATGGCGACTACGCCTGCGAGAACGACTTCCTGCTGAACAAGGTCCTGAAGCAGGACTGGGCCTACAAGGGCTATGTGATGTCGGACTGGGGCGCGACCCACTCCGGCGCCAAGGCCGTCAACGCCGGCCTGGACCAGGAGTCCGGCGCCGAGGCCTTCGACAAGCAGACCTTCTTCCGGGCCCCGCTGAAGGATGCCCTGGCCAAGGGCGAGGTGACGCAAGCGCGCCTGGACGATATGGCCCGCCGCATCCTGCGCGGCCTGTTCGCCAGCGGCGTGGTCGAGAAGCCGGTGAAGATCGCCACGATCGACTACGCCGCCCACGCCAAGGTCACCCGCGCCGACGCCGAGGAAGGCGTGGTCCTGCTGAAGAACGACAAGGGCCTGCTGCCGCTGGTCGCCAGCGCCAAGAAGATCGCCGTGATCGGCGGCCATGCCGACGTCGGCGTGCTGTCGGGCGGCGGCTCGTCGCAGGTCTATCCGATCGGCGGCCGCGCGGTGACCGGCGAAGGCCCCGCCTCCTGGCCCGGCCCGATGATCTACTTCCCCTCCTCGCCCCTGAAGGCGCTGAAGGCCCGCCTGCCCGGCGCGGACATCCAGTTCGCCGACGGCAAGGACAAGGCCGCCGCCGCCAAGCTGGCCGCCGGCGCCGACGTGGTGCTGGTCTTCGCCACCCAGTGGAACGGCGAGTCGTTCGACAGCCCGCTGACGCTGGAGAACGACCAGGACGCCCTGATCGACGCGGTCGCCTCGGCCAACGGCAAGACGGTGGTCGTGCTGGAGACCGGCGGCCCGGTGCTGATGCCGTGGCTGTCCAAGGTGGGCGGCGTGGTCGAGGCCTGGTATCCGGGCTCCGAGGGCGGCGAGGCCATCGCCCGCGTCCTGACCGGCGAGGTCGACGCCTCGGGCCGCCTGCCCGTCACCTTCCCGGCGTCGCTGGACCAGCTGCCCCGCCCGACGCTGGACGGCGATCCCAAGAAGCCCGACGACCTGTTCGCCGTGGATTACACGATCGAAGGCGCGGCGGTCGGCTACAAGTGGTTCGACAAGAAGGGCCACCAGCCGCTGTTCGCCTTCGGCCACGGCCTGTCCTACACGACCTTCGCCTACGAGAACCTCAAGGCCGAGGCCAAGGGCGACGCCCTGACCGTCAGCTTCGACGTGAAGAACACCGGCAAGCGGACCGGCAAGGCCGTGCCGCAGGTCTATGTCTCGCCCAAGGCGGGCGGCTGGGAAGCGCCCCAACGCTTGGCCGCCTTCAAGAAGGTCGAACTGGCGCCCGGCGCCAGCACCAAGGTCACCCTGACCGTCGATCCGCGCCTGCTGGCCACCTGGAACGAGAAGGCCCACGGCTGGTCGGTCGCGGCCGGCGACTACACGCTCAGCCTGGGCGACTCGTCGCGCGACACGGCCGCCAAGGCCGATGTCGCGGTGGCGGCGCGATCCCTGCCCGTCGGCCTGATGAAGCCCTGATGCGGCCCTGATGCGGTATAGGGGCGCCATTCGGTCGCAGGCGGAATTAAGGTCTGATTAACCATAAAGACCCAAATTCGACTGGTCTTTCTTGAAGACACCCCACCATCACTGACTTTCCACAGCCCGGTCATCGACCGGGCTGTTTTTTTGTCCGAATGCGCTTGCACCGAGTCAAATCGGCGGCTATCACCCGGCCTCTTCCTGAGGCGACCTGTTCCGCGGTAGCTCAGTGGTAGAGCAGCCGGCTGTTAACCGGCTGGTCGTAGGTTCGAATCCTACCCGCGGAGCCACCTCTCCCCTTTCGGGGATTGTTGGGAATTTTCAACAAGCTACGATTTCGGGCGCCACCTGCCCGACTAGGGCGAGCGCACGGCCGCCCGCGTTGTCGGACGTTGGGTGAACTCCAGCAACTCGACCTTTTCCAGAGCGCATCGATTTATCGGCGCGCATTGGCGTGGCGCCTGGTCAGCTCGTTTCGCGCCTCAGGATCTCGCCGATGCGACGCCCGAGCTGTTCGATGGCGAAGGGCTTGCCGATGATCTCCATTCCTCCTTCGAGGAACGCGGCCTGGTCGGCGGCTTGTTTGGCGTAACCGGTCATGAACAGGATCGGGAGGCCCGGCCGCCGCTCGCGGGCGATCTCGGCCAGTTGGCGGCCGTTGAGGCCCGGCAGCCCCACGTCGCTGATGAGCAGATCGATGTGCCGCGACGATTCGAGGATCGGCACGGCCTGGCGACCGTCGGCGGTCTCGATGCCCTGGTAGCCGAGTTCCTCCAGCACCTGCATCACCAACAGCCGCACGGCGGCGTCGTCCTCGATGACAAGCACGGTCTCGCCGGCGCCGACGGGCGCGAATTCGTCGTCGATCGAGGCCGCCGCCTCCACCGCGCCCTGGTGACGGGGCAGGAAGAGCTGGATGGTCGTGCCTTCACCTTCCGCGCTGTCGATGACGACGTGACCCCTCGACTGCTGGATGAAGCCGTAGATCATCGACAGGCCCAGGCCCGTCCCCTGCCCCAGCGGCTTGGTGGTGTAGAAGGGATCGAAGACCTTCTGAAGCACTTCGGGCGGCATGCCCGTGCCCGTATCGGTCACGCTGATGGCGACATAGTCGCCCGCCTCGGCGTGGTCGCTGTCGGCCAGTTCGCGGTCGGTCAGATGGACGTTGCGCGCGGCGATGATCAGTTCGCCGCCGTCAGGCATGGCGTCGCGGGCGTTGATGCCCAGATTGAGGATGGCGCTTTCCAGCTGATTGTCATCGGCGACAGCCGGCCAGAGGTCGGGCGCGATATCGATGCGCAGCGACACCTGCTCGCCCAGGGTTCGGCGCAGCAGATCTTCCATGGAGGCCGTCAGGGCCCCCACGTCCAGTGCACGGCTGTCCAGGGTCTGGCGACGCGAGAAGGCCAGCAGGCGGTGCGTCAGCGCCGCGGCGCGCTGTCCGGACTGCATCGCCGCGTCAAGGAAACGGTCGACGTCGCCCATCCGCCCTTCGGCGATGCGCCGGCGCACCATGTCGATGCCGCCGAGGATGCCCGTGAGCATGTTGTTGAAGTCGTGGGCCAGGCCGCCGGTCAGCTGGCCCACGGCCTCCATCTTCTGGCTCTGACGCAGCTGGTCCTCCAGCGCCTTGCGCTGGGTGACGTCGCGCCCGATCCCGTAGATGGCGTCGCCTTCCGGCATGGCCGTCCAGTTGACCCACAGATAGGTCCCGTCCTTGGCCAGCATGCGGCAATCGAAATCACCGATGGCCTCGCCGCGCGACAGGACGGTGAAGCGCTCCATGGCGGCTTGGTGGTCGTCCGGATGGACCAGGCTGCCCGCAGGCTTGCCGACAAGATCGGCTTCGTCATAGCCCAACAGGGTCCGCCAGGCGGGATTGGCCGCGCGATAGAGGCCGTCCGGCCCGATCACGTGCAGCAGGTCGCGCGACAGGTTCCAGACCCGATCGCGTTCCTGCGTGCGCGCCGCGACGCGGACCTCCAGCGTCTCGGTCAACACGCGAAGCTGCTCTTCCGAGCGCTTGGTCGAGGTGATGTCGTAGATCACGCCGATGAAGCTGACCCCGCCCGTTCCGTGCGGCCGGTATTCGCCCCGCGACGCGAGCCAGCGCTCCTCGCCGGTGTCGGCCCTGCGGATGCGGAATTCGTGGAAGGCGGGACCGAAGACGTGCTGTCCGTCGCGCCCCTGGATGATCGGCGGGTCGTCGGGATGCACGACGGCGTTGATGGTGCGGACGGGAAGGCTGGTCGCCGGCCGCAGGCCGAGAAGCTGGCAGAACTGCTCGGAGACGTCGGCGGTCCCGTAGCCGCTGAGATATTCGAACGAGCCGACGCCGCCGGCGGTCTGCGCCACCAGGAGCTGTTCCTCGACCCGCTTCTGATCGGTGATGTCGGCCAGGACGCCGGAGAAGCGGACGGGGTTGTCGTTGTCGTCGAGATAGGTCCGCCCACGCGCCGACACCCAGTGGACGACGCCGTTGCGCACCACCCGGTAGTCGCGCGTGAAGACCTCGGCGCCGTTCAGGGCCCCCGCCACGGCGATCTTCAGCCGCAACCGGTCGTCGGCGTGGACCGGCGCGAAGAACGCCGAGGTCGGCAGGCCCTGGGCGGCCTCCACGGGGTCGAGGCCGTACAGATTGGCGAAGCGCACGTCCGCGACCAACGTGCCCGCGGCGATATCCCATTCCCAGGCCCCGGCCGCGCCGGCGATCGCCTGGGCGACCCGCAGCTGCTCCTGCGCCTCGGCGAGCCGCTGGCGGCTGACGCGCAGCTGCTCGACCACGACCTCGTCGGTGTATTCGCCGGTGACGTCAGCCTGGGTGGCGAAACGATAGGCCGGCGCGCCGTCCGCATCGCGCAGGGTGGTGATGTTCAGCCGGTTCCAGAACGGCGCGCCATCGCGTCGCCGGTTCAGGATGTCGGCGGTGACGGCCCCGTCGCGCCGAAGCCCCTCGGCGATGAACGCCACCATCTCGCGATCGGTGGCGGCGTCCTGCAGGAAACGGCAGTTGCGCCCGACCGCCTCGCGCGCTGAATAGCCTGTCAGGGACTCGAAAGCCGCGTTCACATAGACGATGGGATCGTCATCCCGCCGGGGGTCCGTCACCGTCACCGCGACGCCGGATTTCACCAGGGCGTCGAACAACGGGCCGGCGAGCGCGTGCAAAGCGTCCAGCGCCCGGTCCGCCTCGGGATCCTGGTGACGTATCGCGGCGTCGGCCTCGGTCATGACCCGAACCTAACGCCAAGCTTGGCAATAGGTTCAACCATGGTCAAGCATCGCCGACCACGCGCTCGATGAAATCGGCGATCAGGCCCTTCAGGGCGTGCAGGGACGGCAGGTCCATCAGCATGGCGATGTAGCCGCGGATGTCCCGGTCGTTGATGGCGAAGTTGATGTACAGGAACAGCACCACGCCGCCGTCGGAGGTCTCGGGCGACAGGTGGAACAGCTTGGAGCCGTCGCCGCGGATCACTTCGGGCAACGACATCGTCAGCGGCCGCTGCAGCATGTTCGCCATGGTCGCCAGGCAGCTGTTGAGCACCACGTTGCCGGTCTCGGCCAGCGCCTCGTCCTCCATGTCGGCGGCGTCCGCGACCGACAGGGCGCCGCCGGTCACCGCGTGCACCAGCGCCATGCTGTTTGACTGCGGGAAGATCAGCAGGGCCCGGCCCGAAAACACGCCGGCGAAGTCCTGGCGGACGGCGACCAGCTCGCCGCTCTCGCGTTCCCGGATCAGGGTCGTGGCGCCCTCGCGGGTGACCACCTCGACCGCCGGGACCGACAGCAGAACCTGTTCGCCGACCATCTTGCGAAGATTGGCGGCCGCGCGACTGACTCCGATATTGACCAGTTCGGTCAGGGCGTCCCGCTCCAGATCGTCGAGCAGGATGGATTGCGTGGTCATTGCGCCGCCGATCGCAGCCGAAGCGCCGCGCCCGACAGGAAGCCGCGCATGCCTTCCTCCGTCACCGGCTTGGCGATGAATGTGGCGTTGGCCGCGCGCGCGCGGCTGATGATCTCGTCCTGGACATTGGCGGTGGCCACGGCGATCGGCATGGTCGGGAAGCGCTCGCGCAGTTCCTCGGCCAGGGCCAGGCCGTCTCGGCCGGGCATGTTGTAGTCGAGGACGGCCACGTCGATCGCCTGGGCGTCGAACGCGGCGATCGCCTCGTCGGCGTTGCCGGCCTCGACCCGTGTCCAGTCCGGCTGCAAGGCCGCAATGGTCTTGCCCAGGACGATCCGCGCCAGCTTGCTGTCGTCGACGATGAGAACGGTCGTCCCCATGAACTTCTCCTCGCACCGCCGCGCAACGGCGCGGCGTCAAAAACTATGGTCTGGACACATCCGACGGTCGTCCGCCGGTCAAGGCGGGCAACAATCGATCTCTCAGGAAGGGATCGTCGGGAAGGCCGACGATTGTAGGACGAAAGGCCAGGATCGCCTGAACAACCGCCGCATGCAGACCTTCGCACATCGACAGGTCCAACGTGGAGTCCGAAACGCCTTGTAGCAGAGCCGTTAGCGGCTCTGCGTCCTCTACCCGACAGACTCCCCGCAGGCGGATGATCGGACCGTCGTTCAGAACCGTCATAGGACCAGCTCCGCCGGATCCAGGACCATCAGCACCGCGCCGTCCGCCAGCAGGGTGGCGCCCATGACGCCCGGCGCGCCGGCCAGCAGGCCGGTCATGGGGCGCACCGTCGCGTCCATCCGGTCGACGATGGCGTCCACCGAGAAGCCGACGAGTTCGCCGCGAGCCCGAGCAACGACCACCCGCTCGCTCGGCCGGTGTCCGGAAGCGACGGCGCCCACCAGGTCGCCGAGCGACACCAGCGGGACCACGGCGTCGCGCAGTTGGAACGCCCTGCCCGCCCGAACGGGAACGATGCGTTCGGTCGGCACCCGGACGGTCTCGACCACGGTATCCAGCGCCAGGCCGTAGCGTTCTTCGCCGCAGGTCACGACCATGACCTTGGTCAGCACCATGGTGACAGGCAGGATGAACCGCACCGTCGCGCCCTTGCCCACCCGGCTGTCGACGATGACCTTGCCGCCCAGCTTCTGGGCCGCGTCGCGCACCACGTCCATGCCCACGCCGCGGCCGGACACCGCGCTGACCTCGCTGGCCGAGGAGAAGCCCGGCGTGAAGATCAGATCGATCGACGCCTGGTCGTCCAGGCGGTCGGCCGTGTCCCGAGTCAGCACGCCGCGCTGAACCGCCAGGGCGCGGATCCCGGCCGGATCGATCCCCGCGCCGTCGTCGCGCACCTCGATCACCACCTGGTCCGCCACGGCCCTGGCCGTGAACCGGATCGAGGCGGCGGCCGGCTTGCCGGCCCGCGCGCGCACGTCTGCCGGCTCGACACCGTGGTCGATGGCGTTGCGCAGCACGTGCAGCAAGGGCTCGAACAGCCCGTCGACGATGGTCTTGTCGACCTCGACGTCGCCGCCCTCCACCTCGAGGGATACGGTCTTGTCCAGCGAGCGGGCGATTTCCCGCGCCAGCCGATGGAACCGCGCGAACAGCGGACCCAGCGCCACCAGGCGCACCTTGCCCACTGTCGCGTGCAGATCCCCGACCAGCCGGTCCAGCTGGACCTGTCGCGCGCGGAGGGCCTGACCCAGGGCCTGACCGCCGGGAAGGCCTTCGGCCTGAGCGGCCAGGTCCGCCAGGCCGTTCTTGGCGATGATCAGGTCGCCGGCCAACGCGGCGAGCCGATCCACGCGCTCGGCGTCGATGCGCAGCGTCTTGCGCGCGCCTTGCTCCGGCGCCGGGGCCGTCGCCGTCTCTTCCGCCGTCAGGTCGACCACCTCGATCTGGTCGGCCACGAAGCGGAAGGCCGCCTCGACCTCCGACCGACCGGCGGTCGACACCGCTTCCAGCACCAGGTTGCAGGCGTAGGGATCATAGTCCTCAAGCCCGCCCCAGGCCTCGCGCGGCGAGACCTGCAGGCCGGCCAGGCCCGGCATCGCCGCGACGATGGCGATGGGATCGTCGCCGGAAAAATAGCTGTCGGCGCGCGGCGTATAGCGGACGGCCGTCGCGCCCAGGCCGTCGAACGCTTGGGGCGGGCGCCAGCTGGTCGGCGCCGTCCGGGCCGCGGTGTCCGTCGCGGCGCTCACCGAGGCCACCAGGGCGCGCAGCCGCCTGGTCTCGCTCTCGCCGGCCAGGTCGGCGTCGGCCGGCAGGACTCCGGTGCGGTCCAGTGCGTCCAGCCAGCGATCGACGGTGTCCACGACGCTGAACAGGGCCTCGAAATCCTCGGCCACGCCGGTGCGTTCGGCGCGCAGCAGGGTCAGCAGGTCCTCCGCCGCGTGCAGCATCAGGCTCATCGGCCGCAGGTCGAACAATCCCGCCGAGCCCTTCAGCGTGTGGATCGCCCGGAAGCAGCCGTCCAGCGCGCCCGCGTCGTCGGGCCGACGCGCCAGGCTGGCCAGGTCGTGCTCGGCGCTGGCGACCAGTTCGCGACCTTCGCTCAGGAACTGGACCATGAGGTCGTCGGTCATACGGCCTCCCCCGGCCGCTGGAAAACGACCGCGTCCTCGAACCGGCGGACCAGGAAGCGGTCGCTGATGCGGCTCATGGACTCCGTGTGCCCCAGGCACAGATACCCGCCCGGGTTCAGTCGATCATAGAGGTTCCTCGCCGCCACCAGGCGCGAGGCGTCGTCGAAGTAGATCAGCACGTTTCGGCAGAAGATGACATCGAACATCCCCTGCTCCGCCAGGCCCGGCCCGTCCACCAGATTTGCCCGGGTGAAGGTCACCGACTCGCGCAGATCGTTGATGAGCTTGCGGCGATGCCGGCGGCTCGGTTCGAAATAGGCCTCGACGACCTCCGGCGGCAGTCGCGACAGCGCGCGCTCGCCGTACAGGCCTTCGTGGGCCGCGTGCAGGGCCCGCGTGTCGATGTCGGAACCGATGATCTCGACATTGTACGCGTCCACCATGCGCCAGTTCTCGAGCAGCCAGATCGCGATCGAATAGGCTTCCTCGCCGGTCGAGCAGGGCGCCGACCAGATCCTGATCTTGTCGCCCGGACGGCGCGAGGTGATCAAGTCCGGCAGGAGCGACCGGCTCAGGCAGGCCAGTTGATGCTCTTCGCGGTAGAAATAGGTCTCGTTGACTGTGAAGGCGTTGATCAGCGTCTCGCGTTCGACGGGGTCGGCCCGCAGCTGGCCGAAATAGGCGGCGAAATCAGGACAGTGGGTGGCCGCGACCCGGTCGGCCAGCCGCCGCTCGATATAGTAGCGCTTGCTCTCGCCGAACTGCATGCCGGTGTGGCGATACAGGAACTCGCAGACCTTCTTCAGGTCGTCGGCGCTCAGATGCGCCTGCTCGGGCGTGGGGGCCCGGCTCACCCGGCCCGGACCATGTCGCGGATCTTGCCCGCGATGGCGTCGACGGGCGCCACGACGTCCGCCCCGCCCGCTTTCACGAGTTCGCCCGGCATGCCCCAGACGACGGCGGAGTCCTCGGACTCGGCGATCGTGCGGCCGCCGGCCGCTCGCAGCGCGGTCATGGCCCGCGCGCCGTCGTCGCCCATGCCGGTCATCAGCACCCCGACCAGCCTTTCGGGCGGCATGACCGCGGCCACGCTGTCGACCAGACGGTCGACGCTGGGATGCCAGCGATGCTCGGCGCTGGACGGGGTCGACAGCGCCACGGGCCCGGCGGCCCGGCGGCTGACAATCATGTCGGCGTCGCCCCGCGCGACGTAGACGCAGCCTGGAACCAACGGCGTGGGTCGCGCCACCTCGATCACCCGCAGGGCGCACAGGCCGTCCAACCGATGGGCCAGGGACGCGGTGAACGCGGCGGGCATGTGCTGGGCCACCAGGATCGGCCACGGGAAGTCGGCCGGGATCTCGCGGAGCACGGCGTCGAGGGCCGGCGGACCGCCCGTCGACGCGCCGAGGATCACCAGGCCCGGCGGCGTGCCGGCGGGCTGGGGTTTCCAGCCCGTGGCCGTCTTGCCCCGCGGCGGCGGCGGGACGATCGCGCCATGGCGGGCCCTCAGGCGCTCGGCGAGGCGATGCGAGCGGCGCAGACGCGACGCCGCGGCCGTCACGACCTTCTCGACCAGGATCGGCGCGAACTCGTCGATCGCCAGCGACACCGCGCCGTCCGGCTTGACCACGAAATCCACCGCGCCCAGTTCCAGGGCCTCCAGGGTGGCGTCCGCGCCCTCGGCCGTCAGCGACGACACCATCACCACCGGGCAAGGCCGCTCGACCATCACCCGGTCCAGGCAGGACAGCCCGTCCATGCGCGGCATCTGGACGTCGAGGGTGATCACGTCGGGCTTGAAGGCGTGGACCTGCGCCAGCGCCTCGACCCCGTCGCGTGCGAAGGCGACCTCGAACCCCGGCTCGTTCTGGAAGACATCGCCCAATACGCGGCGCATCAAGGCGGAATCGTCGACGATCAACAACCGGGTCACGAGGCGGGCGACCTCGCCGTCAGGTCGCGCAGCAGGTCGGCTTCGGCGCGCGCCAGCAGGGCTCGCGGATCGATGAGCAAGATGACGTCCCCCTCGCGCTCCACCTTCGCGGCGCGGTCGAACAAACGGTCGCCATCGTTCGACAGTTCCGGCGCGGGCATCAGGTCTTCAGCCTCGACCTCGAGGATCCTGGACACCGCGTCGACCGCGAACCCGGCCTGCAGCCCGTCCAGGGTGACCACGACGACGCGGCGCGCCTCGCCGGTCGCTTCGCCGGAGACGGAGAAACGCTGGCGCTGGTCGATCACGGGGATCAGCTTGCCTCGCAGGTTCATCACGCCCTGGATATAGGCCGGGGCCTTGGGCAGGCGGGTCAGGGTCTCGGGCAGGCGCACCACCTCGTCGACGGCGGCGATGGGCAGGCCGTAGGTCTCGTCGCCCAGGCGTATGACCAGGAAGCGCTCGCGCGCCGCCGCCGAGGTCGTGCTGGCCATGGCCATATCCTTTTGGTCGCCGGTCTCCGCGAGCAGCCGCGAGACCCGATCGTCGGCGATCACCCGTTCGGGGACCAGGATCGAGACCAGCCCCCGGCCGTCCGGCAGCCGCAGGACGGAGTCGATCCGCGCCTCGCCGCCGGCGCGATTGAACAGGGTCGGCGCGGGTCCCACGGCGTCACGCGATGCGCGCAGGATGACGCTGATCCGGTCGACCAGCAGCGCCAGCCGATGGTCGCCGATGTGCACGACGACGATGCGGTCGTCGGCCTGCACCGCCCGCTCGGCCAAGCCCAGAAGGGCCCGGAGGGAAACGACCGGCAGGACCTCGTCGCGCAGTTCGAACACGCCGATCAGCACCGCCTCGGTGCGCGGCAGAGCGACCACGGCCTTCGGAACCGCCATCACCTCAGCCACGGCGTCGAGCGGCAGGGCGTAGTCCTGCCCGGCCAGGACAAATCCCAGAAAGGCCAGGTCCGGCGCCGCCGCGACCGCCGGCCGCGCGGCGACCTCGCGCTCGGGCGCGCGGCGCGCGGCGCGGAAGGCCGCGAACCGATCCTGCAGCGCCGCGTCCAGATCGAACCAGCGCGCGCCGCTCGCGTCGTCGAGCATCAGGCGGCCGTGCTGGAGTTCGACCTGGCCGTCGCCTTCCGAGGCGGTCAAGGTCTCGATGGTGTCCACAGCCAGGCCGATCGGCGGATCGCGGCGCAGCACCACCACCCGCGTGCTGTCCGCAGGGTGGTCATCGCCCAGCAAGGCGCCCAGCGACACCACCGGCAGCACCAGGCCGCGCAGGTGGGTGACGCCCAGCAGCCCGGGAGGCCCGTGCGGCACGCGGGTGACGCGCGGCGTGCGGATCACTTCGGCGACGCCGGCGGCGGCCATGGCCACGCGCGCGCCGCCGGCGCGCACCGTCAGCCGTTGGCGGGTGTCGTCGGACGCCATCCTAGCCGGCCGCGGCTTGCTGCAGCTCGTTGGCCAGAAGCGCGATCTCCTCGATCGCGGCGGCCAGTTCCTCGGCGCTCTGGGACTGCTGGCGGGCGGCGGCCGCGGCCTGGGCGGCGGCGCTGCTGGCCTCTTCGGCGGCCGCGGCGATCTGGCCGATCCCCGACGACACCTGGGCGCTGGCCGCCAGAACGTCCCCCGAGCCCTTGACGATGTCGTCCGAGCCGGCCTTCAGCATCTCGGTCTCGGCGGCCACCTGGGTCAGACGCACCTCGATGGCGCGGTTCTTGTCGAGCTCGGCGCTGGCCAGGGCGTTGATCTGGTCGACCTCGCGCCGGACCTTGGCGATCTGGGAGACGATGCCGGTGACCAGGTCCTTGACCGCGTCGGCGTTGTGCGAAGCGTCACGCGCCAGGGTGCGGATGTCGCCCGACACCACCGCGAAGCCGCGGCCCGCCTCTCCGGCCCGGGCGGCTTCCACCGCGCCGCTGGTCGCCAGCATCGTGGTCTGCACGGCCACCAGGCCCAGGCCGTCGACGATCTTGCCGATCGCGCTGGCCAGTTCCTCCAGCGCCTCGACGGTCTCCAAGACGGCGCTGTTCTCCTCGACCGACGTCGCAACACCCCGCGCCAGGCGGCCGACGGCGTCACGGCCTTCCGTCAGCAAGGTCTGCATGACCGCCACGCGCTCGGCGCTGGCGATCGCATTGGCGCTGGACTGCCGGGCCGCCTTCTCGATCTCCTCCATGGCCGAGCCGGCCTGCTGGGTCGCGGCCGCCTGGATCTGGGCGCCGCGGCTGATCTGGTCGATGGCCACGAGGATCTCGCCGGCCGCGCCGGACAGCTCCTGCACCGTGGCGGACAATTCCTCGGCGGCCGCCGAGGCCTCTTCGGCCGCCGCCGAACCGCCTTCGCCGCCGACCAGCATCTCGATCATCTCGCCCAGGGCGTCGGAGGCCGTCTGGCTCTGGTCCAGCGACTGAGCCTGCTGCTGCACGGAGCGCTGGGCCTCGGCGGCGGCGGCGGCCTGCTCCTCGGCCGCGCTCGACACGCTCTCGGCCCCGCGTCGCGCCTCGTTCGCCGCGCCCGCGGCCTCGACGGCGGCGATCAGGATCATCTGGCTGTCTTCGCCCAGGACCGTCATCTCGCGCCGCACGGCGGTCAGGATTTCACCGACCTGGGCGCCGGCCTCGGCTTCGGCCTCGGCGGTCGTCGCGGCCTGGCGCAGCCGATCCGCCGCGTCGCGCACCGAACCGGCGATGCGCTCGGCCAGCGCTTGCACGTCCTGCGATCGCTTTTCGGACGTTTCGGCCAAGGCCCGGACCTCGTCGGCGACCACGGCGAAGCCACGCCCGTCGTCGCCCGCCCGCGCGGCCTCGATCGCCGCGTTCAGCGCCAGGAGATTGGTCTGGTCGGCGATGTCGGCGACGCTCTTGGTGATCTCGCCGATCCGCGCCGCATGGCGTTCCAAGGCTTCGATCACAGTGACACTGGCCAACTGCCGCTGGGCGTTCAGGGCGACGGCCTTGACCGAGGCGTCGATGGCCGCGCCGGATTCCGTCAGCAGGGTCTGGAGCACTTCGGTGCGTTGGCGCGATGTCTCGGCCCGCTCGCGCGCCTGGCCGAAACTGACGCTCATGGCGGTGACCGCGGCCAGGGATTCGTGGGCCGCCCCGGCCGCCTCCTCGGCGCCGCTGGCGATCTGGGCCAGAGCCCGCCGCAGTTCCTCGACCGCGCTGGACGCCTCGGCCAGGCCGCCGGCCAATTCCAGGGTCGCCGCCCCGATTCGCTCGCTGGCGTTCTGGCGGCGGGAAACGGCCTTGCGGACCGTGGCGCGCGGCACGACGGGGGTCGACGGCTCGACGGTCTTCTCGGAAGCCGGCGTTCGCGTCTTCGCGCGCGAGGCCAAGGTCGATTTCTTCACCAGAGCCATGCCGCCCCTCCAAGCGACCACGGCCGCCGCTTACACAACATCATCGAACCGCGCCGAACACCGTCCGGGCGGCCCAAACTATCGCAACGAAGACGCCCAATGTCGCGCCAAGGCAAGCTCAACGGACGGGTCCGGCAAGCTTGACCATGCTACAACTCCAAACGACGCCGGTTGTTCCGCCCTTCCTCACCCCAGGGCGCCCGTGCTGCAGCCCCCTCCTGGAAAGCCGACCGCTCCACGCGCGCAACCCGCGAAAGCGAGCTCGGTTTCACCAAGAATATCAATTTCTTATTGGCGCCTGCGCAGGAACCACGAGCATCGCCGCCGGTTGGCTATCCATGGCTGGCCCCAATCCCGTTGTCGTGCTCCTGGTCGATGACGAGCCCATGCTGCGCATGATCGCGCGCCAGGGCTTGGAAGACGCCGGCTTCAAGGTTGTCGAGGCGAACGACGCCGAGACCGCCCTGGAGATCCTGGGCGCTCGCACCGATGTGACCGTGCTGTTCACCGACGTCAACATGCCAGGCCCGCTGGACGGCCTGGAGTTGGCAAGACGCGTTCACGAACGCTGGCCTTCCGTCCAACTGGTGATCACCTCGGGCCGGGGCCTGGATGCGCCCCTCCCCGAGGATGGGCGTTTCATGCCCAAGCCCTACAGCATCGCTGAGCTGATCAGCGCCGTCGACGAGGCTGCAAGAGAAGGCCATTGATCGATCATGGCCACGGTCGATTTTGGCCGCCGCCACTGACGGAAGCGTCGCCGCTCGGCGTCTTCATAACCTCGGCGCATCCACGCTCCTGAAACGCCAGAGACGACCTTGGCGCGTCGCCAGAAAGGCGACGTTCGAGCCCAGGCGCCGCGAAGCCTCCCCACGACCATAACCTGACCTTCAAGGCCCTAGCTCGACCCCGGGGCGGGAGATCAATGCGCCTCGACTGCGCCGCGGCCGATTATTTCCAATTCGAGCAATTTTATCAGGCTCGACATTTGTACGATAACTACGATATATCCCGATTATAGGGATTCAATCCCACAATATGAAAGCCTCCGACCGTCGGTCCTTGGCCTCCAGGCCAGCGCTTGCGGATAACGGCGGCTCGCCAGGAGGAAAGAGATGAGCGACTTCACCAGCGCGCGCCTGCGCACGAGCGCGTCGCGTTTGGCGATGGCGGTAGCCGTGCTGTCAGCCCCGGTCTCGGCCCTCGCCCAGACCGCCGCCGGCAACGAGCCCGCCGTCGTCGACGAGATCGTGGTCACCGGCTTTCGCGCCTCGCTGAACAAGGCGCTGGTCGAAAAGCGCGCCGAAGCCGCCGCCATCGACACCATCGTCGCCGAGGACATCGGCAAGTTCCCCGACGCCAATCTCGCCGAGTCGATGCAGCGCATCCCCGGGGTGGCCCTGTCGCGCGGCGACGGCGGCGAGGGCCGCAACATCAGCGTCCGGGGCCTGGGCGCGGCCTTCACCCGCGTGCGCATCAACCAGATGGAGGGCGCGGCCCAGACCGGCTCGTCTGACATCTACGGCGCGGGCAACAGCGGCCGATCCTTCGACTTCAACGTCTTCCCGACCGAGATCTTCTCGGCCCTGACCGTGCGCAAGACCTCGTCGGCCGACATCGAAGAAGGCTCGCTGGGCGCGACGGTCGACCTGTCGGCGCCCCGCCCGCTCGATCAGCGCGGCGACATGGTGTTCACC
Source organism: Caulobacter sp. CCG-8 (assembly GCF_037402475.1). Taxonomy (NCBI): domain Bacteria; kingdom Pseudomonadati; phylum Pseudomonadota; class Alphaproteobacteria; order Caulobacterales; family Caulobacteraceae; genus Caulobacter; species Caulobacter sp. CCG-8. The sequence continues at coordinate 61,330 of NZ_JBBEUD010000017.1, forward strand.
GCCACCGGACGCGGCGTCTGGAACGAACTGGCCAAGAAGGTCGATCCGCGCGTCTCGGCCCTGGTCTCCAAGAAGTTCGCCGACGGCAAGATCGGCGTCCTGGGCTCCCTGAGCTATCAGAAGCGTCAGTTGCGCGAAGTCGGCTACTCGGCCGTCGACATCCTGTCGGCCAACACCAACGGCCTCTTCTGCTCGCCGCTCGGCTTCGCCCCGCAGAACCCGGCGACCAACGCCGCCAAAGGCACGGACGCGGCCAACTGCAGCACCGGCAATCCGCGGACCAGCACCACGTCAGCCTATCAGACGGTCTACAACGCCACCCGCCCGGACGCGGCGACCACGCCCGGCAGCGGCGCCTTCTTCCCGCGCCTGCCGCGCTACATGGACTCGGTGCAGGAGCAGGAGCGCACCGGCGGCAGCTTCACCCTGCAGTTCCAGCCCGACGACAAGACCGACATCGCGCTGGACCTGATCTATTCCAAGTTCGACGTTCATCGCGACGACAACTACATCGAGTTGGTTTCGTTCGCCCGCAGCGCATCGAACAACGGCCAGCCGATGACCTCATTGCGGGACATCCAGCTGTCGCCCAAGGGATCGCTGGTCTACGGCCTGTTCGACGGCGTCGATGTGCGTTCCGAAGGCCTGCACTCGCACTTCGTCTCGACCTTCAAGCAGGCCAATCTCGACTTCAGGCACGAGCTGAACACAAGGCTGACGGTGTCGGGTCTGGTCGGCGTGAATGAGTCGACCTGGCAAGACAAGATGCGCATGCAGTACTTCATGGACAGGGTCGACGCGAACGGCGTGTCGATCGACTACCGTGATGGCGGCTCGACGCCGAAGATCGGCTACGGTTTCGACGTCTCCAACCCGGCCAACTTCACCTATGCGCCCGGCCTGGCCGACGGCACGGTGCTGGGCGGTTTCTCGCTTCAGGGAAAACCGGCGGGTACGGTCACCTACGGGTTCAAGAGCGAGATCAATCTGGCCTGGACGCTCAACGACGCCCTGAAGGTCAAGGCCGGCGGCCAGTTCCGCCGCAACCAGCAGAAGGGTTACGACACCCGCTACTACACCGCCGACACGCTGGTGAAGCCCCTACCGGCCGGGACGTCGCTGGCCAGCCTGACCCGTCAGATCACCGGCCTCGACAGCCTGTGGGGCAACGGGGCGCCGGCCGCCTGGGCGGTGATCGACTGGAAGAAGTTCTACGACACCATGCAGCTGGGCCAGTCGCGCTCGTGCACGGTCGAGTGCGGCAGCCCCAATCCGACCGTCCGCGAAGCCGTCTCCGTCGGCTATGTGATGGGCGAGTTCAATTTCGAAGACGTGCTGGGCGTCGGCGTGCGCGGCGACATCGGAACGCGCTATGTCCATACCAACCAGTTGAGCTCGGGCCTGGTCTCGGTGGCCTCGGCCACCTCTCCGACGGGCGTCACCGGCAAGTACGGCGAGGTCGAGCGCACCTACAATGACTGGCTGCCGGCCGCCAACCTGGTGATCGAGCCGACGCAGGACGTGCTGGTGCGCCTGGCCGCGGCCAAGGTGATGTCGCGCCCGGACCTGGGCAACCTGACCCCGACCAGCGGCGTCAATCCGGTGACCCGCACGGGCACCGTCAACAACCCGTTCCTGGATCCGATCCGGGCCAACACCGTCGACGCGGCGGTCGAGTGGTATTTCCGTCCGGGCTCCCTGATCTCCGCGGCGTTCTTCTACAAGGACATCAAGACCTACATCCAGCGGGTCAACACCCTGGTGCCGTTCAATCAGCTGGGCCTGCCCAACGAACTGCTGATCGGCTCGAACACCGCGCCGACCGAGCTCTTCACCGTGTCGACGCCGTTCAACACCCCGGGCGGTCCGCTGAAGGGCGTCGAGCTGAACCTCCAGGCGCCGCTGACCTTCCTGCCGGGTGCGTTCAAGAACCTCGGCGTGTTGGCCAACTACACCCGCGTCACGTCGCAGATCGACTACATCCTGACCAGTTCGGGCGGCGTGCCGACCTCGACGACCACCGCCGACCTGGTGGGGCTCTCGAAGAACACCGCCTCGGCGACGCTGTACTACGAGGACAAGAAGTTCAGCGTCCGGACGACGGCCAACTATCGCGGTCCGTTCATCCGCGGCATCCCGGCCTCGGGCGGCAGCGACCTGCAGGGCAACGCCAGCACGCTCTATGTCGACGCCTCGGCCTCCTACAGCCTGAACGAGGCGGTGAAGTTCATCGTCGAGGCCCAGAACCTGACGGATGAGCAGAACCGCCTGTACATCGACAGCCAGCGCAAGGACACGCTGTTCGAGACCCGTGTCGGTCGCAATGTCACGTTCGGGGTCAACGTCCGCTTCTAGTCCCCGCCGCGCCCTGGGACCCTCACGGGTTTCCGGGCGCGGTTCCCGCGTCACGAGAGGCGCCCCGCATGATCGCCGCCCGACACCTATCCCTGGCCGGCGCCGCGCTGGCCGCAATGCTGTTGGCGACAGCCGCGGCGGCGCCGGTCCGGGCCCAGGACCTCCCCGACCGCGACCAGGTGCTGGCGGTCGCCAGGAGGTCGGCGCTGGCCCAGGTCGAGCAGATGAAGGCGTTCGAGACCAGCGCCGGCCCGCGCCGCCACGGCGCCGGCGTCGAGTGGATCTCGGCCGTATTCTACACCGGCGCGATCAAACTCACCGATACGATCGCGGCGCCCGAGGTCGATGACTACCTGTTCGCCACGGCCCGCCATTTCAACTACGGCCTGCAGGGCGACGGCGTGCCGATCCACATGATCAACGCCGACGACCAGGCGGTCGGCGATCTCTACCAGTCGGTCTATCTGCGCACCGGCGCGCCGGGCGTGCTGCTGCCGCTCAAGGCCAATCTCGACTACACGGTCCCCTATCTCGGCTTCACGCCCAAGCCCGACAAGCTGGTCTGGTGGTGGTGCGATGCGCTGTTCATGGCTCCGCCGATGTTCACCCGCATGTCGGCGATCACAGGCGATCCCCGCTACATCCAGGCGATGGATGCGCAATATTGGCGCGTCTACGACCACCTGTACGACAGGGATCAGCACCTCTTCGCGCGCGACACGCGCTTCATCACGCGGCGCTCGGCCAACGGCCAAAAGATCTTCTGGTCGCGCGGCCAGGGTTGGGTGCTGGCCGGCCTGGCGCGCACGCTCGAATACATGCCCTCCGACTTCCCCTCGCGGCCGCGCTACGTCGCCTTGTACCGGCAGATGGCTGAGCGCCTCGTTTCACTGCAGGCCGCCGACGGCCTGTGGCGCAGCAGCCTGCTGGACGAGGCGGCCTTCCCCGAGCCCGAGACCTCCGGCACGGCGCTGAACACCTACGCCCTGGCGTTCGGCGTCAATCACGGACTCCTGGACCGAAAGACCTTTCTGCCGGCGGTGCTGAAGGGCTGGGCGGGCCTCAACCGCTACGTCCTTCCCAGCGGCCTTCTGGGCCAGGTGCAGAGCGCCGGCGACCAGCCCGTGCCGACCAGGCCCGAGACCACGACCCTCTACGCCAGCGGCGCCTTCCTGTTGGCCGGGGTCGAGGTCGCCGCCCTCGGCCGCCCCGCGACGCCGCTGCCGGTCGCCCTGCCCGTCCCGCCCAAGTTGACCTACCCGGCGGCCAGCTGGCGGTTTCGTCCCCTGCCCGCCGACGCCACCGGTGCGCAGCGGCGCGAACGCGAGCGCGGCGAGGCCGAGCGGGCGACCGTCGCCGACCAGGCCTTCGACCCGATGAAGGACGATCCCCACTACGCTCCGCCGGTTCCGCTGGCCGGGCGGAAGCGTCGCTGAAGCCATGCCCCATCGCCCCCTCGCCACACCCGTCTCGCGCCGCGCGGCCCTGACCGCCGGGCTCGCCTCGATGATGGCCACGACGGCCGCCGCCTCGGGGCTTCGCCACGAAATCGTCCGGCCGGCCGCGCCGTTCGCCATGCCGCCGATCGCCGTGCCGGATTTCTCGCGCAGCCGCCGGTTCGCCATCACCGATTTCGGCGCCGACCCGCGCGACCAGGCCACCACCTCCCAAGCCATCGCCAAGGCCGTCGCGGCCGCCAACGCCGCCGGCTCCGGCGTGGTGGTCGTGCCCAAGGGCGAATGGCCGTGCGGACCGGTGCATCTGAAGAGCAACGTGGCCCTGCACCTGTCCCAGGGCGCGACGCTGCTGTTCTCCGAAAACCCGCAGGACTACCTGCCGCCGGTCCTGACCAGTTGGGAGGGGCTGGAGTGCTACAACTACTCGCCGCTGGTCTACGCCCATGGCTGCGAGAACGTCGCGATCACCGGCCCGGGGCGGCTGAAGGCCAGGCTTGATGTCTGGAAGGTCTGGTACGCGCGTCCCAAGCCGCACATGGACGCCCTGGTGGCGCTATACCGGCAAGCCGTGAAAGGCGCGCCGGTCGAGCAACGCGACATGACCACGGGCGAGGCGCATCTTCGCCCGCAGTTCATCCAGTTCAACCGCTGCCGTCACGTGCTGATCGAGGGCGTCAGCATCGAGGACAGCCCTTTCTGGACCGTCCACCCCCTGCTCTGCACCGACGTCGTGATCCGTCGCGTGAAGATCCGCGCCCATGGCCACAACAACGACGGCGTCGATCCGGAGATGAGCCAGAACGTGCTGATCGAGCAATGTCAGTTCGACCAGGGCGACGATGCGGTCTCGGTGAAGTCGGGACGTGAGTTCGACGGCTGGCGGTTGGCGACACCGGCCCGCAATATCGTCATGCGCGACTGCAGGATCCTGAACGGCCACCAGCTGATGGCGATCGGCAGCGAGCTGTCGGGCGGGGTGGAGAACGTCTTCGTCCAGAACTGCCACTTCGCCGGCGACGGCAAGGGCGCCGACGGCTGGGCCGTGCCGATCAACAACATCCTCTACGTGAAGACCAACGAGCGGCGCGGCGGCTTCGTGCGGAACATCGTCATGGACAACGTCACCGCCACCATCGTGTCGGGCGGGGTGTTGTGCGTCGAGACCGACGTCCTCTACCAGTGGCGCGATCTGGTCCCGACCTATGAGCGCCGCCTGACGCCGATCCAGGGCCTCAGCGTCAGCAACGTCACCGTCGACGAGGCCAAGTTCGTCTGCCGCATCAAGGGCGATCCCGCCCTGCCCGTCCGCGACGTGCGCCTGCGGAAAATCAAGGTCGCCAAACTGCACGACGCCGCCACGGACAACACCAACGTGGAAGGCTTCACCTCAGCGTCCTGACACTCGCGGCACAGCCTCCATGTGGAGCAGCCCTGATGACAGGCCGAGACGCCCGTCGCTTTTCCGATGGAACCTCAACGACGGCTTGGCGTTAGTGGCTCCGCGCGATCGGGTGCGCTACGGGGGGTGCTTGGTGATTCCGGCCTTTGTTGAATTTAGGAGCGTCGTGGCTCAAAGCCGTCGACCGGGCGCCACGGATTCCTTGCTCCCGGCTCAAGCGCGGTCTCTCGCCAAGCCCGAACCGCTTTCGCGCCATTCCCGTCCGCAGCTCGTGTCCTGACCGCTCGCCAAGCCAACCGCCATTTGCCCCCGGTCTCGTCTGAGGGGGCAGGATCGACAACTCCGACTCCGAGTACTCCATGTCGTCAATCGAACCTCGTCGCCCGTCCTCCTCCGGGACGAAAGTGGAACTATGGGCGACCATCGGGCTCGCGCTCGTCCTGGCGTTCTTCCTCCTCAGCGGGATGATCGCCTTCCGCAACATCGAGGTTCTCAGGACCAACAACGAAAGGATCTGGCACACCCACAATGTGCTGATGGCGCTGGACGAGTTGCTGTCCACCGCGCAGGACGCGGAAACCGGCCAGCGCGGCTACCTGCTGACGGGCAACGACCGGTATCTCGAACCCTACCAGAACGCGGTCAGCGCCGTCGGCCAGCGCGCCGACGAGGTGGCCGCGCTCACCAAGGACAACCCGGCGCAGCAGGCCAACCTCATCCCGCTCAAGCGTCATATCGCCGCCAAGCTCGACGAACTCGACAGGACCGTGGACATGCGACGCCGGGGCGAGACCCAGGCCGCGCTCGCCGTCGTCGCCACCGACCGCGGCAAGATCGAAATGGACGCGGTCCGCGCCCAGCTCGACGTGATGCGCAACGAGGAAAACCGGCTGCGGGACATCCGCCTGGCCGAGATGGACGCCGCCCACAAGACGGCCCTGATCAGCGGGGTGCTGACCTGCCTCCTGGGGGCGGCGCTGACGATCGCGGTGTTCGCCCTGATCCGCCGCAGCGCCCGCGCCCGCAGCCGGGAGGAATGGCTGCAGTCGGGCCAGGTCGGCCTCGCCGAAGCGATGATGGGCGACAAGTCGGTCGAGGAGCTGAGCGACAGCATCCTGGGTTTCCTGGCGCAATATCTCGGCTTCCAGGCCGGCGCCCTGTTCAAGGGCGAGAAGGGCCAGTTCTATCGCGCCGCGGCCCTGGGGATTCCCGCCGACGCCGACGTGACCCTGCGCTTCGGCGTCAGGGAGGGTCTGCTGGGCAAGGCGGCCGCCGACGGGCGTTCGACCATCGTCCGCGACGTGCCCGAAGGCTATCTGACCATCAGCTCGGCCCTGGGGCGCGACAAGCCCCGGCATCTGGTCATCGTGCCGACCCATGCCGACGACGTCGTCAACGCCGTGATCGAACTGGGCTTCCTGCATCCGGCCGACGAGCTGATGCTCGAATTCCTGGACCAGGTCTCGCCGTCCATCGGCATCGCCCTGCGCTCGGCGCGCTATCGTTCCGAGCTGCAGAGCGTGCTGGAGGAAACCCAGCGCCAGGCGGAAGAACTGCAGGTCCAGAGCGAGGAGCTGCGGGTCTCCAACGAGGAGCTGGAGGAGCAGGGTCGCGCGCTCAAGGAGTCGCAGACGCGGCTGGAGCAGCAACAGGTCGAACTGGAGCAGACCAACAGCCAGCTCGAAGAGCAGGCCCAGACGCTGGAGACCCAGCGCGACGAACTGGAACGCACCGGCGCCGCCGTGGCGCTGAAGGCGCGCGAACTGGAACAGGCCAGCCAGTACAAGTCCGACTTCCTGGCCAACATGTCCCACGAGCTGCGCACGCCGCTCAACTCGCTGCTGATCCTGTCCAAGCTGCTCAGCGACAACCCGAACGGCAACCTCTCGGGCGAGCAGGTGAAGTTCGCCCAGACCATCCAGTCGTCGGGCAACGACCTGCTGACCCTGATCAACGACATCCTCGACCTGTCGAAGATCGAGGCCGGCCATATCGAGGTGCGCCCCGAGAGCGTTCCACTGCAGCGGTTGACGGGAGACCTGCGCCAGCTGTTCCAGCCCGTCGCGGACGAGCGCGGCCTGGGCTTCGAGATCGTCGTGGCGAAGGACTGCCCCGCCCTGGTCGAGACCGATCGCCAGCGCCTCGAGCAGATCCTCAAGAACCTGCTGTCGAACGCCTTCAAGTTTACCGAACAGGGCCAGGTCCGCCTGGCCGTGTCGCCGGCCGGCGCCGACAGCCTGGCGTTCGCGGTGACCGACACCGGCATCGGCATTGCGCGCGAACAGCAGGAGAGCATCTTCGAGGCCTTCCGCCAGGCGGACGGCACCATCAGCCGTCGATATGGCGGCACGGGCCTGGGCCTGTCGATCTCGCGCGAACTGTCGCGCCTGCTGGGCGGGGCGATCACGCTCAAGAGCACGGCCGGCGAAGGCAGCACCTTCACCGTCACCATCCCGCGCACCTACGATCCGACCTTCGTGGCGCCGCGCGAGCAGCCCTCGCCCGTGGAGGCGCCCCCCTCCCCCGCGCCGCGCCCGCCGCGCGCCAAGCGTCTGGCCAAGACGGTCGAGGACGACCGCGAACAGCTGACCAAGGGCCGCCGGGTGCTGCTGGTCATCGAGGACGACGACAAGTTCGCCGGCATCGTGCGCGACCTGGCCAAGGAGCTCGGCTTCGACTGCCTCGTGGCCGGCACGGCCGAAGACGCCCTGAAGCTGGCCCGGCAGTTCAAGCCCAGCGCGGTTGTCCTCGACGTGGGGCTGCCGGACGAGTCGGGCCTGATGGTCCTGGACCGCCTCAAGCGCGACGACACGACCCGGCACATCCCGATCCATGTCATCTCGGCCGCCGACCACAGCCAGACCGCCCTGTCGCTGGGCGCGATCGGCTACATGGTCAAGCCGGTCAAGCGCGACGAGCTGGCCGAGGTGCTCCGGACCCTGCAGTCCAAGCTGACCAGCACGGTGCGACGGGTGCTGATCGTGGAGGACGACCCGGTGCAGCGCGACGCCGTCGGCAAGCTGCTGTCATCCGGCGACGTCGAGACCGTCGGCGTCGGCACGGCCGCCGAATGCCTGGAGCAACTCAAGCAGCAGACGTTCGACTGCATGGTGCTGGACCTGTCCCTGCCCGACGCCTCGGGCTACTCGCTGCTGGAGACGCTGAGCCAGGACGGCGACCACGCGTTCCCGCCCGTCATCGTCTATACCGGCCACGACCTGTCGGCGGACGACGAGCAACGCCTCCGTCGCTATTCCAGCTCGATCATCATCAAGGGCGCCAAGTCGCCCGAACGCCTGCTCGACGAGGTCTCGCTGTTCCTGCACCAGGTGGTGTCCGAGCTGCCGCCCGAACAGCAGAAGATGATCCAGAAGGCCCGCAACCGCGACGCCGTCCTGGAGGGCCGCCGCGTGCTGATCGTCGAGGACGACATCCGCAACGTCTACTCCCTGACCAACGTCCTGGAGCCGCGCGGCGCCGTCGTCGAGATCGCCCGCAACGGCCAGGAGGCGATCGAGGCCCTGGGGCGGTCCGCCGAAGACCCTTCCCGCGCCGTCGACCTGGTGCTGATGGACGTGATGATGCCCGTGATGGACGGCCTGACCGCGACGCGCCAGATCCGCGAGGATGCGCGATGGTCCAAGCTGCCGATCCTGATGCTGACCGCCAAGGCCATGCCCGACGACCAGGAGCGCTGCATCGCCGCCGGGGCCAACGACTACATGGCCAAGCCCATCGACGTCGACAAACTGCTTTCGCTCGTGCGCGTGTGGATGCCTAGGTAGAGCCGTGCCCGACAAGATCGAAGACCTAGAGATCCAGCTGCTGCTGGAGGCGCTCTTCCAGCACTACCACTACGACTTCCGCCACTATGCGCGGGCGTCGATCAAGCGGCGTCTGGTGCAGGCGCGCGATCAGCTCGGCTTCGCCAGCATCTCGGCGCTGCAGGACCGCGTCCTGCACGACCCCGACATGCTGCCCCGCCTGCTCGGCTATCTCACCGTGCAGGTCAGCGAGATGTTCCGCGACCCGTCCTACTTCAGGGCGCTGCGCGAGAAGGTGCTGCCCCACCTGCGGACCTATCCGTCGCTGAAGGTCTGGATCGCGGGCTGCAGCGCCGGCGAGGAGCTCTATTCGCTGGCCATCCTCCTGCGCGAGGAGGGCCTCTACGAGCGCACCCTGTTCTACGCCACCGACATCAATCCGGACGCGCTGAGCGCCGCGGAGGCCGGCCTCTATCCGCTGGATCGGATCCGCAAGTTCACCGAGAACCATCAGAAATCGGGCGGCAAGTCGTCGCTGTCCGACTACTACACCGCCGCCTACGGGCGCGCGGTCTTCGACAAGTCACTGCGCGATCGCGTGGTGTTCTCCGACCACAGCCTGGTGACTGACGCGGTCTTCGCCGAGATGCACCTCATCTCGTGCCGCAACGTGATGATCTATTTCGATCGCGCGCTGCAGGACCGGGCCATCGGCCTGTTCCGCGAGTCCCTGACCCGAAAGGGCTTCCTGGGCCTGGGGTCGAAGGAGAGCCTGCGCTTTTCCAGGCACGCGACCGGGTTCGCCGACTTCGTGCCGGAGGAAAAGATCTATCAGAGGCGCGAGCCGTGACCCGGACAACGATCAAGGCGATCGCGATCGGCGCCTCGGCCGGCGCCGTCCAGGCCCTGCAGGTCATCCTGCCCCGGCTGCCCGTCGGCTATCCGCTGCCCGTCCTGGTGGTCGTGCACGTGCCGCCCGACCGCTCCAACGTCCTCCTGCCGCTGTTCCAGTCCAAGTGCCGGATGAGGGTGAAGGAAGCCGAGGACAAGGAGCCCATGGACGGCGGGGTGATCTATTTCGCGCCCTCGGACTACCACATGCTTGTCGAGGCCGACGGCGCCCTGGCGCTGTCGAACGACGAACCGGTGAACTACTCGCGACCCTCCATCGACGTGCTGTTCGAAAGCGCCGCCGACGCCTATGGCCCGGCGCTCGTCGGCGTCATCCTCACCGGCGCCAACAATGACGGCGCCGCGGGCCTGAAGGCCGTGACCGACGCCGGCGGCGTGGCGATCGTCGAGGACCCCGCGCAGGCCTACGCCTCGGCCATGCCGGATGCGGCGCTGGACGCCGCCGCGACCGCGAAGGTCATGAACCTGGATGCGATCGCATCCTATCTGTCGAGTTTGGGGACTGCGCGATGATCGCGGAAAAGCCGATCAACTTCCTGCTGGTCGATGATCTCGAAGAGAACCTGCTGGCGCTGGAGGCGCTGCTGCAGCGCGACGGCCTGACCTGTTTGAAGGCGCGTTCGGGCGAGGAGGCGCTCGAGCTGCTGCTGGTGCACGACATCGCCCTGGCCCTGCTCGACGTGCAGATGCCCGGCATGGACGGATTCCAGCTGGCCGAATTCATGCGGGGCAATGAGCGCGCGCGCCATATCCCAATCATCTTCGTGACCGCCGGCACGGCGGGCGGCGTCGATGCCCTGCGCCGCTTCCGCGGCTACGAGGCCGGCGCGGTCGACTTCATCCAGAAGCCGATCGAGGCCCATGTGCTGCGCAGCAAGGCCAATGTGTTCTTCGACCTCCATCGGCAGCGCCTGCAGATCGAACTGCAGCGCGACGAGCTGGAGGCCGCGGCCCAGGCCCTGCGGCGGGCCGATCGCCACAAGGACAGTTTCCTGGCGGTCCTGGCGCACGAACTGCGCAATCCCGTCGCCGCCCTGACCGGCGGCCTTCACCTGCTGGGCAAGGACAACTCGCCCGAACGCTCGCGCGACATCCGCACCCGCATGGACCGGATGCTCACCCACCTGTCGCACCTGGTCGACGATCTCCTCGACGTTTCGCGGGTCAACCAGGGCAAGATCTCGCTGAAGAAGGAGCGGCTCGACCTGCGCGAAATCCTCCGATCGGCGATCGAAGCCAGCCAGCACAATATCGACGCAGGGGCCCACCGGTTCACCACCGAGTTTCCCGAGGGCCCCATCTGGCTGGACGCCGATCACACGCGGCTGGCCCAGGTGGTGGCCAACCTGCTGAACAACGCGGCCAAGTACACGCCCCCGGGCGGCGCCGTGTCCCTGTCCGCCAAGGTCCAGGACGGCGCCGCCGAGATCAAGGTTTCCGACACGGGCGTGGGGATTGCCCCCGAGATGCAGTCGGGCATCTTCGAGATCTTCGCCCAGGTCGAGGACCATCTGACCAAGGCGCAGGGCGGGCTGGGGATCGGACTCGCCCTGGTCAAGCAGTTGGTCGCGCTCCACGGCGGCAGGATCGAGGTGCAGAGCGCGGGTCAAGGCACGGGCAGCACCTTCATCGTCACCCTACCCATCGCCGCCGCTCCGTCGGAGGGGCTGGTCAGCCTCTAGGACGCGGTTTCCAGGGACGGCGTGCCGCTTGCTCGGCTAGCGCCCCGGAGGGAGACACCCGTGCTCTCGCCATGAGAAGCCGGCGCGAGCAGCGCGGCTGATCTCTTTGCGCCCTAGGTTGAGAGATGAAACCCGCCCTTCGTTGTTGCGCGTGGTTTGCTCATGGCTCTTTCGTAAAAAGGAGGCCTTGAGGCGCGAAATGCGCCTTACAATCGAAGTCGGGGAGAGACACTGAAATCCATGGCCGCCAAATCGCCCGCGCTATCAGTGCCGCCCACGCCCTCGACTCCGGTCGACAGGCTGGCCGCGATGGACGACGGGCGTCCGGGACTGGACGGCCTCGCGGTCGAGAAGCTGCTGCGCGGCGCCGTGCTCAAGGGGCACGACCCCATGGAGATCTTGCGCGAAGCCCGGATCGATCCGTCGGCGTATGGCGACGAGCACGCGGCGATCGACGGCAGCGCCCTGTTCCGTTTGGTCGAATGCATCCAGCAGAAGCTCGACGACGCCTATGTCGGGTTCCTGGCGGAAAGATGCCGGCTGGCGCTCGAGACCGAACGCACGCGAGCCTATCTGCACGCCAACACCTTCGGTGAGGCGCTCAGGGTCAGCATCCGGTTCACCCAGGCGCTTTCCAGCGACATCGGTCCGCAACTGATCGAGACCGACCGGCTCGGCGTCATGCACGTCTGCGCCTACAACACCGTCGAGGGCGTTGATCGGGACATCTTCGTCTGGCTGCGGTTCGTCTGGATCTATCACCTGTTCAGTTGGCTGATCGGCCGGCCGCTCAAGCTGCGTCGCGTGTTCGTTCAAGGGCGGCGTCCGGTGCAGGCGAACGGCTTCGACCGGTTCGCCCTGTTCCAGTGCCCGATCGAGTTCGGGGCGAAGGTCGATGCGCTTTGCTACGACCGCAACGACCTCAACGTTCGCCTCGTGCACGGAACCCTCGCCGAATACGAGGCGCACAACGCCGGCGCGCCGGACTGGTTCGCGCCGCCAGGCGGCGAACTGAGCTGGCGCAGCCGGACGGAACAGGTGCTGGTCGGGCTTCAGCGCGAGGGAAAGTGGCTGCCGTCGATCGAGGACGTCGCCGAACGGCTTCGAAGCCAACCGCGCCGGCTGAGACGCAACCTGGCCGGCGAAGGCGAGACGTTTCAGCACATCAGAACGCGGCTGCGCGGTGAAATGGCGGGGGCCCTGCTGCTCGCGACCGATCTCCCCGTGACCCATGTCGGCTACGCGGTCGGCTTCAGCGAACCGGGCAGCTTCACCCGGAACTTCAGCGAGTGGGCCGCGATGGCGCCCTCCGAGTATCGCCAACGCTACAAGGCCGACACCGCGCGGATGGCGGCCGCCACCACCCTGGTGACCGAACGGCGCGAGCCCCAGGCCGGGACGCAAGCTGGTCACTTGCGTTAAATCTTCACGTCACCCGCGTCATAGCCAATCTCCCCGCTCTTGGACATCGATAGCCAACCACCGCGCGGCGTCGACCGTGCGGAACAAGAGTGATCAAGGGGAGAGCCTGACCTGCCGGTCCATACCCGGCATAGCGCCGCCGAGGCGCGCCGCATCGCCGGCCTTGCGACAGGCGCCCGATCACGGCGCCGGTAAACTCAAGAAACACTGAAGCCGTCGTCGACTACTCGGCCAAACCTTCCGCGAACGAGGAAGGCGGCCCGAAAGCTCCTCGACGGTCAAAGCAATAAAAAATCGGGAGGGAACACTTGCCTATCACCTTGAACAACAGATCGCGCCTGGCGCTGTCCGGCGCGTCCTTGCTGGCCCTGGCGCTGTTGGCCGCGGGGCCGACCTGGGCCCAGACCTCGGATGCAACCGCATCTTCGCAAGCGTCCAAGACCCAGCCGGAAAGCGATCGCGCGGCTCAGGACGCTCCGGAGCAGGTTTCCGAGATCGTGGTCACGGGATCGAGCATCCGCGGCGTCCCGCCGACGGGTTCGAACCTGATCAGCGTCTCGCGCGAGGACATCCGGACCATCGGCGCGAACACCACGCCGGACCTGCTGGCCACCGTGCCGCAGCTGAACAGCTTCAACACCGCGCCCCGAGCCGCGAACGGCGGGGCCGGCGCCTTCGCCCCCGGCCTGCGCAGCCTGCCGGCCAGCGCGACGCTGCCGCTCATGAACGGCCACCGCCTGGTGGCCGGGGGCACCAACCAGACCAATCCCGACTTCCCGTTCCTTCCCGAGCTCGCGATCGAACGCGTCGAGATCGTCGCGGACGGCGCGTCGGCGATCTACGGCTCGGACGCGGTCGCGGGCGTGGTCAACTTCATCACCCGCCAACGCTATTCGGGCGTCGACACGTCCATTCGCTACGGGACGGCCGACGACTACCACACGTTCAGCGCCAGCGGTCTGGTCGGCCGCACCTGGGATCGCGGCTCCGTCGTGGCCGCCTACCAGTACGCGGAGAACGGCGACATCCTGGGGGCCGACCGCGACTACCGCATCGTCGACCTGCGCCCCTATGGCGGCGTCGATACGCGCACCACGGTCTGTCCGTCGCCCAACGTGCTGGTCAACACCACGGCCTACGCCGTCAGCTACGCGGCGCCCGCCCTGGCCCCGAACACCACCAACGCCTGCGACAACGGCGCGGTGACCGCCCTGGTCCCCAAGTCGCGCCTGCACAGCGCCTATCTCACGGCCCGCCAGGAGGTGAGCGACCGGGTCACCCTGTGGGGCGAGCTGCTCTATTCGGACCGCAAGGACACGGTCCAGGCGCCGCCGCCCGCCGGGGCCGGCGCGTCGGGCGGGGTGATCCTCTACAACCTGCCCGGCTTCGCGAACCCCTTCTTCAAGACGCCGCCGGGCACCGGCGCCACGACGGAATTCGTCCAGTTCCGGACCGACAACCTCTACGGCGCCGACCATATCGACAACATCTTCCGGGTGCGGGCGGGCAACTCGTCGGCGGGCTTCGACGCCAAGCTTCCTCGCGATCTGAAGCTGACCGTGTACGGCACCTACGACTGGGCCACGAACGACACCTATCTGCCCGCGATCAATCCGGCGGCGCTCGATGCGGCGGCGCTGGGGACCACGACCGCCACGGCGCTCGATCCGTTCGGCGCCGGCACCTCTCCCGAGGTCGCCGCCAAGATCACCGACTACGCCGGCGACCTGGTCATCCACCAGCGCACCTATCTGGGCGCGGCCAAGATCGACGGCCCGCTAACCGACCTGCCCGGCGGCCAACTGAAGATCGCGGTCGGCGCGGAATATCGGCGTGAGACCTTCCAGCAGCGGGGCATCTACGGCGGGTCCCAGGTGCCTGAGGACCTGACCCGCAACATCGGCTCGATCTACGGCGAACTGTTCGTGCCCATCGTCGGCGACGACAACCAAGCGCCCCTGGTCCACAGCCTCGCGGTGTCGCTCTCGGGTCGCTACGACCACTACAGCGACTTCGGATCGACGACGAACCCGAAGATCGGGGTCAACTGGGATCCGGTGAGCGGCCTGACATTGCGCGGCACCTACGGCCGCTCGTTCCGGGCGCCGGGCCTGCGCGACGTCGGCGCCACCGTCGGCGCCTACTACTACAACGCCGCCGCCATCGCCGGCAGCACGTTCCGCGACCCCACCCGGGGCGCCGCCCAGGTCGACACGATCTTCCTGCTGGGCGGCAACCGCAACCTCCAGCCGGAAGAGGCCCGGACCTATTCGATCGGCGCCGACCTGCACCCGGACTTCCTGCCCAACTTCCATGGCAGCGTGACGTTCTACGACATCCGCTACACCAACGTGATCGGCACGCCCGGCGGCGCCATCGCCTTCACCGACCCCACCTTCGCCTCGGTGATCTTCCGCAATCCCACCGCGACGCAGTTGAACAGCCTTCTGGGGATCGCGGTGCCGGTCAACTTCGTGCCGGGAGCCTTGCCGCCGATCGGAAACCTGCTCGACTTCCGGCAGGGCAATTTCGGCGTCCGCAAGACCAACGGCCTGGATTTCGACTTCGGCTATCGCCAGCCGACCAGCTTCGGCGCGCTCTATGCGGGCCTGGCCGGCAACTACATCTTCAAGTTCGAAACCCAGCTGTCGCCGACGGCGCCGGTCTCCGACAGCCTCAAGCTCGGCGTGCCGAAGGCGACGCTGAGGGGAACGCTCGGCGCCCAGGTCGGCCAGTTCAACGCCGTGGCCTTCGTCAACTATCGCGGCGGGGTGACGGGCCTCTACGCCACGCCCACCGGCACCGCCGAGTACAGCGCCGAGGCCTATACGACCGTCGACCTGCGGTTCTCGATGAAGCTGCCCTACGGCGGCCTGGCCAAGGGGACCGAGCTGGGCCTGCAGGTGAACGACCTGTTCGACCAGGACCCGCCCTTCTTCCCGCAGGCCGAAGGCATCGGCGGCGCCTACAACCCGATCGGCCGCTACGTGGCGCTGAACCTGCGGAAGAGCTTCTGATCGAACCGGCGCCGCCTCGAACGGTCGCCAAAGCCCCGCGGGAGCCAGCGAGCGATCGCCGCTCCCGCGGCACGGCGCGCCCGACAGCGCCCGCCCCTACCCCTGACCTCGGTAAGTACCCAAGATAATGCAACAGTACCCGCTCACCCTGGACAAGTTCATCGACCACGCCGCGAAGTGGCACGGGGCCCGCACGGTCGCGACCGCCTCGCGCGGCGCGGTCCAGCGGCGCGCCGGCTATGCGGAGCTGCGAGCGCGCAGCAACCGCCTGTCGGGCGCCTTGATCGGACTTGGCCTCGGGGTCGGCGATCGCGTGGGCACACTGGCCTGGAACACCCAGCATCATCTCGAGCTCTACTACGCGACGATGAACGCCGGCCTGGTCTGCCACACGCTGAACCCCCGGCTGACCCCGGCGCACCTATCGGCCATGATCAACGAGGCCGCCGACCGGGTGCTGGCGATCGCCGCGAACCTTACGCCGATGCTGCCGGACCTGCTGCTGCTGTGCCCGACCATCGAACGGGTGATCGTACTGGACGAAGCCGTCGATCCGTCGATCGCCGACCGTTGCCTGGTTCCCGTCGAAGACCTCGACGCGCTGATCGAGGCGCACGGGGAAACGGTCCAGTGGGGGCAGTTCGACGAGACCAGCGCCGCGGGACTCTGCTTCACGTCGGGAACGACCGGCAAGCCCAAGGGCGTGGTGTTCACCCATCGCTCCAACTACCTCCACACGCTGATGTCGATCCAGCCGGACGCCTATTGCCTGTCCGCCAAGGACACGATCCTCGTCGCCATTCCGATGTTCCACGCCAACGCCTGGGGCCTCCCCTTCTCCGCGCCGGCGGTCGGCGCCGGCCTTGTGCTGCCGGGACGGGAGCTGGACGGCGCCAGCCTGGCCTCGCTGATCAGGACCGAGAACGTCACCATCGCCTGCGGCGTGCAGACGGTGTGGATCGGCCTGCTCGACCATCTCGACGCCACCGGCGGGGACGTGCCCAGCCTGGAGCGGGTGGTCATCGGCGGCTCCAAATGCCCCGACGCCCTGCTTCGGCGCATGGAGGAGCGCCTGGGCGTGCGGGTCCAGACCAGCTGGGGCATGACCGAGATGTCGCCGCTCGGGACGGTGGACTCGATCCAGTTCCCTCCGGCGAGCGAACGCTCGTCCGGGCGGCCGCCGATGGGCGTCGACCTCAAGCTGACCGACGCCGACGGCGTCACGCTGGATCAGCAGCGCGGCGTGGTCGGCCACCTGAAGGTCAAGGGCCCCTCGGTGATCGACCGCTATTTCAAGGCCGCCGAGAGCGCGCTCGATGCGGAGGGTTATTTCGACACGGGCGACCTGGCCATGATCGACGACGGCGGGGCCCTGACGATCTGCGGACGTTCGAAGGACCTGATCAAGTCCGGCGGCGAATGGATCAACCCCACGGAGATCGAGGCGATCATCGGCCGCGATCCCCGCGTCGGACAGGTGGCCGTGATCGGCAAGCCGCATCCCAAATGGGGCGAGCGTCCGGTGCTGGTGGTGGAGCTGCGGCAGGGCGAGGCCGACGACGCACACGGGTTCGTCGACGCCTTGCGGGGCAAGGTGGCCGACTGGTGGCTTCCCGACGAGATCGTCCAGCTGCCGGCGATGCCGCTGGCCGCGACCGGCAAGATCGACAAGGTCCGGCTGCGCGCCGACTACGAGACGGGGGAGCTTGACCGCTATGTCACCGCCCGCCCCTGACTTGAAGACCGGTGTCGTCGGCGCCGGATTGATGGGCGCGGAGATCGCACTGGTCTTCGCGCTGGCCGGCCTGGACGTGCTGCTCCATGACCGCGACGCGGCGGCGCTGGAGAAGGCGTTGGCCCGGTTGGCGGCGCTGCTGGACCGGGGCGTATCGCGGGGCCTCTACACGGAAGGCCAACGCGCCATGGCGCTCGACCGCATCCGGCCAGCGCCGGACCTCGCCGGCTTCGGCGACCGCGACCTGGTGACCGAGGCGGTGTTTGAAGCGCTCGAGGTCAAAAGCGAGGTCCTGGCGGCGCTCGACAAGGCGTGTCCGCCGGCCTGCGTGATCGCGTCGAACACCTCGACCCTGCCCATCTCCACCCTGAGCGCTGCGCTGTCGCCGGAGCGCCGGCCGCGCTTCCTCGGCACGCACTACTTCTCGCCGGTGTCTCGGATGCAGCTGGTCGAGGTCGTGCCGGCCTTCGAGACGAGCCCGGAGACCGTCGCCTGGACCACCGCGCTTCTCGAAGGCGTCGGCAAAAAGCCCATCGCGGTGAAGGACGTCCCCGGCTTCGCGGTCAATCGAATGCTGCACGCGATGCTGATCGAGGCGGTGAAGCTGGTCGAGGAAGGCGTCGCCACGCCGGAGGACCTGGACACCGCATGCCGGCTGGGCCTGGGCCACCCGATCGGACCGTTCGCCCTGATGGACAACGTCACCTCCGGCCTGTGCCTGCAGGTCCAGGAGATCCTGCAGGAGTCCTACGGGGAGCGCTTCCGACCGCCCGCCCTGCTGAAACAGCGCGTCGCCGCCGGCTATTCCGGCGGCCGGGGCAAGCCAGGCTGGCTGGAGAAGGCGTGACCATGAAGATTTCTGGAGAGGCGAAACTCGATATGACGCCGGCGCCCGAAACGCCCCCGAGGCCAGCCGTCCCCGTCCCCAGCGGCGCGCGGATCACGCTGGCGATGCTCTGCTTCGTCTATGTGCTCAACTTCCTGGACCGCCAGCTCATCTCGATCCTGGCCAAGCCGATCCAGGACGGCCTGAAGATCAGCGACGGCCAGCTGGGCCTGCTCACCGGCTTCTATTTCGCGCTCTTCTATTGCTTCATCGCCATCCCGATCGGCTGGCTGGCCGACCGCACCAGCCGCGTCAGGGTCCTGGCCATCGCCTGCGCGCTGTGGAGCGGCGCGACCGCCGCGTGCGGCATGGTCGGCAACTACGGGCAGCTCGTCGTCGCGCGCATGATGGTCGGCGTCGGCGAAGCGGGCGGCGTGCCGCCGTCCTACGCCATCATCTCGGACTCCTTCCCGCGCGAGCGGCGGACCACGGCCATGGCCATCTTCAATCTCGGCCCGCCGATCGGTTCGGCGCTGGGCGTCGCCTTCGGCGCCTCGCTGGCCTCCGCCTTCAGCTGGCGCATCCCCTTTTACGTGATCGGCATGGTCGGCGTGGTCGCCGCGGTGGCCGTCCATCTGATCGTCCGTGAGCCGAGGCGCGGACAGATGGACGCTCCGGGACGCTCGACGCCCCCGGACGCGGCGGGCGCCGGGTTGTTCCCGACCATCGCGCAGTTCTTCGGCAACCCGCTGCTGCTGATGGCGTCCCTGGCCAGCGGCGCCGGCAACTTCATCACCTACGGCCTGCTCAACTTCACGACGCTGTTCCTGATGCGCGAGAAGGGCATGCAGCTGGCCGACGTCGCGATCTGGTACGCGCTGGTCGTCGGGATCGGCATGAGCGCCGGCATCTACGCCTCGGGGCGGATCGTCGATCGGTTCGCCGCGCGCGGCAAAGCCGCCTATGCGACGGTTCCGGCGATCTCGCTGCTGCTCGCCCTGCCCTTCTTCCTGGCCTTCGCCTGGGCGCCGACCTGGCAGCTGTCCCTGCTGTTCCTGCTGGTCCCCATGTTCCTCAACTCTTTCTTCCTGTCGGCCACCGTCACCTTCGTCCAAGGCGAGGTCCCCGCTGAACGCCGCGTGATCTCCGGCGCCCTGCTACTGCTGGTTATGAACTTCATCGGCCTGGGGCTGGGCCCGACCTATGTCGGCATGGCCAGCGACCACTTCCGCCCCGTCTACGGCGACCACGCCCTGCGGGCCGCCTACTACGCCCTCGCGCCGATGTACCTGATCGCGGCCGCGCTGTTCCTGATCCTCGCGCGCCTGATCCGCCGCAACCAACGCCTCCAAAAAGGAACCCTCTGATGACGAGTTTTCCGCGCCTGATGGCCGCCGCCCTCGCCGCATGCGTCTTGGTCACGGGAGCCGGCTGCGCGTCCGCGGCCGACCAGGCGCCGGTCGTGAACGCACCGGCCGGTTCCGTGGAAGGCCTGCGCGAGGGGGACGCCACGGTGTTCCGCGCGATCCCCTACGCCCTTCCGCCGGTCGGCGAGCGCCGCTGGAAGCCCCCGGCCGCGATGCCCCGGTGGCAGGGCGTGCGCGCCGCCCAGACGATGGGCGTGGCGTGCATGCAGCCGCCGATGGCGGCGGGTCCCTACGACCGCGGCAAGGTGCCGATGGCGGAGGACTGCCTGACCCTCGACGTGACCGCGCCCGCCGACGCGCGCAACGCCCCGGTGATGGTCTGGATTCATGGCGGCACCCTGATCTGGGGATCGGGTCATTCGAAGATGTACGACGGCCGGGAATTCGCCAAGCGCGGGGTCGTGCTGGTCTCGATCAACTACCGCCTGGGCGTGCTCGGCTATCTGGCCCATCCGGCGCTCAGCAAGGAGTCGCCCGACGACACCTCGGGAAACTACGGGCTGCTCGACCAGATCCAGGCGCTGCAATGGGTGCGCGACAACATCGCGTCCTTCGGCGGCGACCCGCGCAACGTGACGATCTTCGGGGAATCCGCCGGGGCGCTCAGCGTCGAATATCTGCTGGCCTCGCCCAAGGCGCGCGGGACCTTCGACAAGGCGATCGTGGAGAGCGGCTACCTCTTCACCATGCCCGAGCTGCGCGCCAAGCGGGGCGAGGAAGCTTCGGCCGAGGACATCGGCGCCTGGCTGGCGGGCAAGCTGCAGGCGCCCGATCTCGCGACGCTGCGGGCGATGGACGCGCGCAAGCTGGTCGAGGCGTCGGCCGCGACCGGCTATGCGCCCTACGGGACGATCGACGGCAAGGTCCTGAAGCGCCAGCTGGTCGACACCTTCGATCATGGCGAGCAGGCGCCCGTGCCGCTGATCGCGGGGTTCAACAGCGGTGAGATCCGCACCCTTCGCTTCCTGGCGCCGCCGGTCCCGGCCAGCCCTGCGGTCTATGTCGAAGGCGTCAAGGCGCGCTACGGCGACCTGGCGGACGATTATCTCCGCCTCTATCCGGCGACCGCCAATCTCGAACAGAACGGACTGGACAGCACGCGCGACGCGGTCTTCGGTTGGACCTCCGAGCGCCTGGTGCGCAAGCAGACCGCCGTGGGTCAGCCCGCGTTCCTCTATTATTTCAGCCACAGCTACCCCAGCGCCGACGCGGCCGGCGTGACGGGTTTCCACGCCAGCGAAGTGCCCTTCGTCTTCGGCACGATCGCCAACACGCCGCCGGCCTGGCCGGCGATCCCGGAGACGGACGCGGAGCGGCGGATCTCCAGCCAGATGTTGGACTATTGGACCAGCTTTGCGCGCAGCGGAAAGCCGTCGTCCGAACACGGCCCGGCCTGGGACGCCTTCGGCTCCGCCGGCGCCTACATGCACTTCGCCGAGAGCTCGCAAGCGGCGACAGGCTTCATGCCGGGCATGTACGCGCTCCATGAGCAGGTGATGTGCCGACGCCGGGCCGAGGGAAGCCAGTCATGGAACTGGCGCACGGGCAGCACCGCGCCGGTGCTGCCGGCGCGGACGAGCGATTGCCACTAGCGGGCATCGGCGGCGGCGCAGAACTCGGACACGCCACTGCGCCGCCGCACCCCTATTCCGTACCGCGCGGCCGCTCGGCGTAGACCTCGAGCATGCGCCGGAGCAACGTCACCGACTTCTCGACCTCCTCGGGGTCGGGAACCAGCACCTGGGCGATCGACAGGCCGCGCACGGCCCAGACCACCAGGCGCATTGCGGTCTTGGACGCGCCGCCGGTGTCGCCGAACCACCGCCCCAGCAGCGCCAGGGCGTTCTGCTCGATCTCGGCCTGCAACGGCGCCAGGCGTTCGGTCAGGTCGGGATCGCTGCGCGAGCCTTGCAGGATTTCCAGCACGGCGACGCCGGACGGACGGCTGAGGACCTCCCAGACGATCTGCGGGAAGGCGTACATCCGTTCCTTGGGATTGGGGATCGCCGTCAGGCGCGCGTCATAGATAGCGACCTCGTCGTCGAACACCGACTGGACGACGAACATCATCAGGTCCACGCGGGTCGGGAAATGATGCAGCATCGCGCCGCGGCTGAGCCCGGCCTCCTGCGCCACCAGCAAAGTGGTCGTCGCCGCATAGCCTTTGGTGTGCAGGCAGCGGATCGTTGTTTCCAACAGGATGCGGCGCGTCTCGCCGCTGCGCTCGGCCTGAGTTCGGCGACGGGGGCGAGGATCGACCGGAGCGAGGGTCTGCGAACCTTGAGTCATGGCGGAAAGATCAGGGCAACCGCCCTCGCGGTCCAGCCTCTTCGTGAACTGGCGGTCAGCGCGCACGCTTGGCCGGCCCCGGCGTCGCGGCGTCGTCCCGTCGAGAAAGGGGTGGGCGAGCGTCCCAAGGGAGATCGGTGCGCTCGCCCATTCGAGCCTTAGAAACTCAGGCTCAACTTGGCGCCGACCGTGCGGAACGCATCGGGGCTGACGATCTTCTCGTAGCCGCCGGCGTTGATCAGGGTCAGCGACGGATACGGCGCGAAGAAGCGCTTATCCAGCAGGTTGCGGGCGTAGAGCCCCAGCCGCCAGCGGCCGTCGTCGCGGCCGATGCCGAGGGCGGCGTTCAGCATGCCGTAGGCGCCGACCACCGACTTGGGATCGGCGGTGATGCTGTTGCTGTCGTCGCGCCACGCCCAGTTGACGCTGGCGTCGAACTTCAGCTCGGCGGTCACCGGCCGCTCGTAGGCGGCGTTGATCGTGTAGCTCCACTTGGGCGCGTTGGTCAGGCGTTGGCCGGCGTAGTTGGCGACGTAGGTCCCGGTCGAGCCCGGCAGCAGGTAGCACCCCTGCCCCGTGACGGCGGACGTCGGCTGGCCGGTGTAGCAGGCGCCCGTATAGTCCTTGAACTTGGCGTCGCTGTAGCTGGCGCTGCCGCCGACGGTCAGGCCGGGGGCCAGGCGGATCGAGGTCTCGACCTCGACACCCTGCGCCCGCATCAGCCCGGCGTTGGTCAGGCCCAGCCGCGGCGTCGCCGAGGTCAGGTCCAGGGCCTGGGCCTGGAAGTCGGTGTAGTCCGCCCGGTAGATCGACGCGTTCAGCGTCATGCGGCCTTCCCAAAGGGTGGACTTCACGCCCGCTTCGTAGCTGTCGACCGTCTCGGGTTTCACCGGCTTGATCTGGCCGTTCAGGGAGTCGATCGCCGGGCCTTTGTAGCCGGTGGCGTAGGTGGCGTAGACCATCAGGTCGCGGTTGGGCTGGTACTGCGCGCCCACCCGGCCGGACCAGTTGTCGGCCGACACCTCGCCCGAATAGGGCAGCAGGGTTCCGTAGGTGAAGTAGCCGGGCACCGGGCTGACCTTCAGGTCGCCCGAGACCTTGTCGTCGGTGTAGCGCAGGCCGCCGATCAGCTTGAAGACGTCGCTGATCGCATAGGTCGCCTGGCCGTAGGCGGCGTAGCTGCGGGTCTCGTTGCTCTGGTCGCGCCGGCCGTAGAGCACCGCCGGGGGATAGAGCGCGCTGCCGGTCGAGAACTTGAGGAAGTCGCCCTTCTGGGTCGTCCAGCCATCGACCTGGGTGTCGAGGTAGTAGAGGCCGGCCACGTATTCCAGCTTCTCGCCCGAGGGCGAGGTGATGCGGAATTCCTGGGTGAACTGGTCGCTGTCCAGGCCGCCGTCGCTGAAGTTGAAGATGTCGATCGGCGCGTGGTCGATGTCCGTCAGCTGGGTCATCTGCGACTTGCGATAGGCCGTGATCGAGGTCAGCGTGAAGCCGCCGATCCGGTAGTCGGCCTGGCCCGAGACGCCCTGGACCTTGGTGTTGGCCTTCCAGTCGCCGTCCTGGAAGCTGATGTAGGTGTTGGGACCCGGCTTCTCGGGGAACGCCGCGAACAGGTTGTTGTAGCGCGGGTTGATCCCCAGCGTGTGGATGATGGCCGCGTCACGGGCGAAGGCCTTCTGGTAGTCGGCCGCCACCACGATGGTCAGGTCGTCGACCGGCTCCCACAGCAGCTTGGCGCGGACGCCCTTGTTCTCGCGGTCGCCGACGTGGCCGCTGGTGCGCACCGCATAGGGGATGGCGCCGTCCTGGGCGTTGTAGAAGCCCGACACCCGCACCGCCGCCGTCTTGCCCAGCGGCAGGTTCACGACGCCGCGCGCGATCTGCTCGTCGCGCTCGCCGTACGACAGGTCCAGCTGCCCCGAGGTCTGCTCCAGGCGCGGGTTCTTGGTGACGATCTGGATGACGCCGGCCGAGGCGTTCTTGCCGAACAGCGTGCCTTGCGGTCCACGCAGCACTTCCACGCGCTCGATGTCGGCGAAGCCGGCCGCGCCCGGGTCGCGGGGCAGCCCGATGATCACCCCATCCACCACCAGGCCGACGGTCTGCTCGACGCCGCTGTCATAGGTCTGGGTGCCGACGCCGCGGATCTGGTAGCCGCCGCCGTTGGCGACCGGATTGGTCGACGAGAACGTGACGTTCGGGGCCAGGTACTGGATGTCGGAGACCTCGCGGAAGTTCGATGCTTCCAAGGTCTTCCCCGACACGGCGGTCACCGCCACGGGCACGTCCTGCAGGCGCTGCTCGCGCTTGGTGGCCGTGACGATGATCGCGTCGAGGCTGGTGACCGACGACGAGGACGGCGCCGCCTCCTGAGCCGTTGCGGTCGTGGCGCCGAGGACGCCCGCCAGCATGGCGGATCCCAGCAAGGCGGCCCGGTAGGTCCTAGCGGTGTTTCGCATTCCCAATCCCCTCATTTGGTTTCGTGGGGCGCTCTTTGCCGTTCGCGACGCCCTCACTTACAGTCAATTATGATTGTTTATGGCTTGCAAGCCAATTCACGATCACATCTGACTGTTTATCGAATTGATGTGTCTTTTTCGCCGCTTACGACGCGCTCTTGCGGCCCGAACGCAGGCGTGCGGCCTCGGCGACGCCCCGAAGACGTCGGCCGGACCGCGCCGGAAAGACCGCGATGTCGGCGCGCGAGCGCCCTAGGGTTTGGCGGCCAAGGCCTTGAGGTCGGCGTCCACCTTGGCCACCTGGTCCTCGCTGATCCTGTCCGAGGCGTAGGGCTGCAGCTGGCGCAGGCTCATGGCCTTGAACTGGTCGAAGGCCGGATGCGACGCCAGGTTGGGCAAGGTCTTGGCCAGGACGGCCTTGGCCGCCGGATCGGCGACGACGACTTCCAGCGGCGTGTCGGCCGAGAAGGCGGCGGCTGGCGCCGCGACGGGCGCGGGGGCCGGCGCGCTCTGGGCCAGGGCCGGCGAGGCCGCCATCAGGGTCAGGGCCAGGGCCGTCACACGCATTCCGTTCTCCCACGCTTGGGTCCGAGGACCTTTCTGTTGCACGAACGATAGTGGCGCAATTAACATGCAGTCAAGATCGCTTGTAAGTTAGATCAAGGATGGGAGCCTTCATGCGTCAGCGCGCCTTCGCCCTGCTGGGATCGACCTGCTTGGGGGCCATGCTGGCGATGGGCGCCCTGCCCGCCGCCGCCCAGCCGGCCCTGATGCCCCTGCCCGCCGCCGCGACCTGGAACGCGGGCGAGCTGGCGCTGGACGGGGCCTTCGCGATCGACTCCGCCGGCTGCCGCGATCCCCGTGCGGGCCGCGCCGCCGAACGCTTCCAGCACGATGCGGCCAACCTGACCGGCATGGCGCTGGCTCAGCGCCCGGGGCCGAAGCTGAGCATCGCCTGCCGCCCCGATCCCACCGCCGAATCCTACCGCCTCGAGGTGACCGCCGACGGCGTGACCCTCGAGGCCGACGGACCGCTGGGCGTGCTGCGGGGCCTGGCCACCCTGCGCCAGCTGATCGCGGTCAATCCGCCCGGCGCCGCCCTGCCCTTCGTGACGATCGACGACGCCCCGCGCTTCGTCTGGCGCGGCGTGCTGATCGACACCGCCCGCCACTTCATGACGCTCGAAACCGTCAAGCGGCAGATCGACGCCATGGAGCGGGTCAAGCTGAACGTCCTGCACTTCCACCTGTCCGACGACCAGGGCTTCCGGGTCGAGAGCAGGCGCTATCCCAGGCTCCAAGCGTCGGGCGACGGCCAGCACTACACCCAGGCGCAGATCCGCGAGCTGGTGGCCTATGCGGCCGACCGGGGCGTGCGCATCGTCCCGGAGTTCGACGTGCCGGGCCATACCCGCGCGATCGCCCAGGTCTATCCCGACCTGGCCCTGGCCCCGCTGAAGCCGGCCAACGCCTTCGCCGCCCAGGACCGCGCGCTCGATCCCACCAGGGAAGAGACCTACCGCTTCCTCGACGGCCTGTTCGCCGAGATGGGCGCCCTGTTCCCCGACGCCTATTTCCACGCCGGCGGCGACGAGGTCAGCGACGCGGTCTGGCTGGACCATCCGCGGGTGCGGGCCTTCATGACGGCCAAGGGGCTGGGCTCCAAGGCCGCTCTGGAGGGCTATTTCCACACGCGCGTCGCCGCGATCCTGAGCAAGCACGGCAAGACCATGATCGGCTGGGAGGAGGTCGCCGCCACCGGAACCGCGCCGAAGGACGTGGTGATCCAGGCCTGGCAGACCTCGAACGCCACGGCCGATTCCGTCGCCAAGGGCCACCGGACGATCGTCTCGGCCGGCTACTATCTGGACCTGCTGAACCCGGCCGCGTTCCACTACGCCTTCGATCCGCTGGACACCGCCGCCGCCGGCCTCACCCCGGCCGAGGCGGAAAAGGGCCGCAAGCTCTCGCCGATCATGGCGGCCGTCCTGACGGACGCCCTGGTCGCCAAGCCGCTGCCGCCCTTGACGCCCGAGCAGGAAAATCTGGTGCTGGGCGGCGAGGCGCCGCTGTGGGCCGAGATCGTGACCGACGAGACGATCGACTCGCGCCTGTGGCCCCGCGCCGCCGTCCTGGCGGAGCGCTTCTGGTCGCCCCGCACGGTGCGCGACACCGACGACCTCTATCGCCGACTGCCCGTCGTCCAGGACCAACTGCGCGTCCAAGGGCTGCGCGACCAGGCCAACAGCGCCCGCATGGCCGCGCGCCTGGCGCCGGGCCAGTCGGAACCGGTCATGACGCTGCTGGACCTGGTCGGCCCGACCCGCAACATGGCCCACGACCACCGCATCCTGGCGGCGTTGCGCGGCCAGAAGATCGTGCAGGAGCTCAACGGCCTGGCCGACGCCGCGCCCGTCGACAGCCTGGTCGCCCATCGTTTCGAGGCCCGCGCCAAGGCGTTCGCCGCCGGGGACCTCAGCCAGGCCGCCGCCCTGCGCGCCGACCTCGTCGCCTGGCGAGCCAACGACGCCCGCTTCCAGGCCGTGGCCCGGGGCCGGCCGGCCCTGGAGCAGGCCCTGCCGATCTCGGCCGACATCGCCGCCTTGGCCGGGGCCGCCCTCGCGGCCATGGACGCCGTCGAGGCCGGAAAGCCCCTGGCCGAGGCCGACCGCGCCCAGGCCCACACCGTGCTGGCTCGCGTCGAGGCCTTCGACGCCGCCTCGGCCCGCCCGCTGTTCAGTTTCCTGGGCAAGCAGCCGCCCGCCGACCTGATCATCAAGATCGCCCCGGGCGTCCGCGCCCTGCTCGCGGCGGCGCCTTAGGTGGACGACCCCATTCCCAAACCTCGCCGCACCCAGGCGCAGCGCAGCGACGGCACGCGCATGCGCCTGCTGGAGGCGGCGATCCACTGCCTGCATGAGAGCGGCTACGCGGCCACCACCACCTCGCTGGTCGCCGCGCGGGCCGGGGTCAGTCGGGGCGCGATGCTGCATCAGTTCCCCACCAAGGTGGACCTGATGCTGTTCGTGGTGCGCGCCGTCTATGACCGGGAAGTCGAGGAGTATGTCGCGCGCCTCGGTCACATCCGCGACCTGCGCCAGAAGCTGCAAAGCCTTGTCGAGGTCGCCTGGGACGTCCTGAGCCACCCCTCGGGCGTCGCGGTGCTGGAGGTGTTCCAGGGCTCCCGCAGCGATCCCGAACTGGCCGAACGGCTGCTGCCGATGCAGAACATGATCGAAGCCGAGTCCTTTGCCTGGGCCCGACGCTTCGACGACATCTATGGCGAACCGATCACCACGCCCCTGCTGCGCCTGACGGTCTGGACCGTGCGCGGCCTCTCCGTGGCCCGCACGCTGGACCCAAGGGCCGATCTGGACCGGGTGGTCGCCCTGTTGCGCGACATGGTGGCGGTCGCGCTGGATTCCGAGGCGAAGCGTCCGCTCCGCCTCGGTTGAGGCCTACTTCCCCGCCGCCTGTTCCGCGACGTCCAGGCGCGCGCGCCAAGGATCGACCTCGCCCACAAAGCTTCCATCCGCGCGCACGTCCAGAAGCTTGTCGCCCTTGGCGTCGTAGCGCGGCCAGATCGGCAGGCCCGGTCCGTTCGGATCGCCCCTGCGTGCGAAATTAGCCCAGTAGTCCGCCAGCTTCCCCGCCACCGCCTGGTCGGCCGTCGTGGTCGCCGCGCCGTAGACCGGGGTCAGACGGTCGAAGACATAGGCCACCTCGGTCGAGTGGTTGGCGCCGTAGGGCGATCCCGCCAGCGCCGCCGGGGCGACATAGCCGAAGCGGTATTCGTAGGTCGGCGCGCCCTTGGCCGCCGTCGCCCGGGCCACGAAGCGGGCCGGCTCGACCATGTTGCGGTCGCCGCCGATCGCCTGGTTCAGGGCCTTCAGCGCCAGCTTGCCGTCCGGGTCGTAGGCCGCCCGCGCCGCCGCCGCGCCCTCGCCGAACCTGGCGTAGGCCGCGTCGGCGCTGGGCGTGAAGTCCAGGCTGAGGTCGGCGCTGGTCGCCCCGACGATCGTCGGGACCTTGTGCTGCCGCCCGTGGGCGAAGGCGTCCTCCGGCGTCTCGACGATCAGCTTGCCGTCCACCACCGGTCCGGAATAGAGCGCGCCCTCGCCCTGGAAGACCAGGGTGGCCATGCTGAGGTTGGCGGCGATCCTGTCGGCCGGCAGGGCGCGCAGGGCGGCCAGGGCCGCGGCGTCCTGGCCCTCGACGCCCAGCCGCTTGGCGAAGGCCAGGCCGACGCCTTCGGCCGAGGGCTTGCCCGGCAGGTCCTGCGACAGGCGCCGCTCGGGCGTCAGGAACCGCCGGCCCGCGCCGGACTGGATGATGGCCTTGTCGAACAGCCCCTCGGCCTTGGGCGCGCCCAGCAGCAGGTTGATCGAGATGCCGCCGGCCGAGCCGCCCACGACGGTGACGTTCCTGGGGTCGCCCCCGAAGGCGGCGATGTTGCGCCGGACCCAGGCCAGGGCGGCCATCTGGTCCATCAGGCCGTAGTTGCCCGTGGCCTCGTCCGGATGCTCGGCGCTCAGGGCCGGATGACCGAAGAACCCGAACCGGCCCAGGCGATAGTTGAAGGTGACGAACACCACCCCGCGCCGGGCCATGGCGTCGCCCCAGGTCTCGGGCGAGGACGAGCCGCCGTTGACGAAGGCGCCGCCGTGGATCCAGACCATGACCGGCAGCTTGCCTGTCGCCTTGGCCCCGGCCGGTCGCCAGACATTGGCGAACAGGCAGTTCTCCGACTGCGGCGCGGGCTCGGGCGAGCCGGGCATGCGGCCCTGCACGCAGTCCGGCCCCATCGCCGACGCGTCGCGCGCGCCGGTCCAGGGCGCGGCCGGCCGGGGCGCGCGCCACCGCAGATCGCCGACGGGCGCGGCGGCGTACGGAATGCCCTTGAAGGCGGTCACCCCGTCCGTGGTCGCGCCTTGCAGCGCGCCGGTGTCGATCTTGGCGACGGGCCCGGCCAGGGC
Source organism: Caulobacter sp. CCG-8 (assembly GCF_037402475.1). Classification (NCBI taxonomy): domain Bacteria; kingdom Pseudomonadati; phylum Pseudomonadota; class Alphaproteobacteria; order Caulobacterales; family Caulobacteraceae; genus Caulobacter; species Caulobacter sp. CCG-8. The sequence continues at coordinate 91,050 of NZ_JBBEUD010000017.1, forward strand.
GGCTGCGGCGACGAGGGCGACGAGGCTCATCGGCCGCCCTCCGTCAGGCTGGCCTTGGCGACCAGGTCGCGCGAGCCGGCGGCCTTGCCGACATAGAGGTCGTAGCTTCCGCCCGCCCGACGCCAGGCCCCCGCCTTGACGTCGTACGACGCCAGCAGGCGCGGATCGGCGACGATGGTCACCTGACGGCTCTCGCCCGGCTTCAGCGTCACCCGCGCCCAGCCCGCCAGGCGATGGGTCCGTCCCGGCGGCGCCACATAGAGCTGGGCGACTTCCGTCCCTTCGCGCGGGCCGGTGTTGGTCAGGGTGAAGGTCGCCGAGACCCCCTCCCCGCCCTTCGCCGCCAGCTTCGAATAGCCGAAGGTCGTGTAGGTCAGGCCGTGGCCGAACGCGAACAGGGGCTTGGCCTTCCTGCGTTCGAACCAGCGGTAGCCGACGTCGGCCCCTTCCGGGAACGGCACGGCGAACGGGGCGACCTTGGCGCCCAGGCCCAGCGGCTTGCGGTTGTTCGGGTCGAAGCCCGGGATCGCCGGACGCGGCAGCTGCGCGACGCCGGCCGGGAAGGTCATCGGCAGGCGGCCCGAGGGCGAGACCTCGCCGGTCAGGACCTTGGCGATCGCCGGACCGCCGCGCTGGCCCGGATACCAGGCCTGCAGCACCGCGCCCACCTTCGACAGCCACGGCATCAGGATCGGGTTGCCGGTCTCCAGCACCACCACCGTACGCGGATTGGCCGCGCCCACGGCTGCGATCAGGGCGTCCTGGCCATAGGGCAGGTCCGGCGCGATGGCGTCCATCCCCTCCTCTTCGGGCCGCGTGGCGAAGACGATGGCCACGTCCGCGCCCTTGGCCAGGGCCGCCGCGCGCGCCGGATCGCCGCCGTCGTCGAACTGGATGTCGGCGTCCGGCCGCAGGGCCTTCAGCGCGGCCAGCGGCGAGGACAGACCGTAGACCGGCGCCAGGATGGCGGCGATGCCGTCGCGCCCCCGCCGGTCGGTGAAGTGACCGCCGTAAGGCATCACCTGCGACGAGCCGCCCCCCGACAGCACGCCCTTGTCGGCGAAGCCGCCGATCACCACGATCTTCCTCGCCGTCGCCGCCAGGGGCAGCACGCCGTCGTTCTTCAGCAGCACCATGCCCGACAGGGCCACGCGCTCGGCCACCTCGGCATGGGCGTCCTTGTCGATCACGCCGCCTGGCTTGGCCGGATCGTCGATCACGCCCACCGCGTGGAAGCTGCGGACGATCCGATAGGCCGCGTCGCGCACCCGCTCGGGCGAGACCTCGCCGCGTTCGACCGCCGCCTTCAAGCCGTCGAAGTATGGGCCGTCCTGCGGCGACTCCTGGTCCAGGCCCGCCTTCAGGGCCGGCGCCAGGCTGTGCGAGGCGCCCCAATCCGACATCACCCAGCCCGGATACTGCCAGTCGCCCTTCAGCACCTTGCCCAGCAGGAACTGGCTTTCGCAGGCGTAGTCGCCGTTGATCCTGTTGTAGGCGCACATGACCGAGCCGGGCCGGCCACGGTCGATGGCGATCTCGAAGGCCAGCAGGTCGGATTCGCGCAGGGCCGCCTCGTCCAGCTGGGCGTCGTGCACGAAGCGACCCGTCTCCTGGGCGTTCAGGGCGAAATGCTTGACGGTCGAGACCACGTGGCGCCCCTGGATCCCGGCCACCTGGGCGCCGACGATCTGGCCGGCCAGCAGCGGGTCCTCGCCGGCGTACTCGAAGTTCCGGCCGTTGCGCGGCTCGCGGGTCAGGTTCACCCCGCCGGCCAACTGGATGTTGAAACCTTTCGCGTGAGCCTCGGCGCCCAGCATGTCACCGGCCGCCCGGGCCAGCTCCGGATCGAAGGTCGCGGCCAGGGCCAGGGTCGCCGGCAGCGAGGTGGCCTCGTCGCCGCGCCGGATGAACCCGCCCAGATTGCCGACCCCCAGGCTGGCGTCCGACATCTGCTGGGCCGGCATGCCTACGCGCTCGACCGCCGGTACATAGCCGGCCGAACCCAGGGCGCCGGGCGGGGTGGCCTTGCGCATGCTCTCGGGGATCGACGCCGGCAGGGGCACGCCCAGCGACAGCAGGCCGAACCCGGCCTGGGTGCGCAGCAGGCCGATCTGCTCATCCAGGGTCATGGCGTCGACCATGGCCCTGGCGCGGGCGTCCGGATCCGAGACCTGCGCCAGGGCCGCGCCGGCCGTCGTCAGGGTCGAGGTCATCAGCAGCAATCCGACAAAACGCTTCAACATGGGCGGGCTCCTCAACGGCTCTTCACGCCGGCGGGCAGGCCCTTGCGGGCGATCGCGCCCATGTGGCGGGCGCTGGGCTTGGGGGTGCGGGCGAAGGTGGTGCGGTCGACCGCGACCAAGCCGAACTTTGGGCCGTAGCCGGAGAACCATTCCCAGTTGTCGAGCAGCGACCAGTGGATGTAGCCGCGCACGTCGATGCCGTCGCGCAGGCAGTCGACGACCCCCGCCACGGCCTTGTCGATGAAGGCCACTCGGCGGGCGTCGTCCTCTGTGGCGACGCCGTTCTCGGTGACGTAGATCGGCTTCCTGGTGTGCCTGGCCACCGTGCGGATCACCGCCTCCAGCGCCTCGGGCGCGGCGGGATAGCCCATCTGGCTCAGCTCGACGCCCTTGGGCGCCGGCAGGTCGGCGTCCGGCCCGACCTCGGTGTAGGTGTAGTTCTGCACGCCGATGAAGTCGCCTTGGGCCTGGAGCCACGGCAGCATCACCTGGGCCTGCTTGGCCTCCACCCCGCTGGGACCCGACGGCGGCGCGCGCTCGTCGTTCAGCGACAGGGTCACGCCCACGAGGTAGCGATCGTTCGAGGCCTTGCGGATCGCCTCATAGGCTCGCTCGTGGGCCTCGATCATGATCGGCTGCTGGATGCGGAAGTCGCCCAGAACCGGCGGCGCCCAATGGGCCGCGCCGATCGAGGCCGCGGCCGCCTTCTTCGACATCTCGATATAGGGCCGCAGCGGCCGGATGGCCGGCGACCAGCTGACCAGGGCGCCGAGATTGGGCTCGTTGAAGGTCGAGGCCACGCCGATCAGGTCGCCCAGGTGCTCCGTGATCAGGGTGCAGTAACGGACGAAGGCCGGGATGTTGTCTCGGGTCTCGAACCCGCCCGCCGCCGCGAACCAGCGCGGGGTCGTGAAATGGTTGTAGGTGACGAACGGGGTCATGCCGTGCTTGCGGATGGTCTCCAGCACGCGGCGGTAATAGGCGATGCCCGCCAGCGAGATCTGGCCCGGCTCGGGCTCGATCCGCGACCATTCGATCGAGAAACGGTGGGTGTTGAAGCCCAGCGAGGCGGCCAGGGCGATGTCTTCCCAGACGCGGTTATAACTATCGGCGGCGTCGCCAGAGGGGTCCTTGAAGATGGTCGGCTTGACGTGCTCCATCACCCACAGGTCGCTGGCGTAGTTGCCGCCCTCGATCTGATAGGCCGCGCCGGCCGAACCCCATAGGAACCCGGGCCCCGCCGTGGACTTGCCGGACCCAGCCTGCGCCGCCGAAGCCATCGCGGCGACGGTCGCCGTCCCGCCCCACAGCACCGCACGCCGATCGAAAACCCCACCCATGCACTTCCTCCCGCCGCCCTGGATGGGCGATCGGGGAGAAACTTAGAAACGCGACAAGATACAGTCAATCCTGCTTTTAATTATCACACCCTGACCTGCTCGCACGGCGCCTGGTGTCCAGAGACCTGTCCAGGCCGATGCACGCGATGGAAGCGCGCTGCCGGCGGGCCTTGGCTCTGATTGGGACCCGAAGATCAGGCCCCTGGGGACGCGGTTGGACGCCGGCCGAGCCAGGCCGCGACGTTCAGGACATATCGGTGCGTGTCCGCCAGCGCCTGGGGTTCGCGAGCCATGCCGTCGCCGGGGCGTTCCGACACGAAGCTCGGGCGCCCCATCGCCAGGTCCCAGTTGTAATCGGTGAAATGGTGGAAGGTGCTCTGGAGGACCGCGGAACCGCCCTCCTCGCTGCGCTCGAAGGCCACGACGAGGTTGAAATCCCGCCCTGTGGTCCGACTCCTGCCCGTCGCGACGGCGCGGGCCTCGGTCCCGTCGGGGACGATCACCGCGCCCTCGTGCGGGTGGGCCGGCAGATAGCGCAGGACGCCGGTGGGCGACGACGGGGCCGAGAAGATCGGGTGCGCCGGCTCGACCACCCGGATTTCCTGATAGTCGCCGTTGGCCCCGGACCGGTAGTTCGGCCAGGAGATGGCCTGGGTCTCCTCGTCGTCGCGGACGTGACGGCTCTCGTCGGGCTCGAGGTTCTTGCTATGGAAGCGATGGGCCAGGCCGACCCCGCCCAGGTTGCAGACCGACGAGCCCAGGTCCATATGGTCGCGCGTGACCATCAGGGCGCCACCGGCGGCGTGGAAGCGGGAGATCGCCTCGCAGTCCGCGTCGGCGAGGCCGTCGCCGACATCGACCGCGAACAGCCACAGCTGGTCGAAGTCGCTCTCGTCCAGCCTGGACAGGACAGGGTCGGGAACGCCGACCGGTCCGCGGTTCCGGGCCTCCACGGCGTACAGCGGCCGCCCTTCGTCATCGACCGCGCCCGCCAGGAGATCGCGCAGCAGGCTGAAGCGCGCGATCGACCAGTCGTCCTCGATCGGGGGGATGGTGGTCTGCAGCAGAATGCGCGTCGGACGGGCGTTCATCGGGGTCTCCAACATCGTGCGACCCGAAACCGGATCGCACGAAATCCGGGAAAATGCGACCTCACCGGCCGGAGGCGGCGTCTTCGATCAGGGCCGCGACCTTGTCGGGATGCGAGACCATCAGGGCGTGGGACGCGCCCTCGACCGCGACGGTCTTCCGCGCCCCGGCCCGCTCGGCCATGAACCGCTGGGTCTGGGCCGGAATGTTGCGGTCGGCCGAGCCGTAGATCACGTAGGACGGCAGGCGCTTCCACGACGGCGCGCCGGCCATGTCGGACAGGGCCCGTCCGGTCACCGGACGCTGGGTCGCGGCCATCAGCGCCGCCGTGGCGGCCGGCACGTCGGCGGCGAACTGGTCGCGGAACTTGGCGGGCTGGATGTAGAAGTCCTCGTCGCCGTCGGGCAGCACCACCGGCGCCAGCGCCGTGGCGAGCGTGCCGCCCGGGAACTTGCCGGAGAGCGACAGGGCCGACTCGCCGGCCTCGGGCAGGAAGCCGGCCACATAGACCAGCGCCTCGACGTTGCCGTTGCCGTTGGCCGCTTCGGTGATCACCTCGCCGCCGTAGGAATGGCCGACCAGGATCACCGGCCCGGGGATCGACTTGACCAGCGCCGACACCGTCTCGGCGTCCGAATTCAGGGCGCGCAAGGCGTTGGCCGCGGCCACCACGTGGTAGCCGTCCCGGTTCAGCCGCGTCACCACGCCGTTCCAGCCCGAGGAGTCGGCGAAGGCGCCGTGGACGAGCACGATGGTCGGCTTCTCGCGCGGCGTCGCGGCCCGGACCACCGCCGGACCCGCCAGGGCGAGGACGGCGGCCAGGGACAGGGCGGCCAAGGACAGGCCGGGATGAAACTTGCGCATGGGGTGTCTCCGTGGCGGCCGGGAACGGCCTCTGCGCCAAGACTGCGGGTCCGCCCGCCCCGCGCCTATCTCGCGGAAGGGCCTGGCGGACCTGTCCGAAAGTCTAGGGCGGGAGCCTCTCCGGGGTTGGCCCGGCGAGGCGCTAGAGCAGGCTCATGCCGCCGTCGACCTTGAGGTTGACGCCGTTGACGAAGCTGCCCGCGTCGGAGGCCAGGAACAGCGCCGCCCGGGCCAGCTCCTCCGGTCGCCCCAGACGACCCAGCGGGATGCCGCTGGCCACCGCGCTTTCGAACGCCGCGCGCTCCGAGGCCGGGACGCCCAACTTGTCCAGGATGGCGGTGTCGGTCGGTCCCGGGCTCAGGACGTTCACGCGGATGCCGCGCGCCTTGAACTCCAGCGCCCAGCTGCGGGCGAAGGCGTTCAAGGCCGCCTTCGACCCGGCATAGACCGCGTGGCCGTCCAGGACCTTGTCGCTGGCGATCGAGCTGGTCAGGATGACCGCGCCGTTGTCGCGCAACAGCGGCGCGATCTTCTGGACCCCGAAGAACACCGCTCGGGCGTTGATCGCGAACTGGGCGTCGTATTCGGCTTCGGAAACCTGCGACGAGGGCGTGATCGTGTTCACGCCGGCGTTGGCCATGTAGATGTCAACGCCGCCGAAGCGCTCGCGCGCCAGGTCGGCGACATCCGCCTGGTGCGCCGGATCGGCGGTGTCGCCGGCCAGGCCGACGGCTCGGGGCCCGATCTCGGCGACCGCGGCCTCGACCACGTCCGGGCGACGCCCGGTGATGATCACAGACGCGCCTTCCCGCGCGAAGAGCTTGGCCGTCTCCAGGCCGATGCCGCTGTTGCCGCCGGTGACCACCGCGACCTTGTCGATAAGGGAGTCCATTGGGCTTTCGCCTCCTTGGGAGTGTTGTCCAGGCCCTCCAAATGGTCTTGACGGGAACTCAAATAAGTCAGGGAAATGGCAAGTTACCTATTCCATGACGGAACAGAATGACCGACCTTCTCGACAACGCCGCCGGCCTGACGGCCTTCATCAACACGGTCGAGGCGGGCTCCTTCAGCGCCGCGGCGCGGCTGGCGGGCGCGACCCCGTCGTCGGTCTCCAAGAGCGTGGCCCGGCTGGAGCGTCGGCTGGGCGTCGTCCTGTTCACGCGCTCGACCCGCACCCTGAACCTGACGCTCGAGGGCGCGGCCTATTTCGAGCGCGTCATGCCGCTGCTGCGGGCGCTCGGCGAGGCGCAGGACGTCGTCCAGACCGCCGCCGTCGCCCAGGGTCGGCTTCGGGTTTCCCTGCCCAGCGACCTGGGCCGCCTGCTCATGGACCCCCTGACGCGGATCTTCCTGAAGCGGCATCCCCGGATCCATCTGGAACTCCACATGACCGATCGTCATGTCGACCTGATCCGCGAAGGCTACGACCTGGCCCTGAGGGTCGGCCAAGTGGACGACAGCGCGCTGACGATCCGGCCGCTGGGCCGGGCGCCGCTGGTCCTGGTGGCCGCCCCGGACCACCTGGACCAGTACGGACGGCCGCGAACGCTCGAGGCGCTGCGGGCCGCGCGCCACGTCCGCTACCGCCTGGACGGACGCCCCTTCCCGATCACCTTCGCCGACGGCGCGACGCTGTCGCCGGACGGCGTCCTCGACTGCGATTCCGGCTTCGCCCTGAGGGCCGCGGCGATCAACGGCGTGGGGATCGCCCAACTGCTGCGCTGGACCGTCGACGAGGACCTGCGGGCCGGCCGGCTGGAGATCGTCATGCCCGAGGCTCCGCTTCCCGCCGTCCCGCTGCAGATCCTCCACGCCTTCGGCCGCTTCCAGCCTCTTCGCGCGCGCCTGTTCGCCGACTTCGTGGCCGAGCAGGCGGCGGCGCTGGGGCGGGCGTCCGGCGATCCCGCCACGCCCCCGGACTAGGACGTCCTATCCCTTGGTCCAACTCGGGCAAGACCTTCGGCGGGCTCGCCGGCCGCCCTCCGTACAGTTTCGACGCGCCCCCAAGTCCCGTACCCCTGGGACCAGCGGTTTCCTCAAGCCAGGCGCGAACGACATGACCTCTCCCCAATCCGACCCGACCTTCGAGATCGTCCGTGAGCGGACGCGCGTGCGCGCGCTGTTCGAGGGCCACGACATCGCCGACAGCAGCGACGTGGTCGTGGTGCGCGAGGCCGGCCGGCCGCCCGTGCGCTACTTCCCGCGCAAGGACGTGTTCATGGTGTTCCTGAGCCAGACCGACAAGGTCACCCGCAACCCCGACAAGGGCGATGCGCGGTACTTCACGATCTACCGGGACCAGCACATCGTCGACAACGTGGCCTGGTCCTACGAGACGCCCAACGCGCCGTTCGCCGACATCGCCGGGCGCATCGCCTTCCGCCCCGAACACGTCGAGATCCAGGTGGACGGGCATTCGGCGGCCGAGACCGAGATCGACGACGAGGGCGTCGACATCGGCGACCAAGGGCGCTGAACCCGCGGCGATGTTCGCCCCACCTATACTTCCTATACCTATGTACAATTCCGTTTAGGCAGGACGATTTCCTAATAACATCCCGCAGCCGTGTTAATCGGACGCGACAGGGATGATGAACGTAAGATTTTTTCCGATTTCATCTTACGGCCGACGAAACGGCAGGCGAGCATCCTACCTGTCCGGCTCACCCGCGCGACGCCGCGACGGCCACAGCGCCGCGGCGTCGCGCACCCCGGCCGAACGGCGCCGAGACCCTATACGGCGGGATAGCCCGCCCTGACCCTTTCGGCCAATCGACCCATCCCCGCCCCCGGTCCTAGCCTTCCGATCCTGGGTTCTGGATCGCGCGAAGGGCGACGCACATGAAAATCGTGGTGGTGGGCGGCAGCGGCCGGATCGGCGGCAAGCTCGTCTATAATCTTCGTCAGGACGACTACCGCGTCCTGGAGGCCTCGCCGACCTTCGGCGTCGACACCCTCACCGAAGCGGGACTGGCCAAGGCGCTGGAGGGCGCGAGCGTCGTCGTCGACGTCACCCAGTCGCCGTCGCTGGATGGGGCGGACGCCAAAGCGTTCTTCGAGACCTCGGGCCGCCACCTGCTCGCCGCCGGGCGCGCCGCCGGGGTCGGGCACCACATCGCCCTGTCGATCGTGGGCACCGACCGCCTGCAGGCAAGCGGCTACTTCCAGGCCAAGAAGCTCCAGGAGGACCTGGTCAAGGCGTCCGGGATCCCGTTCACGATCCTGCGGTCGACCCAGTTCTTCGAGTTCATCACCGGCGTGGTGCAGGACGGCACGACGCGCGACGTGGTGATCTCGCCGGCCCCCGTCCAGCCGATCGCCGGAGAGGACGTCGCCGAGGCCCTGGCCGACCTCGTCCTGGGCGCGCCGCTGAACGACACCGTCGAGGTCGCGGGCCCCGAGCGCTACCGCCTGGACGACCTGGCCACCCAGGTGCTCACCGCCTACGAGGACCCGCGCCGCGTCGTGGCCGACGTCCACGCCCCCTATTTCGGCGCCGAGCTCGACGAGCGGTCCCTGTTGCCGGGCGAGCGTCCGCGCATCGCCCCGACCCGCTTCTCCGACTGGCTGCGCCAGAGCCTGCAGGCCCCGGCTCCCACCGGCCTCCACTCGAACCGGAAGGGTTGATCCCATGAAGATCGTTGTCACGGGCGGCGCGGGCGTCGTCGGGTCCAAGGTCGTCGAGATCCTGGCGCGCCAGGGCCACCAGGTCACGTCCGCCTCGCAGAGGACGGGCGTCGACGTCATCACGGGCGAGGGGCTGGAAGAGGCCCTGGTCGGGGCGGAGGTCGTCATCGACGTCGTCAACCCGTCGACCTACGACGAAGAGACGTCGCTTCGGTTCTTCGAGACCTCCAGCCGCAACATCCTGGCGGCGGCCGCCTCCAACGACGTGCGCCACTATGTGGCCCTGTCGATCGTCGGTTCCGAGCGCCTGCCGGAAATCGGCTATTTCCGAGCCAAGCTCCTGCAGGAAGCCCTGATCAAGGCGTCCAGCGTGCCGTACACGATCGTCCGCTCCACCCAGTTCTTCGAGTTCCTGGACGCCGTCGTCGCGGACGGCGCGAACGGCGACGAGGTCCGCCTGCCGCCGGCCCGGGTCCAGTTCATCGCCGCCCACGACGCCGCCGCGGCCCTGGCCGACATCGCCGACCGCGCGCCGGCCAACGACACCCTCGAGGTGGCCGGACCCGACCCGTTCCGGCTGGACGAGCTGGCGCGTCAGTACCTGGCCGCGCGCGGCGACGCCCGCCGCGTCACGGCCGATCCCGAGGCGCGCTATTTCGGCGCGCGGCTCGACGACCAGACCCTGATCGCGGGCGCGGTCCCGCGGTTCGGCCACACCGAGTTCGACAGCTGGCTGCGGGAGCGGACCGCGCGCTAGACGCGCCGCCTCCTCCCGCTCCCCTCCCCCACAAGGATCATCGCCATGACCGACGCCGCGCCCGCCACCGAAGGCCAACTGCGCACCCTGTTCCCCGGCCTTCCCCAATCGCCCCTGATCAGCCGGTCCTTCAACCACGCCCGCGAGCGCTGCCCCGCCTTCCTGTTCAACCACGTCGCCCGCTCGTGGATGTTCGCGGTCAAGCTGGCCGCCTTGGACTCCGTCGCGCACGACGCCGAGGTCCTGGCCGTGTCGACCCTGCTGCACGACCTGGGCCTGACCGAGCACGCGCCGGGGCCCAACCGCTTCGAGGTCAACGGCGCCGAAGTCGCCCGGGCCTTCGTGCGCGAGCAGGGCTTCGACGATCGCCGCGCCCAGCTGATCTGGGACAGCATCGCCCTGCACGGCACGCCCTCGATCGCCGCCTTCAAGGAGCCGGAGGTCGCGCTGTGCGCACGGGGGATCGGGGCCGATTTCGGGACGCCGGACAACGACCTGCTGGGCGTTTCGACCATGACCCTGGCCATCGCCGCCGCGCCCCGCCTGGACATGAAGCGCCAGTTCACCGCCTGCGTCTGCCACATGGCCCAGACCAAGCCCGAGACCACCTACGCCAACTTCATCCGCGATTTCGGCGAGCGGCTGGTCCCCGGGTACAGGGCGCCGTCCTGGGTCGACGTGATCGCCAACGGCCCCTTCGCCGAATAGAAAAACGGGCGGCCGTCGGGCCGCCCGTCCTCCCTCGTCGCGAATGACGAAGGCCGCTAGTCGGCGGCCATGGACTCGTTGAGCCAGTCCTCGAAGGCGGTCTCGCCCAGGATCGGATCGGCGCCCGGCGTCAACGACCGCTCTTCCAGGCGGGCGCCGAAATACAGGGCCTCGGGGTCGGCGACGACGTTGCGCGGGTCCTGCTGGGCGTCCAGGTACTGCTCGGCGAAGACGTCCAGGCGGAAGGCCTCCGGGCCGGCGATCTCGATCATGCCGTTGACGGGAGCGCCGACCACGGTCCGCGCCAGGATGGCCGCGACGTCGTCGGCGGCGATCGGCTGGATCTGGACCGGCGGCAGGCGGATGGCGTCGCCGGCGGCGGCCGAGTGGACGATGCCCCCGACGAACTGGAAGAACTGCGTCGACCGCACGATCGTCCAGGGGACCGGCGAGGCCTCGATCAGGGCTTCCTGCGCCAGCTTGGCGCGGAAATAGCCGCTGGCCTGCAGGCGCTCGGTCCCCACCACCGACAGGGCGACGTGGTGCTTGACGCCGGCGACCTGCTCGGCGGCCAGCAGGTTGCGGCCCGCGGTCTGGAAGAAGGCCATGGCCGCGTCGTCCTCGAACGAGGGCGAGTTGGCGACGTCGACCACGACGTCCGCGCCGGCCAGCGCCTCGGCCAGGCCTTCGCCGGTCAGGGTGTTGACCCCGGTGTTGGGCGCGGCGGCGATCGCTTCGTGGCCCATGCGGGTCAGGTTGGCGACGGTCTTCGACCCGATGAGGCCGGTTCCACCGATGACGACGATCTTCATGTCAGGTCTCCTTGACGGTTGTCCGGAGAGGTATCGCGCGTCTCTTGGCGCATGGAACGCTATCCATACCGCCAAACCGGGCGGCCGAAGCTAACCCCGGGGGCGATCCGGGAACAGAGGACGGCGAGTCCGGCCTGTTCCCAGGGAGGACGCGACCTGTCGGAAGGGCGTAGGTCCACCCGCCGGCCGGACGATGGCCGGCGCCCCCGGCGGCCCGGCAAGCTCGGATCACTTCAACCCCACCGAAGGATCCAACATGACCCCGCGCTTCGCCCCGTTCAAAATCGTCCCGGACCTCACCAACGCCCTGATCGCCGTCGAGAAGGCCCTGGGCGCCGCCGGCATCGAGCACGGCCTGGCCGAGCTGGTGAAGATCCGCGCCTCGCAGATCAACGGCTGCGCCTTCTGCGTCCACATGCACGTCACGGACGCCAAGGCGCACGGCGAGACCGACATGCGCCTGTTCCTGCTGGACACCTGGCGCGAGTCCCCGCTGTTCACCGACCGTGAGCGCGCCGCCCTGGCCTGGACCGAGTCCCTGACCCGGATCGCCAAGACCGGCGCCCCGGACGCCGACTACGAGCTGGTCAAGAGCCAGTTCACCGAGGTCGAGATCGCGACCCTGTCGGTGATCATCGGCCAGATCAACACCTGGAACCGCCTGCAGGTGGCCGCCCGCGCCGTCCACCCCGTCCAGCCGGCCACCGTGGCCGCCTAGGGTCCCGATCTCCGAAGCGACACCGCCGTCGCTTCGGACCCGCGGAGACGCGCGCCGATCCATTCCCCAAAGGCGCGATGCGGCTCCGCTGCGCCCCGGCTCGTCACCGCGAGCCGGGGCGTGACTCTTTCCCCTCCCCGCCCCTCGAAAGGAGGCCCCCATGCTCAAGCCCATCCTCATCGGCCTGGCCGTCGCGCTCGGCGTCGCCGCCTTGGCCAACGGCGTCTTCATGCTGACCTCCCCCGAGGGCTGGTACTTCGCCGTGCCGGGCGTGACGACGACCGGATCGTTCAACCAGCACTTCATCCGCGACATCGGCATCGTCTTCCTGTTCATCGGCGCCGGCTTCCTGACGGGCGCGTTCCAGCCGCACCTGCGGCTGTTCGCCTGGGCCACGCCGACGATCTGGCTTTCCGGCCACGCCCTGTTCCATTTCTGGGAGGTGGCCGTGGGCATCTGCTCGGCCTCGGTCCTGGGCCGGGACTTTCCCGCCGTGACCCTGCCGGCCCTGCTGGGCTGGACGCTGATGGTCTGGGCGCTGAAGCGGGCGCGGATCGACGGCGCGCTCTAGGGCGGCCTGTTTCCCCACCTTCACGCGTCCATGGCCGGAACCGCCGCGCTCCCCCGGGGCGCGGCGGTTTTGCGTCGTTCGCACGCCGAACCGCCGGGCGACCTATACGGCCGCATAGGATCGCCAAACCTACGCCCAGCCCGCCCAGACCAAGGGACGGATGGGGCCGCCGGTCGCCGCCGCCTAGGGTCCGGTCATCAGGCAACGGCCGAACGGCGGCCCCGCGGAGACGACCCCATGACCCTTCATTCGGCGACCTTCACGCCCATGGGCGCGCTCCCGGAAAGGCCGCGCGGCGACACCGCCTCGGTGATCGACCAGCTGCTGCGGAGCTTCACGGACCTCGACGCCGCCCGGACCGAGGGCGAGCCCGACGCGGGAGCGGACCGTCGCCGCGCCCCGCCCCCGGGCGCCAAGCTGCCCCTCTGGCGCGTCAAGAAGATCGAACGCTTCATCGTGGCCAACCTGGACCGGGCCCTGAGCCTGGAGACCCTGGCCTCGCAGGTCCACCTCAGCTGCAGCCACTTCGCGCGGGCCTGCAAGAACACCCTGGGCCTGACGCCGCGCCAGCTGGTGCTGCGCCATCGGATCGAGCGGGCCCAGGGGCTGCTGCGCGACACGGCCATCCCGCTCAGCCAGATCGCCCTGATCTGCGGCTTCGCCGACCACGCCCACTTCTCGCGGCAATTCCGCCAGGAGGTCGACGCGACCCCGCTCGACTGGCGCCGCCGCAACCGCGCCGCCTCCAACTGAACGGACATCGCCATGAACCAGACAGATCACCAGGCCACGCGCCGCGTCGTGATGACCGCCGGCCTGGGCCTCGCCGCCACGGCGGTCGCGGCCGGCCTCCCTTCGAGCGGCGGCGCCCGCGCGAACACCCCCTCCCCCCAAAGCACAGGAACCAACACCATGGGCAGCGGCTTCGTCACCACCAAGGACGGCACGCAGATCTTCTACAAGGACTGGGGTCCCAAGACCGCCCAGCCGATCGTCTTCCACCACGGCTGGCCTCTGTCGGCGGACGACTGGGACAACCAGATGCTGTTCTTCCTGGCCCAGGGCTATCGCGTGATCGCCCATGACCGACGCGGCCACGGCCGCTCGAGCCAGACCGACACCGGCAACGAGATGGACACCTACGCCGCCGACCTGGCGGTGGTGACCAACCATCTGGGCCTGAAGAACGCCATCCACGTCGGCCATTCGACGGGCGGCGGTGAGGCGGCGCGCTACGTCGCCCGCTACGGCGGCGCGGGTCGCGTGGCCAAGCTGGTGCTGATCGGCGCGGTGCCACCGATCATGGTCAAGACGCCGGACAATCCGGGCGGCCTGCCGATCGAGGCGTTCGACGGCCTGCGCACGGCCCTGGCCGCCAACCGCAGCCAGTTCTACAAGGACCTGCCCTCGGGCCCGTTCTACGGCTTCAACCGCCCCGGCGCGAAGATCAACGAGGCGATCGTCGACAACTGGTGGCGCCAGGGCATGATGGGCGGCGCCAAGGCGCAGTACGACTGCATCGCCGCCTTCTCGGCCACCGACTTCACCAACGACCTCAAGACGATCGACGCGCCGGTGCTGCTGATGCACGGCGACGACGACCAGATCGTCCCGATCGCCGACGCGGCCCTGATCGGGATCAAGCTGCTGAAGAAGGGCTCGCTGAAGGTCTACAAGGGCCTGCCGCACGGCATGTGTACGACGCACGCCGAGATCATCAATCCGGACCTGCTGGCCTTCTTCAAGAGCTGACGGGACCCGGCCTGGAAGCGCCTCCCCCGATGGAGGCGCTTCCTTCGGGTCGGACCTTTCCAGTGACCATGGACCTCTCGAAAACAGGATCAGCACGGGGAATTGCGATGAGCCGCGGGTCAGCGCATGGTGAGGCCGCCTTGCAAGCGCGCCGCCTGGGGCGCGACCGGGAGACCCTGCCGATCACCGCCCTCGACCCCGAGACCGATCATGTCCTGGCGGGCCGAGCCGTGTCGCTGCGCAACGCGCTGGCGCGCTACTTCCAGCGCCGGGTCCAGGACGCCAGCGAGGTCGACGATCTGGTCCAGGAGGTCTTCCTCCGCATCGTGCGACGCGGAGACGCCGGCGAGCTCGAGAAGCTGGAAGGCTACGTCTTCAGGACGGCCGCCAGCGTGCTGGCGGATCGGGCGCGGCGCCGCAAGGTCCGTCAGGCCGACCGCCACGTCCCCTTCGAGCCCGAATTCCATGCCGGCGAAGCGCCCGGCCCCGAGCGGACGCTGATCGGGCTGGAGACGCTCGAAACCATCGGCGTGGCCCTGCTCGAACTGCCGGAGCGGACACGCCGGGTGTTCATCCTGCGCCGGATCGAGGGCCTTTCGGCCCCGGAAATCGCCCGGCGGCTGGGCGTCTCGCCCAGCGCGGTGGACAAGCACATGCTCAAAGCGGTTCGCCACATCCTGGCGCGAACGAGGGACGACCGATGACCCATCCCCTTGCCCAGGCGGACCAGGTCGCCGCCGCCGAGGAGGCGGCCGCCCTGTGGCTGTTGCGGCGCGACGACGGCCAGGACGTCGAACGTGATCCCCGGTTCGTCGCCTGGCGCGACGGCGCGCCGGAGAACGCGCGGGCCTGGGCCCACGCCGCCGCGATCTGGCAGGCCGCCGGCCAGCCGTCCAGCGACGACCCGCTGTTCGCGGCCCTGAGGCGCGACGCCCTCCAGGCGCGCCCCGATCGCCGGCCCTTCATGGCCGTCGCGGCCGCCATCGCGGCGGTCGCGATCCTCACGGTCGGCCTGGCCTGGACCCAGCTGGCGCCGCGCTTCACCACGGCGCCAGCCCAGCCCGGCCCGGCCGCCGACGCGGCGCCGACCTTCACCGTCGCCGCCGGCGCGCCGGACAGCTTCGCCCTGCCGGACGGGAGCCGCGTCACGCTGAACGCCAACTCCGCGATCGCCGTCGACTATCGGGCCGACAGCCGCGCCGTGCGCCTGCTGCGCGGCCAGGCCTATTTCAGCGTCGTCCACGACACGCGGCGCCCCTTCACCGTGGCGGCGCGGACGCGAACGATCACCGACCTGGGCACCGAGTTCGACGTCCGGCTGGGCGGCGAGACCCTGACCGTCACCCTCGCCAAGGGCGCGGTGGCCGTGTCGGCGCTCCCCGGACGCAACGCCGTCAGGCTCTCGGCGCCCGGCCAGCAACTGATCGCGGAAGGCGCCCGGGCCGATACGGTCGCCCGCGTGGACCTGACGGACGTCCTGTCCTGGCGGACGCGCCTGCTGGAGTTTTCCGAAACGCCGCTGGCCCAGGCCGTCGCCGAGGTCAACCGCTACGGCGGCCCGACCGCCAGGATCGTGGACCCCGCCGCCGCGTCGCTGCCCGTCAGCGGCCAGTACCGCGCCGGCGACCCCACCCGCTTCGCCCAGTCCCTGGCCGAGGTCTATCCCGTCGATGTGCGGACGCGCCGCGACGGCGGCGCCGACATCGCCGCGCGCTAGCGAAAACCCGGCTGCGCGAAACCCCCGAAAAATAATTTGCGCCGCGAGGTGTGAGTTCCGGCGCCGGCGACGTTCTTGGTGGACAGGAGGGCTTCCCATGCCTGCACTGCTCAAGATCGACGCCTATCGCGGAACCCCGGTCGCGGCCGCACCCGACCGTCTCCTGTCCCACTCCGCTCCCCCTTCAGGCCTGAGCGACGGCCACGACAATCCAGTCGTCCTGGTGGTCGACGACGACGACGAGGTCCGCGCGTCGCTCTGCGAACTCCTGGAATCGGTCGGCATCGCCGCGGTCGGGTTCGCCGCGGCCAACCGCCTTCTCGAGACCGACCTGCTCGACGCCCCCGGCTGCCTGATCCTCGACGTCCGCATGCCGGGCCTCAGCGGCCTGGCGTTCCAGGAGCAGCTGATCGCCCGCGGCGTCGGCAAGCCGATCATCTTCCTCACCGGTCATGGCGACATCCCGATGACCGCCAAGGCCATGAAGGCGGGCGCCGCGGACTTCCTGACCAAGCCCGTGCGCGACCAGACCCTGCTCGACGCCGTCACCCTGGCCCTCGCGGCCGACGTCCGGCAACGGGCCGAGAACCGCTCCAGGCGCCACAGCCTCGAACTCTACGCCACGCTCACGCCGCGCGAACGCCAGGTCCTTGAGGCGGTCGCCCAGGGCCGCCTCAACAAGTGCACCGCCTTCGACCTCGGGATCAGCGAAGTGACGGTCAAGCTCCACCGCAGCAGCGTCATGCGGAAGATGGGCGCCCGGTCGGTCGCCGACCTGGTCCGCGCCTGGCAGTCCCTGCCGGTCGACGCCCAGCGGGAAATCGCCCATGAGCCCGCTTGAGCGCACGCCGCTTCGGGCGACGCCGTTCGCGCTGTTGATGCTGGACGGACAAGACCCGGATCGTGTCATCGACGCCAATCCGCGCGCGGCGGCGCTGTTCGGGAGCGACGACGAGGCCGCGCTTCTGGGTCCGATGGATCGCCTGTTCGCGGCGACGCCCGGGGCCGCCGGCCGGATCGCCGCCGCGCACCTGGCCGGGCGCGCCGAACATGTCGAGGACATCACGATCCGCCGGCTCGACGGCGGGACCCTCGACGTGCTGCTGCAGGTGACGTACCCGCCGCCCGCGTCGCCAGCGGGGCCGATCCTCGTCCTGATGATCGACGTCACGGACCGGTTGCGTGGCGATGTGTTGCTGTCGTCCATAGCGCACGAGGTCCAGCAGCCGTTCTCGGCCATCGCCACCAACGCCGACGCCGCCCTACGGTGGCTCGACCGCGACACGCCGCCCCTTGAAAAAGTCCGCCTGCTCCTGACCCGCATCGGCGCCAACGCCCATCGGGCCGGCGATCTCCTGCGGAGCCTTCGGACAGCCCAAGGCGATCGCCAGGCGCACGAAGCGCTCGACGTCAACACCGTGGTCGCCGAGACCTGCGAACTGGTCCGGCACGACGCCGGGGATCGCCGGATCGGGCTCGACGTTGTCCTGGCCGATACGTCCCCCCTCGTGCGCGGCGATCGGATCCAGCTTCAGCAGGTCGTCTTCAACCTGCTCACGAACGCCGTCCAGGCGATCGACCGCTCGACCGCCCGGCGGCGTCGGGTCAGCGTCAGCACCACGATCGGCGACGACGGGGTCCGCCTTTCCGTGACGGACACCGGTCCGGGCGTTCCGCCGAAAGACCTCGACCGCATCTTCGCGCGCGCCTTCACGACCAAGCCCGACGGCATGGGCCTGGGCCTGGCCCTCTGCCGGTCGATCGTCGAGGCGCACCAGGGCGCGATCCACGCTTCGAACGCCCCCGGCGGCGGCGCCCGGTTCGAGGTCGTCCTCCCCGTCGCGTGCGGCGGCTGACGCCTCAGAACCGCGCGGTCAGCGACGCCGTGATCCACCGCCGGCGCGGATCGCCGTACGGACTGAAGCCTAGGTTGGCCGGCGAGGCCACGATCGGCGGACTGCGGTCGAAAAGGTTCTGGATCGACAAACGGGCTTCCAGCGTGCGCGGCGACCCAGAACCGAGTGGAGCGGTGAAACGCCTCAGGAGGCTCAGGTCCACATAGACCTGGGCGGGCACGCGTTCGCCGCCTTGATCGCGGATGTACTCGGCGTTGCCGGCGGAGGCCGGGTCCGCGTACGTCACGCTGTAACTCGCATAGTATTGGGCGTTGAGATCGATGGTCAGCGGACCGCGCGCCCATTCCACGCCGCCGTTGCCACGCCACTCGAGCGGTCCGTCCGCGTACCCGACCTTGTTGATCGTGGCCGCGCCGAACGCGCCCTTCGTGGCGTAGGTCGGCTCCCAGGTGAGCGCGCCGTAGACGCGCACGTCGCCTATGTCTTGCGTCGGCAGTCGCCAGTCGAGCTGGAGGTCCACGGCCTCGACCTCGGTGCGGCCGGCGTTGATCAGGGTCTTGTCGAGCGCGATCACACGACCGACGGCGAAGCCGTCCGCCCTGTCCTGCTCCGTGACCGGGGCGCGGATGACCCGATCCGGATATTGCGCCTCGGCCGCCAGCAATTCGGCGGGGGTCAGCGGGAACCACGTCGGTTCGTGCGACACCGTGGTCCGGGAATAGTCGAGGGATAGACGTGGTCCGCCGCGCCCCTGGGGATTGAGCACGGCGCCGACCGAAAAACTCGTCGCCTCCGCGGGGCCGATCCGGGGCGAGCCGCCCATCAGGATCTTCCAGGACCCTTCGCTCCCGAGCGGCCGACCCGGCCTGCGCGGATCCTGCACCGTCGCGCCGGGCAGCATGAAGCCATTGGCGCCCTGGAAGTCCGCCAGCGTCGGCGGTCGCTCGCCGGTCGCCAGGCTTGTCCGCAGCATCAGCCACGGCGTCGGCAGGATGCGCGCGCCGCCGGTGAACATCGTCGTGCCATGACGAATGGAGAAGCGGTCGTCCTCCTCGCTCAGCGCGAGGATTTGCAGGGCGCCCTCGTGAATCGAACGGTCATGCCGCACCGCCAACTGCACCTCGAGGCCGCGCAACAGCGGGTTGTCGGCGTCGTCCGCAACCAGCGGCGCCCGAAGCTCGAAATAGCCGGAGCGAACCTTCTGAACCCGCGACGGAAACTCGAGCGACTGGCTGAAGAGCGTGGTCTTGGAGGTCGCGACGCGATCCTCGCGATCCTCGACGAGCAGCGTGGCCGTGAGCGGCCCGCCGGGAAGGCTCAGCAGAGGCCCGGACAGACGCACCGACGCGTCGACCAGATGGCCCTTCAAATAGAGCTTGTCTTCCGTGGGAAACGCATAGGTCGGGAGCGCGGCGAGCACGGCGGCCCAATCGCCGAACGGGACCAGGGGCGGTTCGCCCCTGGGACCCGGCTGGCCGCTCGCGACCGCCGACAGGATGCCGACATCCGCGCCCAGCGTCTCGCGCCGATAAATGGAACGACCGACCGTGTAGTCGGCCGACGCCTTCCAGCCGTGGGGAAGCTCCACGATGCCCCCCGCGCTCCAGCGATTGGTCTCGATAGAATACGAGGTTTCGTCGCTCAGCAGGCTCATGGGGAAGCTGAGCGCGATGTCCTGGTCGAAGGGGTTGCCCGGCGCGTCGGCCGACAACAGGAACGTCCTGTCCCGGCTCTTGCCGACCCAGCGGCCGGTATTCCTGAGATAGACGCCGTCGGCGTAAACCTCGACCTTCGAGCCGAACCGATGGCGGATGTTGGCCAGGCCCGAGGTCGTATGGCCCCTCGTCGCGATGTAGCCGCGCTTGCCGGAAGGGTCGTCGGCGATGTCCGCCGGCGTCTTGCCGGCGTTGGCCACGAGCAGAGCGTTGGCGTCGGCGCTGGTTCCGCTGAACCCCAACGGCAGGAAGGTGAAGGCCGCGCCCAGCGCCGCGCCGCCGCGATCCGCGTCGAGGATCAGGTTCCCGTCGAGGCTGGCGACCGAGACGCCGTTTCGAATGGGAAGCGACAGCGCATAGCCTTCGGGATTGTTGGCGAACCGCAGGCGGTCCGCGCCTTCCACGTAGTTCCTCCGCCCCGTCTGGAGCGGGTCCGCCTCGCCGTGGGAGACGAACAGCATGACGTCGGTGTCGCCGTGGTCCGGCGTGAAGCCTAGCCGGCCTTCCACGCGGAATTGCCGGGAGTCGCCGCGGTCGCTTCCCCCCGCGTGGGCCGTCAGTTCCGCGCCCCGATAGTCCCGCCGCAGCACGATGTTCACGACGCCCCCGACGGCGCCCGGGCCGTAGATGCCGCCCGCCGTGGTGGTGAGCACCTCGATCCGCTCGACGGCGCCCGGCGGGATGCCGTTGATGTCGGCCTGGTTGAAGTCGCCGCTCGTCGACGGCACGAAGGGCATGCGACGGCCGTCCACCAGGACCAGCGTCGAGGTCTCGCCGAACCCCCGGAGATCGATCGACGAACGGGTCTCGCCGCCCCCCAGGGCCAGGGGCCCCGCCTGGGTGTTGGCCGGTTCGCGGACACGCAGGAACTCGTCGATCGTCGCGCGGGCCGCCGTGTCGATCTCGTCCTGGCCGAACACCTTGTACGGCTGGATGTCATTCTGGGTCCGGCGGATGTCGGCGTTCTGGGTGCGCCGCCCCACCACCAGCAACTCCGCCACGGCGCCGTCGTCGTCGCCCTGGGCCCTTTCGACGGGCCGGGGCTTCGGAAGCGCGAACAGCACGATGACGCCGTCCGGCGTCCTTCGATAGCCGACGCCGCTGCCCGCCAGCAACTGGGAGAGCGCCGCCTCGCCGGACAGTCGGCCGCGGACGGGGCGCGCCTTCAGTCCCCGCACCAGGTTGCGGTCGTAGAGCAGCTCTATGCCCGTCCGCCGCGCCAGTTCGGTGAGCGCCGTCGCCATGTCGTTGGCGCGGATGTCCAATGGCGCCGTGGGCGCGGCGGCCGCCGCACCGACCGCGAGGCAGGACGCCGACAGCAACGATAGGGCGAGCATTCGCAAAGAAGGAATCCCCGAGTCGCGATGGGGAACTCGCTATCAGAGACTGCACCCGTTGTCGTCCCAGCCCCCCCGGCGATCACCGAGAGCCGTGTTCACCGCCTACAGGACGGTTCGAGCGCAAACGCCGCGCCTCCCGCTTGGGCACGAGCTCTACGCCCGAAGTCCCGCTGAAAGCCAGGTTCGCCCGCCGCCCTCCCGAACCCAATCCTTTGGGCCTAAACCGCTTCGCTTGAACGGCTCCGCCCAGCTACTTCGCCTTCAGCACCCGCTTGAGCGCCCCGCCGGGGACCAGCTTGAAGTTCTGGTTCTCCGGGGCGTTGTCGCCGTCCTGCACGACCAGCAGACCCTCCTTGAACGGACGACCAAAGTCGCCGGGGGCGAATTCGAGGCCGTCGGTGTCAGTCACCCCGTCCACCTGGCCCGAGCCGGCGATACGGAAGCGGCGCACGTAGCGGCCGGTCGAAAGGTCGTAGGCGACATAGGCGTTGTCGTTCTGGCTGGAGGCCAGCAGGACGCCGCCCCGCGCGCCCTTGGGAACCAGGGTCAGGCCCTCGATGTCGGGGATCAGGCGCACCCCGTCCACCGCCGCGAACAAGGTCGGGGCCTCCTGGCTCCCGGGCGCCGCGTTCATGCGCCAGATCCCATGCCGCTCCTCGGCGACATAGAGCAGGCCGGTGCGATCATCGACCACGCAGCCCTCGGTCTTGCTGGCCAGCTTGACCTCGCGCACCAGGGTCGCGGTCGGGATGGGACCCGAAAGGTCGAGCGCATATTCGCGCACGTCGCCGTTGTTGTAGGGCACGATGGCGATCACCTGGTCGGCGGCGCGCCGCCACAGGCAGAAGCCGTAGACGCTGCCGACCCTGTCGCCCGCGACGGGAACATGGCCCAGATGACGCAGGCCGGCGGGCGCGCTCTCCAGGGCGTAAAGGGCGAGCTTGCCGTTCAGGCCTTCGCTGCGATCGGTGGCGGCGACCAACACGCCCTTCTTGCCGCCGATCAGCACGTCGGCGCGCAGGTCGACATTGTTGACCTTGCCCGCCGGGGCGGAGGCCAGCACGGCGCCCTCGAGGTCATAGACATGCAGGCCCCAGTCCTTGTCGGTGGCGACGATCAGGCTCCTGGCCGGGTCGGCCGGGTTGCGCCAGATGGCCGGATCGTCGGCCGCGTCGCCGGTCGAGGCGACCGGAACGGTCTCGCGCACGGCCTGGATCGACAAGGTTTCGACAGCGCCTTTCTTACTGACGTCGGCAGCTATCGCGACCGTATTCACGGTAGACGAATATAGAATAAAAGCGGAGATAGAAACAAAAAGGCGCGATACGGGCATTGTGAATCTCCGATAATCTCTATTGTTGCGATTTCGTCGCTTCCGATTTTCCTTCTATGAGCTCAAAATCGAGCGCGCCACGGTATTTTTCGCTCGAAGACAACTTCATAAAACTTTCACTCACGGGCGAGATCGCGCTGCGTCTCCCCCCTCAGCGCCCATTCGCGGCGCGGCGTCACATCGCTGTTCGAGGGGATCATGAGACATTTTTCAAAGCTCGCGGCTCTGGGGAGCTGCTCGCTCATCGGCCTGTCGGCCTTCACGCCGGCCATGGCCCAGGACACCAAGCCGGTCCAGGCCCAGGAGGCCAAGGAAGACGGCAAGGCCGGGGACACCACGGTCGACACGCTGGTGGTCAGCAGCTTCCGCGAGGGCTTGGCCAAGTCGCGGGACATCATGCGGGCTTCCGAGAACCTGGTCGAGGTGCAGGCGGCCGACGACGTCGGCAAGCTGCCCGACACCAACATCGCCGAGGCCCTGCGCCGCCTGACCTCGGTCTACCTCATCCGTGACCAGGGCGAAGGCCGCTACGTCTCGATCCGCGGCGCCGATCCGATCCTGAACAACGTGACCATGAACGGCCAGACCATCGCCGTCTCGGACACCGACGGGGAGTCGGGCCGGGCCGCGCCGCTGGACGTGCTGAGCGCCAGCGCCCTGAACCGCGTCGAGATCCACAAGGTGACCCTGCCCAACATGGACGGCCAGTCCATCGGCGGCACGATCAACATCGTCACCCCCAGCGGTTACGACCACAACGGCCGCTACATCAACGCCAGCGCCGAGACCGGCTACAACGACTTCGGCAAGGACAGCAAGATCTGGTCGACCAACTTCTCGGCCAGCGACCGCTTCGGCGCCAATGACGAGTTCGCGGTGTTCGTGAGCGGCGAGTACTGGTTCAAGCAGTACACCTCGCAGCAGTACACCTCGTCGGGCAGCCAGACGGCTCCGGGCTATCCGGCCCACTACTATTTCCCGACCAGCGTGGTCTACGCCGAATCCATCGGCGAAAAGGAGCGCTACGGCGCCTCGATCAACCTCGAATACCGGCCGGACGACGCCACCGGCGCCTGGGCCCGCTACTTCTTCACCCAGTACAACGACGACCGCACCCGGCCACAGATCACGATCAAGGGCCTGCAGGGCCGGGCCGTCGCCGCGCCGGCCGTGCGCCGGCCGATCCTGAACCCGGTCTCGCAGACCGAGTTCGGCTTCGCCGGCTACCGCTCGCAGATGGAGACCCGCGCCGAGGTCCAGCAACGTCCCGTGCAGCAGTTCGTCGTCGGCGGCGAGCACAGCTTCGGCAGGGGCTGGAAGCTGGCCGGCGACCTCAACTACACCACCGCCAAGGAGCTGAACCCCTATCAGCGCTATTTCGAGGCGATCACCGACACGCCCGGCGCCCTGCCGACCGAGGCCCCGGCGATCACCTTCGTGCAGAACGGCGAGGGCCTGGCCCAGCCGAAGGCCTACAACACCGCCCTGACGAACGGCCTGACCTTCACGGACCCGGCCTTCAACACCGTCTATCGCCTGCGCGGCGTCACCTCGACCGTCATCGAGAAGACCTACACCGGCAATGCGGACCTGAGCTGGGACGGCGATCTGGCCGACCACCAGTTCAAGTTCCAGACCGGCGCGAAGGTGATCCTGCGCACGAAGTCGGTGGACGACACCGACTACCGCTACCAGTTCACCGGCCCGAAGACGACGCTCGCCGCTTTCAACGGCCTCTCCATGCGCTTCGACGACGGTCGCGGCGAGGCCTACCAGCCGGTGTCCGGCCTTTCGCTGATCGCGCCGGACCGCTACCGCTACGAGGCCTATTTCCAGGCCAATCCCGGCAACTTCACCTATGACGCGGTCGGCGCGGCCTCGAACTCGATCGAGAACGACTACCACCTGCAGGAAGACATCTACGCCGGCTACGTGATGGGCGAACTGCACCTCACGCCGGCTCTCAGCGTCACCGCCGGCGCCCGCGTCGAGCGGACCAATTCGGACATCTCGGCCCAGGGCTTCGTCGCCCAGGTCTCGGCCGACCCGAACACCCCGGCCGGTCGTTCGCGCCTGGGCGAGGTGCCGTTCAAGACGAGCGACATCATCGATATCTCGCGGACCCACAACTACACCAACTTCCTGCCGGCCGCGGTGCTGCGGTGGGACCTGGGCAAGCAGTGGCTGCTGCGCGCCTCGGTGACGACCAATATCGGCCGCCCCGACTACACGGACATCGCCCCGATCTCCACGATCGTGGTCAGCGAGTTCTACGACCGCACGAACGACAAGGTCGAACTCGACGCCTCGGTCGAGATCGGCAACCCGGACCTCAAGCCCTACAAGGCGCTGAATTTCGACGCCTCGCTCGACTACTACTTCGCGGACAACTCGGGCTCGCTGACCTTCGGCGTGTTCAACAAGCGCGTCCGCAACGCCGTCTACAGCATCGACAACGAA
This sequence comes from Caulobacter sp. CCG-8, assembly GCF_037402475.1. NCBI lineage: Bacteria > Pseudomonadati > Pseudomonadota > Alphaproteobacteria > Caulobacterales > Caulobacteraceae > Caulobacter > Caulobacter sp. CCG-8. The sequence continues at coordinate 115,952 of NZ_JBBEUD010000017.1, forward strand.
TACAAGAACTACAGTTTCGAGGGCGTGACCTACGACAACTACATCGAGAGCACGGTCACCAACGCCGGCCCGGGCTACATCCGGGGTATCGAACTGAGCGCCCAGAAGGACTTCAAGGAACTGCCGGCGCCGTTCGACGGCCTGGGCGTCTACGCCAACGCCTCGTTCATCGACTCCGAGGTCGAGATCAACGTCCCCGGTCGCCCGGACAGCCACGTGCCGTTCTTCAACCAGGCGGACAAGATCTTCAACCTGCAGGCTTATTACGAGCACGGCGGGTTCGAGGGCCGCGTCGCCTATTCCTATCAGGGCAAGGCGACCAGCAGCTCGTTCGGCGCCAACCCCGACATCGACATCTACCGCGACCCGCGCAAGTCGGTCGACGCCCGCGTCGCCTACCGGTTCGGCAACGGCGTGCAGCTCGCCCTGTCGGGCCAGAACCTGGGCAACCCGGCCTTCATCAGCCGCCGCAAGCAGGAGGGGTTCAACATCTCCAGCTACGAGGTGTTCGGCCGCGAGTTCCGCCTGTCGATCTCCAAGACCTGGTGATCCCCGAAAGCCCGCGCCGCGCGCGGGCTGACCTTCGAAGGAGGGCGCTCCGGCGCCCTCCGCTTCTTCGTTTCGTTCGAGCGCCCCATGAAAAACTCCCGCCGCACCTTCATCGCGACCGCCGCCGCCGCCGGCGCGGCCGGCGCCCTTCCGGCCCGGGCCGAGACCAATCCCGAAGGCACGCCCCGCCTGCTGCTGGGACCGATGGTGGGCGCGGTCACCGCGACCAGCGCGCCGATCTGGATGCAGCTGAGCGGCGACTATTTCGACGCCCAGGTCGCCTACACCACCGATCCCGTGAACGGTCCCTGGAAGCGCACCGCGCCGCTGCGTGCGCGGGCCCAGGACGACTGCACGCTGGTGATCCGCCTGGAGGGCCTCCAGCCCGGCACGACCTATCACTACCGCGTGCTGTCCAACGGCAAGGTGGACAAGTACCTGCGCGACCTGCCGCCGATGAGCCTGCGCACGGCGCCGGCCGCGCCCGCCCGTTTCCGCGTCGCCTTCGGCTCGTGCGCCCGCATCCAGAGCGATCCGGAGCAGCCGATCTGGCGCGCGGTGGCGCAGAACGAGCCCGACCTCTTCTTCTGGCTGGGCGACAACATCTACGGCGACTCCACGGTCCCGGAGACGCTGGCCATGGAGTACCAGCGCCAGCGCTTCGTGCCGTCCTTCCAGCCCATCGGCCGCAACGTGCCGCAGCTGGCCATCTGGGACGACCACGACTTCGGCCTCGACAACTACGACCGCACCAACCCGATCCGCGAGCAGGCCCTGGAGGTCTTCAAGCGCTACTGGGCCAATCCCTCCGTCGGCGTCCCGGGGACGCCGGGCGTGTTCTTCGACTACAGCTACGGCGGCGTGGACTTCATCTTCCTGGACGGCCGCTACCACCGCGCGCCCGACTCCGATCCCGACACGCCGGAGAAGGAGTTCCTGGGCAAAGGTCAGTTCGAATGGCTCAAGGCGCGGCTGCTGGCCAGCAAGGCGCCGTTCAAGGTCCTGGCCTGCGGCAGCGGCTGGTCGCGCTTCAAGGGCCCGGGCGGCGACGCCTGGTCGGCCTATCTGCACGAGCGCCAGCGCCTGTTCGACTTCATCCGTGAGCAGAAGATCAGCGGCGTGGTGCTGCTGTCGGGCGACACCCACTTCCCGTATGTCGCCTGCGCGCCCCAGTCGGAACAGGGCGGCTACGACCTCTACGACCTGGTGAGCTCGGCCCTGGCCCAGATGGTGGCGGGCTCGCCCATGGACCTGGGGAAGATCGCGGCCCGCATGGCGCCCGACCAGATGATCCGCCAGCCCCTGCTGGGCGTGAACAACGCCGGGATCATCGATTTCGACATGACCGGCAAGACGCCGACCCTGAGCTTCAACGTCATCGATATCCGCGGCCGGGCGCTCTATTCCCCCCTGACCCTGCGCGCCGACGAACTCGTCAACGGGGTTTCATCATGGCGTAGCAAACTGGCGCGATGAGCGTTGCGACGTCGGAACATGCGGACCAGAACGGCGAGGCGGAGCTCGAACGTGCGGTGACCGACCCAGCCAAGCCTCCATCGACGGCGACGGACGGCTGCGATCCGCTGTTCGAGGCGTATCGCGCGCTGGAGCCGGCCCTGCGCCGGTTCGTGGCCTCCCGCCTGCGCCAGGACGCCGACGTCGACGACATCCTCCAGGGCGTGGCGACCCGCATCGCCGCCCGCGACCGCCACGTCCCCGTGGAGAATAAAACCGCATTTCTATTTTCGATTGCGTCTAACCTCATGAAGGACCGAGGTCGACGTCGGCTGGCCCGTCGTCAGGGCGAGCACGTGGGCCTGGACGAGATCGAACTCGCCGATCCGGCGGCGTTGCAGGACGATGTCCTGGACGGCCGCCAGCGGCTGCAACGATTCCAGAAGGCGCTGAACGCGCTGCCTGGAAAGGAACGAGAGGTGTTTGTGCTGCACAGGATGGAGGGGCGGACGCTTTTGCAGGTCGGGGAACAGACCGGCCTGTCGATCACCCAGGTGCGCAAGCTGGTCGAACGGACGATGGCGCGTTTGGCGCGCAAGGTCTGGAAGGACTGATGTTGACCGGGATCCATCACGAGGAAGAGGACGACGATCTCGCCGCCGCCCGCTGGGTGCTGGCGATCGACGAAGGACTCGCGCCCGGCAAGGTCGAGGTCTTCCACGCCTGGCTGGCCGAGCGCCCCGAACGCGGCGACCTCATCGCGCGGCAGGCGGCGCTGCAGGCCCTGGCCAAGAGCGCGCGGGCCGGCGATCGCCCATCCCCGTCGCGTCGCCGCCTGCTGATCGGCGGCGGTCTGGCGGCCGGCGCGGCGGTATTCGGCGGCGCGGCCGTCGTCCTCCGGTCGTCCGGGACGAACCCCGGCCAGGCCTATCGGACGGCCGTCGGCGAGGTGCGCGCGGTCGCGCTGGCCGACAGCAGCCAGCTGTGGCTCGACACCCGCACCGAGGTCACCGTGCGGATGACCCGCACCAGCCGCCTCGTGACCCTGGCCGCCGGCCGGGTGTTCGTCGAGGCCGCCCACGACCCCGAACGGCCGTTCCTGGTCCAGGGCGCCCGGTTCGAGGCCCGTGCCCTCGGCACGGCGTTCGAGGCCACCGCCTTCGCCGGCCGCACGGGCGTGGCGGTGACGCGGGGACGCGTGCGCTTTTCGGCCCGCCATGGCGGCTCCGCCCTCGAGCTCTCGGCTGGCGAAGGGGCCTGGATCGTCGCCTCGGGCGCGATCGAGCGTGCCTCCGCCCCCGCCGTCGGCGCCTGGCGAGACCACCGCATGGTGCTGACCGATCGCCGCCTGGACGCGGCCCTGGTCGAACTCAGCCGCTATTTCGAACGGCCGCTGAGGGTGGCCGACCCGCGCCTGGCGGCGCGCCGCGTCAGCCTGTCGTTCTCGATCGCCGACCTCGACGAGCGCGAGACGGCCAGCATCATCGCCGACGCGGTGGGGGCCGATTTCATCCGCCAGGCGAACGGCGACATCCTGCTGCGGCCCGGCGCCTCGCCAAGCTAAGCTTGTAACCGCAGCGTCACGCTCAGCCTATATCGTCCCGCCGATGCGGCAGGCCATGTGGATCTTCCCCCTCGTCCTGTCGGGATTGATCGCCGACGGCGCGCCGCTTTCGGCCTTGGCGGCGCCGCCGTCCCCCTCGCTTTCACGCAAGGCCGTCGTGGCGGGTCCGGGACGGCCCGGACGCCTGGCCGACGCCCTGCTGGCCTTGGCCGCCCAGGCCGATGTCAACATCGCCTTCGACGCGGTCCTGGTCGGCGATCGCCGGACGCGCGGCTTCACCGGCCCCACCACCCTGCGCGGCGCGCTCGACCGGCTCCTGGACGGGTCGGGCCTGACCTACACCCTGTCGCCGACGGGCGTGGTCACGGTGCTGGCCCCGCCGCCGCCCAGGCCCGCGCCGACACCCAAGGCCCAGCCCGCCGCCCCGCCCGTCGAGGCGCCGACGCTGGCCGATCCCATCGTGGTGACAGGCTATCGCGGCGGGCTGGACCGGGCCGAGGCGCGCGCGCGCCGCTACGACGGCCTGGTCGAGATCATCTCGGCCGACACCGTGGGCAAGCTGCCCGACAGCAACATCGCCGACGCCCTGGACCGCCTGCCGTCGGTCTATCGCATCTCCGACCAGGGCGAGGGCCGCTACCTGTCGCTGCGCGGCGTCAGCCAGGTGCTGGACACGGTGACCTTCAACGGCGTGACCATCGCCGCCTCCGACACCGACGGCCGCTCGGGCCGCGCCGCGCCGCTGGACGTGCTGAGCGCCTCGGCGGTCTCCGACGTCGAGATCCACAGCGTGATGTCGCCCGACCGCGACGCCGGGGCGATCGGCGGGCTGATCGACGTGCGCACGCCCCTCGCCCACGACTTCCCCACCCGCACCGCCGGCGTCTCGGCCGAGATCGGCCTGGCGGACACCGGCCACGGGCGCGACATCCACGCGGTCGGCGGGGCCTTCGCCGACACCTTCGGGCCCGACAAGGCGTTCGGCATCTACCTCGCCGGCGAGAACTGGGTTCGCGAGTACTTCTCGCCCTTCTACGACACGGCGAACGTCGTCCCCTCGAACACCGGGGTCCCTGGCCTCTTCCCCGATCGCATCCTGGTCGGCGCCTCGATCGGCCGGCGCGAGCGGACCAGCCTGACGGGCGCCCTGGACTGGCGCGGCGCGAGCGACAACGCCGCCTGGCTGCGGGTCTTCGCGGCCGACTACAACGACGAGGAACTGCGGCCGGAGTTCATGCTCTATGCGCGCGGCCCCCTCTCCGCCCCCAGCGCCGACACCTTCTCGTGGCGCGGCCTGCGCGTGCGCACCGAAACCCGGCGCGAGCGGCAGGAGCGCCCCGTGCGTCAGTACGTGCTGGGCGGCCGCTGGGCCCTGGACGACGATTGGACCCTGGAGGCCTCCCTCAACCGGACCAGCGCCAAGGAGCTCAATCCCTATCTCGACTACTACGAGACGCTGGGGGACATCGACCCGCCCGACGGGGCGCCCGATATAGCCCGCTTCCGCATCGTCGACGGCGTTTCGATCCCCGACGGCCGCCTGGTCGCGCCGAACGGCCTGTCGGCCTTCGACGGCGGGTTCCAGAAGCTGTTCCGCGTGCGGCGCATCACCTCGACGGTGCGCGAGGACATCACCACCGGACAGCTCGATCTCAACCGCCGCCTCGTCGTCGGCGGCAAGCCGCTCGCCCTGAAGATGGGCCTCAAGCACCTGGCGCGGCTCAAGTCGGTCGAGGACGCCGACCACCGCTTCAACTTCACGGGTGCGGCCAATCTGGCCGATCCCTTGCTGGCCGGATGGATCGACGACTACGGCGAGGACGACGATCTCGTGCCCAGCCTCAGGTTCCCGTTCGCCGATCCGGCGGGGGTGGAGGCGCTCTTCGCGCGCCGGCCCGACCTCTTCGTGTTCGATGCGGCGGCTTCGCGCGAGAACTCGGTCGAGGACCGCTACCGCATCCACGAGACCATCTGGGCCGGCTATCTGATGGGCGCGGTCGACATGACGCCCGCGCTCCACGTCACCCTGGGCGCCCGGGTCGAGCGCACGAACGTCCAGGCGAAAGCCGACGCCTTCGTGGCGGCCTTGTCGGCGACGGGCTTCCCCGCCGGGGTCGATCCGCTGGCCGGCCTGCCGTTCGCGCAGGCCGACATCCTGCCGACCGCGGGCGGCCGTCACTACCTCAACCTCGCCCCCGCCCTACTGGTCAGGTGGGACGCCGGCGGAGCCTGGGTGCTGCGCGCCTCGGCCACCCGGAGCTTCGCCCGTCCGGACTATGTTGACCTCGCGCCGATCTCGACCTTGTCGGTCTCGGTCGCGCCCGATCCGCGCACCGGCGCGCCGGTGGTCAGCGGCGTTAACGAGATCGGCAATCCCCGGCTGCGGGCCATCGAGAGCCGCAACTGGGACGTCTCGGCCCAGTACCACCTGCCGCGCCGCCTCGGCTGGATTTCGGCGGCCGGCTTCTACAAGGCCCTGGACGGCCTGCCGTTCGAGATGGCGCAGGACCGGTCCGGCGAGACCTTCGGCGGCGTGCGCTTCGACCACTATACCCTCGTCACCAAGACCAACGCCGGCCATGGCCACGTGGCCGGGGTCGAGCTCTCGATGCGCTACGACCTGCGCGACGCGCCCGCCCCGTTCGACGGCTTCGGCGTCCTGGCCAACGCCGCGTTCCTGGATTCCAAGGTCTCCGCCCCGGGCCTTGCGCCCCGCCGCCTCGCGGACCAGGCCAAGGCCCTCTACGCCGTCCAGCTCTACTACGAACGCGACCGGTTCCAGGCCCGCCTCGGCTACGCCTATCAGGGCCGCGCGCCGCACAGCGACCAGTGGGCGGAGCAGACCAGCGACAACTATCGCCAGCCGCTGTCGCGCCTGGACCTGAAGGTCATCGTCGACCTGCCCCACGCCTGGCGCGTCACCCTCTCGGGCGCGAACCTGACCAACGCGGCCTACCGGACCGAACGCACCACCTATCCCTATCTGCTCGATTCCGAGGTCTATGGCCGGGAGTATCGGCTGGGCCTGACGCGGCGCTGGTGAGGCCGCTCGCGCGTCGCGACAGGTCGCCCCGGCCTCGCCGGCGGGCGCCCTCGCCGGCTTCGGAAGCTCGATATTTTGACGCCAGCGTCAATATGTTCGCAGGACTTCCGAAATATGCTCAAAGGTTCAGCAATTTAGCCCCTAGAGTCGACTGGTAGACGCTATAGCAGTAGCGCTTGTTTACTGTGGATAAAACAGTACAAAATTCACGGGTTGCTCAAAAACTATTGTGCCAACTTGCCGCATCGGCAGTTCGCCAAATCACTCCGTAGATATCGATTAACCATGGATGGGCATGGCTGATCATCGACGGGGTTCCTGGTGCGACACGCGCTCGACCGCTTGCTGAAGCCGCTGCTGGCGGCCGCCGTCGTCGCGACCGGCCTGGGCGCGGCCGCGCAAGCCCAGGTCCTCGAGATCGGCGACGACGGTCAGGTCACCCGCCTCGACGGCCCGGCCGTCTTCACCACGGAGGGCGTCGAGGCCCTGGCCGCGCCGGTCCCGCCGACGGCCGACATCGGCGGCGAGGCCGTGCGCCGACAGATCTCGGCGGCCGCTTCGGAATTCTCGGTCGACCCCAAGCTGGTCGAGGCCGTGGCCTGGCGCGAGAGCCGCTTCAACCAGGGCGCCCGATCCAAGCGCGGCGCCACCGGCGTGATGCAGCTGATGCCCGGCACCGCCCGCGACCTGGGCGTCGACGCCACCGACATGACCCAGAACATCCGCGGCGGCGCGCTCTATCTGCGCCAGATGCTCGGCCAGTTCGGTGGCGACGTGAAGCTGGCCCTGGCCGCCTACAACGCCGGCCCCGCCGCCGTCCGCAAGCACGGCGGCGTGCCGCCCTACGCCGAAACCCAAGCCTACGTCACCGCCATCCTCGGCCGAATGGCCGCGACTGGCACCGCCTTCGCCGTTCCCGCCCTCGGAGTCCCCAACTGATGCGCAAGTTCCCCGCCCCCAAGATTTCCTCCCGTATCGCCGCCCTGGCCGCCGCCCTCGCCGCGGCCGCCGGCCAGGCCCAGGCCCAGGTCGCCCAGGCCGACCCGCAAGGCTCCAGCGCCGTCCTGTCGGGCGTGCTGTGGCTGCAGGGCACCCTGCTGGGCAACGTCGCCACGGTCGTCGCCGTCATGGCCGTGGCCGCCGTCGGCTTCATGATGCTGACCGGCCGGATGAACTGGCGCTACGGCGCGACCGTCATCCTGGGCTGCTTCGTCCTGTTCGGCGCCACCACCATCGTCAGCGGCATCCGCTCGGCGGCGGGGGCGTAGGGACGATGGCCGCCCCGCTCGATCGCGACGTGGTGTTCGGGGCCCTGACCCGGCCCCAGATGTTCGCCGGCGTGACCTACAGCTACTTCGTGATCAACGGCGTGGTCACCACCGAGCTGTTCCTGATCACCAAGTCGTTCTGGGCCATCGCCGCGGCGCTGGTGATCCACGCGATCGGCTACGCGGCCTGCCTGCGCGAACCGCGCATCTTCGACCTGTGGCTGACCAAGGTCAGCCGCTGCCCCCGTGTTCCCAATTTCCGGGCCTGGCGATGCAACAGCTACCAACCGTGAACCGCAAGAAGGAGGCGTCGGCCGGCAAGCGCCTGCCCTACGCCCGTCACCTGGACGCCCGGACGCTGGAAACCCGCGACGGCCTGCTGATGCAGGTCATCCACCTGGCCGGCCTGCCGTTCGAGACCGCCGACAGCGAGGAGCTGAACTATCGCAAGGCCGTGCGCGACGTGATGCTGCGCGGACTGTCCAGCTCGCGCTTCGCCGTCTACCACCACATCGTCCGCCGCGAGGCCAAGGTCGGGACGGAAGGCGACTTCGCCGAGGGTTTCAGCCGCGATCTCGACGCCGCCTGGAGCGCGCGGCTGGAAGGCCGCAAGCTCTATGTCAACGATCTGTTCCTGACGATCGTCCGCCGGCCGCTGCAGGGCCAGGGCGGGATCGTGGACAAGGCCCTGCGCCTGCTGAAGGGCGCCGATCGCGTCCAGGCCGACCAGACCAAGGCCCAGGACCGCCGCGAGTTGGACGCCGCCCGCGACAGCCTGATCTCGGCCCTGGCGCCCTATGGCGCGCGGGTGCTGGGCCTGTACGACGGCGCCCACGGCCAATGCTCGGAGCCGCTGGAATTCCTGTCCTGCCTCTATAACGGCGAGATGCGTCCGATGCTGGTCCCGCAGGGCGACGCCGGCGAGCATCTGCCCTATCGCCGGATCAGCTTCGGCCTGGAGACCCTGGAACTGTCGCGGGCCGGCGCGCTGCCCCGCGGCTTCGCCTCCCTGATCTCGATCAAGGACTATCCGGCCCAGACCAGCGCCGGCATGCTGGACGACCTGCTGCGCCTGCCCTGCGAGATGGTGGTCACCCAGAGCTTCGGCTTCGTCGACCGCCAGCCCACGCTCGAGAAGATGAGCCTGGCCCTGCGCCGCATGAGGGCCGCCGACGACGACGGGATCAGCCTGAAGGCCGACCTGATCCGCGCCAAGGACGACGTGGTCAGCGGTCGCGCCGCCTTCGGCGAGCATCACCTGAGCGTGCTGGTGCGGGGCGAGAGCCTCCAGGCCCTGGACCAGTCCAGCGCGGAGGTGCTGTCGGCCTTCACCGAGATGGGCGCCATCGCCGTGCGCGAGGACATCAATCTGGAACCGGCCTTCTGGGCCCAGTTCCCCGGCAACTTCAAGGATATCGCCCGCCGGGCGATGATCTCGACCGCCAACTTCGCCGGCTTCGCCAGCGGTCACAACTTCCCGGTCGGCCAGGCCCAGGGCGCCCATTGGGGGCCGGCCGTGACCCTGCTGGAGACCACCTCGGCGGGCCCCTACCACTTCAACTTCCATAAGGGCGACCTGGGCAACTTCACGATCATCGGCCCGTCGGGCTCGGGCAAGACTGTGGTGCTGAACTTCCTGCTGGCCCAGGCCCAGAAGTACGGCCCGCGCACGGTCTTCTTCGACAAGGATCGCGGCGCCGAGATCTTCCTGCGCGCCATCGGCGGCCGCTACGAAGTGCTGCGGCCGGGCCTGGCGACGGGCTTCAACCCGCTGGCCCTGCCCGACACCGCCGCCAACCGCAAGTTCCTGGCCGAATGGACGGCTCGCCTGGTCGCGACGCCCGGCGAGACCCTGTCGGCCGACGACCTGGCGCGGATCAAGGACGCCGTCGACGCCAACTTCGACCAGGCGCCGCGCCTGCGCCGCCTGCGGTTCTTCGCCGAGCTGTTCAAGGGCGCGCGGCGTCCGGACGCCGCCGACCTGGCCGCGCGCCTGGCCCCGTGGCACGGCGCGGGCGAGAAGGCCTGGCTGTTCGACAACGCCGATGACCGCCTGGACCTGGACGCCGCCACCCTGGGCTTCGACATGACCCAGCTGCTGGACGACCCGGCCCTGCGCACCCCGGCCATGATGTATCTGTTCCACCGCGTGGAGCAGCGCCTGGACGGCCATCCGACCATGATCGTCATCGACGAGGGCTGGAAGGCCCTGGACGACGACGTGTTCGTGGCCCGGATCAAGGACTGGGAAAAGACCCTGCGCAAGCGCAACGGCCTGGTCGGCTTCGCCACCCAGAGCGCCCAGGACGCCCTGGAAAGCCGCATCGCCAGCGCCATCATCGAGCAGGCGGCCACCCAGATCTTCATGGCCAATCCCAAGGCCCAGGCCCGCGACTACTGCGACGGCTTCGGCCTGACGCAGCATGAGTTCGACCTGATCAAGAGCCTGCCGGACACCGCGCGGTGCTTCCTGATCAAACATGGGACCGACAGCGTCGTCGCCCGCCTGAACCTGGCCGGCTCGCCTGAGCTGCTGACCGTGCTGTCCGGCCGCGAGAGCACGGTGCGCAAGCTGGACGCCCTGCGCGAAAGCGTGGGCGACGCGCCGGACGCCTGGATGGCCAGGCTGCTGAAGGACGCCGCGTGATGGCCGCCGCCTGCACCGCCGCCGGCGCGCCGCTGGTCCAGGGCCTGATCGGCTCGGTCGACTGCCAGGTCCACGGCCTGTCCGAGGCCGGCTACACGGCCCTGGCCGCCGCCGGGTCGCCGATCGCCACCCTGCTGACGATCCTGATGACCCTTTACGTCGCCTTCGTCGGCTACAAGCTGATGCTGGGCGGGAGCGGCCTGCGGATGGGCGACATCACCGTCTCGGTGATCAAGCTCAGCCTCGTCGTGGCCCTGGCCACCAACTGGCCGCTGGTCGAGACGCTGGTCTACGACGCCCTGTTCAACGCGCCCGCCGAGGTCGGCCGCCTGCTCATGGGCCAATTGCAAGGCGCCGGCGCCCACGCCGATCCGTTCACCGGCCTGCAGGCGGCCTATGACGCCCTGCAGAAGGCGGCCGAACACTTCGCCACCCGCGCCGGAGCACGCGACGCGGCCCTGCAGGGCGGCCCCGGCTTCGCGGCCTTCGCGGTCAATATCGGCGGCCTGATCATGCTGCTGTCCAGCCTCGGCGTCATCCTGGCCTGCAAGGTGGTGCTGTCGGTCCTGCTGGCCATGACCCCGCTGATCGCCGGCCTGCTGCTGTTCGAGACCACCAAGGGCCTGGTCGAGGGCTGGCTGAAGGCGATGATCGCCCTGGCCGTCCTGCCCATGGTCGCCACCCTGGCCCTGGCGCTGCAACTGGCCACAATGGCGCCGTCGCTGAAAGCCTTGGCCGCCCTGGATGACGTCCAGCAGTTCGCGCCGCTCGACATCGGTCCGGCGGTGACCGTGCTGGTCCTCAGCCTGGTGTTCGCCGTGGTGCTGGTGCTGGCCGCCGTGGCCGTCGCCGTGACCGCCGCCGGCCTTCGCCTGCCGCGCGCCGCCCCGACCGTCGGGAACGGCGAGGCCGCCGCCTCGCCCCATGGGGCCCGCTACGCCGCCGGCGAGGTCGAGCCCCGCTCGCGCGCCGCCCACATCGCCGCCGCCGCGGTGGCGATGGAACGCCGC
>NZ_JBBEUD010000018.1:0-125377 GCF_037402475.1 Caulobacter sp. CCG-8
GTCGCCGCCCCGGCGCCGACGCCGGTGATCGCGGCCCCGGCCGCCCCGGCGCCCACCCCGGCTCCGGCCCCGGTGACGCCGGTCACGCCCGACGCCCCGATGTAGCTGTAGGCGTAGCGTAAAAAGAAAGGGCGGCTCCTCGCGGGGCCGCCCTTTTTCACAACTATCCGCCCGATATCTCGCTCTCAGTGCCGCGTCCCCGGGGAGGAAGATATTGCTCGGCATCACGGACAAACTCGCCGACACTCGACCAAAGCCGAGCGGCCACGTCCATTAGAGGGATCGATCGGCCATCTGCGAGAACAGTAATCTGATGCTTTTCACCAAGCTGGTAATCTCGAATTAGCGTAAGCTGCATGTCCAAGGACGGCTCAGACAGTTTCAGATGCTTGAAACTGTTGCTGATATCCCGACATATCTTCCACTCCAGAAGACCCTTGAACCGATTTTTCCAAATCTCATGGGCCTCAGGCGTGTAAACTTTCAACCAATCTTGCAGAGAATAAAAACACAAGAAGAAGAAGAAAAATCGGTCCAAAGAATCGTACGACTTTTCTTCGGGGTCATAGGTAGGCTTTAGAGCTTCAAACTGCCTGCTAGTTCGAGCCAACTGCGACCAGAATCCTAGCGTAGAGTGTAGGCTAGGATGTTCCGGAAATCGCGGATGGTGGTCGGTCACCCAATCACCACCACTTGTCGGCCTTGGCCTTGAAGCCCGCGGCCTTCTCGATGGCCCCGGCCACCGAGAACACCGTGCCTTCGTCCAGCGGCTTGCCGATGATCTGCAGACCCAGCGGCAGGCCGTTGGCGTCCAGGCCGGCCGGCAGCGACAGGCCCGGCAGGCCCGCCAGGTTGGTGGTCACCGTGAACACGTCGTTCAGGTACATGGCGATCGGGTCGTTGCTGTTCTCGCCCAGGCCGAACGCCGCCGACGGCGCGGTCGGGGTCAGGATGGCGTCGACCTTCTGCCAGGCGTTGTCGAAATCTTCGGCGATGCGGCGGCGCACCTTCAGGGCCTTCAGGTAGTAGGCGTCGTAATAGCCGGCCGACAGCACGTAGGTGCCGATCAGGATGCGGCGCTTGACCTCGTCGCCGAAGCCGGCGGCGCGGGTGTTCTCGTAGACCTCGGTCAGGTTGCCGCCCTCGGCCCGCAGGCCGTAGCGCATGCCGTCGTAGCGGGCGAGGTTCGACGAGGCCTCGGCCGGGGCCACGATGTAGTAGGCCGGCAGGGCGTACTTGGTGTGCGGCAGGCTGATCTCGACGATCTCGCAGCCGGCCTCCTTCAGCCATTCGATCCCGTCGGCCCACAGCTTCTCGATCTCGGCCGGCATGCCGTCGACGCGGTATTCCTTGGGAACGCCGATCCGCAGGCCCTTGACCGACTTGCCGACGAAGGCGGCGAAGTCCGGAACCGGGACGTCCAGGCTGGTGGAGTCCTTCGGGTCATGGCCCGACATCGACTTCAGCAGGATCGCGGCGTCCTCGACGGTCTTGGCGATCGGGCCGGCCTGGTCCAGCGAGCTGGCGAAGGCCACCGTGCCCCAGCGCGAGCAGCGGCCGTAGGTCGGCTTGATGCCGACGGTGCCGGTGAACGAGGCGGGCTGGCGGATCGAACCGCCGGTGTCGGTGGCGGTGGCGCCCAGGCACAGGTCGGCGGCCACGGCCGCGGCGCTGCCGCCCGAGCTGCCGCCCGGGGTCAGGGCCTGGTTGGAGCCCGACTTGCGCCAGGGATTGACCACGGGGCCGTAGGCGCTGGTCTCGTTCGACGAGCCCATGGCGAACTCGTCGAGGTTCAGCTTGCCCAGCATCACCGCGCCGTCGCGCCACAGCTGGCTGGTGACGGTCGACTCGTATTCCGGCACGAACGGCTCGAGAATCCGCGAGGCGGCCGTGGTCGGCGTGCCCTCGGTGCAGAACAGGTCCTTGATGCCCAGCGGGATGCCGTCCAGCGGACGGCCGGCGCCAAGAGCTCTGCGGGCGTCCGAGGCGGCGGCCATCGACAGGGCCTGCTCGGGCGTCTCGAACAGGAAGGCGTTCAGGCCGCGCGCGGCCTCGACGGCCTCGATGTGGGCCGTGGTCAGCTCGACCGAGGTGAACTCGCCCGCTTCCAGGCCGTCCAGCGCGCCCTTCAGGGTGAGAGAGGTCAGCGCGCTCATTATTCGACCACCTTGGGGACCACGAAGAAGCCGCCCACCGACTTGGGGGCGTTGGAGGTGACCACCTCGGCGTCGCCGCCCATGGTCACCACGTCGTCGCGCAGCGGCAGGCCGGCGTGCACGACGCTGGTCAGCGGCTCGACGCCGTCGGTGTCGACCTCGGCCAGCTGCTCGATCCACGTCATGATGCCGTTGAGCTCCTGGGCCAGGGCCTCGATGCGCTCTTCGGGTTCGGCGATGCGCGCGAGCCGCGCGACCTTCCGCACGGTGGCGGCGTCAATGGCCATGGGGGCCTCCTGAATTCCAAGCGCGTGGGTTAGCCGTGCGAGGGGCGCTTTGACAAGCGTTCCCTTGTTCGCGGTTCTCTTGTCGGGGGAGCGCTTCCCCGTGATATGAGGACGAATGCCCGTTCTCGACATCGCCGAATTCGCCGCCGCCATCCCCGACTACAAGCCGATCGTCGGCCTGGACCCTGGCGAGAAGACCATCGGCGTGGCCGTGTCCGACGTCACCCTGACCGTCGCCAGCCCCCTGGCCACCATCGCCCGGGCCAAGTTCACCCAGGACGCCGAGACCCTGTTCAAGCTGATGGACGGCCGCAAGGCGGCGGGGATCGTCATCGGCCTGCCGATCAACATGGACGGCACCGAGGGCGTGCGCTGCCAGTCCAACCGCGCCCTGGGCCGCAACCTGCTGCGCCTGCGCCCCGACCTGCCGATCACCTTCTGGGACGAGCGCCTGTCGACGGCGGCGGTGACCCGCGTGCTGATCGACGAGCACGACGTCAACCGCAAGCGCCGCGGCGAGGTCGTCGACAAGATGGCCGCCGGCTGGATCCTGCAAGGCGCGCTGGAGCGGATGCGGGGAATCCGCGAGGCGTCTTCCTAAGCCCTCTCCCAGAGGAGAGGGTTTCACGCATCGCCCTTCCCCGCGACGCCAAACCCGCCTATGACGCGCACTCATGACGGCAAAACCCCCGCCCCGTGAGCCCGCCGATCCGATCGAGACGATCCGTCAGCGCATCTTCTCGTTCCCCCGCCGCCACTTCCTGTCGGCCGGCGACCTGAACGCCTTGCAGGCCACGGATCTGCTGGACCTGGCCGACGCCTTCGTCGCCCTCAATCGCCAGACGACCAAGTCCCTCGACATCCTCAAGGGGCGGACGCTGATGAACCTGTTCTTCGAGAACAGCACCCGCACCCAGAGCTCGTTCGAGATCGCCGGCAAGCGCCTGGGCGCCGACGTCGTCAACATGAGCCCGCGCACCTCGTCGATCACCAAGGGCGAGACCCTGATCGACACGGCCGTCACCCTGAACGCCATGCGCCCCGACCTGCTGGTGGTGCGCCACGCCTCGTCGGGCGCCGCCTCGCTGCTCAGCCAGAAGGTCAGCGGCAGCGTGATCAACGCCGGCGACGGCCAGCACGAGCACCCCACCCAGGCGGTGCTGGACGCCCTGTCGATCCGCCGCGCCTTCGGCCGGGTCTCGGGCCTGACGGTGGCCATCTGCGGCGACGTGCTGCACAGCCGCGTGGCCCGCTCGAACGTGGCCCTGCTGCACACCCTGGGCGCCAGCGTCCGCCTGGTCGGCCCGCCCACCCTGATGCCGGCCCAGGCCGAGCGCTGGGGCGTGACCGTCCATCACGACATGAAGGCCGGCATCGCCGGGGCCGACGTGGTGATGATGCTGCGCCTGCAGCTTGAGCGCATGCAGGGGGCCTTCGTGCCCTCGACCCGCGAATACTTCCGCTTCTACGGGCTGGACCGCGAGAAGCTGGCCCGCGCCGCGCCCAAGGCCAAGGTCATGCACCCGGGCCCGATGAACCGGGGCGTCGAGATCGACTCCGACGTCGCCGACGATCCCGAGATCAGCCTGATCCAGGACCAGGTCGAGATGGGCGTCGCCGCCCGCATGGCCGTCCTGGCCTCCCTTGCGCATCGACTTGAGGAGCATGGGAAGTGAGATCCCTTCCTTTATTTTCCGCTCATCCCGGCGAATGCCGGGACCCAGGTCCCAAGGCCGAGGGGATGATTGGAAGAACTCGGCGTTCATGGAACCCGCCTCAAAGCCATTCCATCTGGGTCCCGGCATTCGCCGGGATGAGCGGAGGTTTTTGATGACTGGTTCATCGCCTCCCCTCGCCCTGATCAACGCCCGCCTGGTCGATCCCGAGAGCGGCTATGACGGCCCCGGCGTCGTCATCGTCTCCGAGGGCGTGATCTCCGACGTCGCCAAGGGCCGCGAGTTCGGCAAGCTTTCCAAGGACGTCCGCGTCGTCGACTGCGGCGGGGCCATGCTGGCCCCCGGCCTGATCGACCTGCGGGTCAAGACCGGCGAGCCCGGGGCCGAGACCAAGGAAACCCTGGCCAGCGCCGCCAAGGCCGCCGCGGCCGGCGGGGTGACCAGCTTCGTCGTCCAGCCCGACACCGACCCGGCCGTGGACGACCCCAGCGTGGTCGACTTCATCCTGCGCCGCTCGCGCGACATCGACGCCGCCCGCATCCTGTGCGCCGGGGCCGCGACCAAGGGGCTGAAGGGCGAGCAGATGGCCGAGATCGGCCTGATGCGCGAGGCCGGCTGCGTCTACGTGACCGACGCCGACAAGCCGATCGTCGACAGCAAGGTCATGCAGCGCATCCTGACCTACGCCAAGGGCTTCGACACCCTGCTGGCCCACCGGCCGATGGACCCCTGGCTGGCCAAGGGCGGCGCGGCGACCGGCGGCGAGTTCGCCGGCCGCATGGGCCTGCCCTCGATCTCGCCGATGGCCGAGCGGATCATGCTGGAGCGCGACGTCGCCCTGCTGGAGGCCACCGGCGGCCGCCTGCTGGTCGACCAGGTCACCAGCGCCCAGGCCCTGGAGACCCTGGCCCGCGCCAAGCAGAAGGGCCTGAGGGTCCACGCCAGCGTGTCGATCAACCACCTGTCGTTCAACGAACTGGACATCGGCGACTACCGCAGCTTCGCCAAGGTCACCCCGCCCCTGCGCGGCGAGGACGACCGCCAGGCGCTGATCGAGGCGCTGGCCAGCGGTCTGATCGACATCGTCGTCAGCGCCCACGCCCCGGCCCCGGCCGAGGACAAGCGCCTGCCCTATGACGAGGCCGCCCCCGGCGCCGTGGGCCTGGAGACCCTGCTGCCGGCCCTGCTGAGCCTCTATCACGACGAGCGCCTGCCGCTGGTCGACCTGATCCGCACCGTCACCCTGGCCCCGGCCGGCCTGATCGGCCTGCAGTCGGGCCGCATCGCCCCCGGCGCCCCGGCCGACCTGGTGCTGTGCGACCTGGACGCCCCGCTGATCATCGACGCCGGCAAGCTGCTGTCGAAGTCCAAGAACTCGCCGTTCGACGGGCGGAGGCTGCAGGGCCAGGTGCTGATGACGATCGTCGACGGCCGCGTGGTGCATCGGGCGGAGGGGTAGCCTAACCAGGATGGCCGATCCGCTCGAAGACCGGAAGAACATGGGGGCCTTGAGAGGCGCGAAGGGCTTCTACGTGATCGCCCTTTTTGTCGTGCTCGGACCGCTAGTTGGCTACGTCTCCATGCTTCCTTGGGATTTGCTGAGCGGCGAGGACTCGTTGGCTCGGCGACTTCTGGCCTCGCCGTGGCTGCTCCTGGGAGTGTCGCTCTACAGCTATCTCTTCGGCGGCTTGCCGGCGCTTCTGACGGGCCTGGCGGCGGTCCATCTTTTCGAGGACCTGAGAGCGCCTTGGTTCATATTGGCCTGTGGCGTCGCCGGCGCCGTGGCGACAGGCCTTGTCTGCATCGCGCCTCTTCTCAGCGCCCCCGTCCAAATGGCGCCGCTACTCGCCATAGGCGGGGTGTCGGGCCTGGTTTGCGGTGCCTTGGCGACCCCACTACGCAATCGGGTCGAGAAACCAAGGCTGGACTGACGAGATCAGTGCGCGCCCAGACTTGGCGAGCAAACCCCTTCAACATCAACGCCGCCCCGAAAACGCTAGAGCCCTCGCCCCGAGCGCCGCTATAAACCCGAAACCGGCGTTTTCGCCCTTGCCATGCGCCCGTCTCGCCGGGCAGCTTCACCACATCCATAGGTCGCATTCCGTGCAAGATCTCGCCCAAGCCGTCTACCTGACCCTCGGCCTCACGATCCTCGGCGGTTATCTGCTGGGCTCGATCCCGTTCGGGCTGATCGCCACGCGGCTGGGCGGGGCCGGCGACATCCGGCAGATCGGCTCGGGCAACATCGGCGCGACCAACGTGCTGCGCTCGGGCCGCAAGGACCTGGCGGCCATCACCCTGATCGGCGACGCCGGCAAGGGGATCGTGGCGGTGCTGCTGGCCCGCTGGCTGAGCCACGGGAACCCGGCGATCATCGCCCTGGCCGGCGGCGCGGCCTTCACCGGCCACCTGTTCCCCGTCTGGCTGAAGTTCAAGGGCGGCAAGGGCGTGGCCACCTTCTACGGCGTGCTGCTGGCCGCCTGCTGGCCGGTGGGCCTGCTGGCCGCCGTCACCTGGCTGGCCGTGGCCGCCCTGTTCCGCATCAGCTCTCTGGCCGCCCTGGTCGCCGCCGCCCTGGCCGCGCCCTTCGCCCTGGCCACCGACCAGGCGGCGCCGTTCACGGTGCTGTGCCTGTTCATGGCCGTGCTGATCTTCATCCGCCACAAGGACAACATCAGCCGGCTGCTGAAGGGCCAGGAGCCCCGCATCGGCAAGAAGAAGGCGGCTGAAGAGCCGCCGACCCCAGACACAGACTTGGCCGGCTGATGACGCGGGGCCTCTCGGACACAGAGCGCCTGGCCTGGCTCAGGCTGGCGCGCACCGAGACGGTCGGCCCCGTCGCCTTCGACCATCTGATCTCGCGCTTCGGCTCGCCCGAGCGCGCCCTGGCCGCCCTGCCCGACCTGGCCCGCCGCGCCGGCCGCGCCACGCCCCTGCGTCCGCCGCCCGAGTCCGAGATCCTCCAGGAGCTGGAAAGCGGCGCCCGCCTCGGCGCGCGGCTGATCTGCGCCTGCGAGCCCGACTACCCGCCCCGCCTGGCCGCCCTGGACCCGCCGCCGCCGGTGCTGTGGGCCCTGGGCCGCGCCGAGCTCCTGTCCCAGCCCAGCCTGGCCATCGTCGGGGCGCGGATCGCCTCGGCCGGCGGCCAGCGCTTCGCGCGCCAGCTGGCCGCCGAGCTGGGCCGGCACGGCTATGTGGTGGTGTCGGGCCTGGCCCGCGGCGTCGACGGCGCGGCCCACGAGGGCGCCCTGGCCACCGGCACGATCGCCGTGCTGGGCGGCGGGGTCAGCGACATCTACCCGCCCGAGCACGCCGCCCTGCACGCCCGCATCGCCGGCGAAGGCGGCTGCGTGGTCAGCGAGAGCGCCCCCGACCGCCGGGCCATCGCCAAGGATTTCCCGCGCCGCAACCGCATCATCTCGGGCCTGTCCCTGGGCGTGATCGTCGTCGAGGCCGAGCTGAAGTCCGGCTCGCTGATCACCGCCCGCCTGGCCGCCGAACAGGGCCGCGACGTCTTCGCCGTGCCCGGCTCGCCGCTCGATCCCCGCGCCAAGGGCCCCAACGACCTGATCCGCCAGGGCGCGATCCTGTGCGAGGGCGTCGAGGATGTGCTGCGCTCGCTGTCGGGCCAGGCCCACCTGCGCGAACGCGAACGGCCCTACGTTCCCGAGGACGAGGGCGCCGAAGTCGACCACGACGCCCTGCGCGAGGACCTGGCCCGCCTGCTCTCCCCCACCCCGGTCTCCCGCGACGAACTGGTCCGCGCCACCAGGGCCCCGACCTCGGCGGTGATGGCGGCCCTGGTCGAACTGGCCCTGGCCGAACGGGCCGAACTGTTGCCGGGCGGGATGGTGGCAGGAACTTGAAAACCGAACGTGATGGGTTAAATTGAGATGGTCACCGTCCACCGAGCGTCGGGGATGAGGGTCGTCATCTATCTGGAGGACCATCCTCCGGCTCATGTTCACGTGTTCGGAGATGGAGAAGCAAAGATCGAACTCCTGGGTCCCGACGAAGAGCCAAGAGTGGTTTGGACCAAAGGCATGAACCGAGCCGAGGCCCGCCGAGCCCTGGCGATTATCCGCGCGCAGCGGGACGACCTGCTACTGCGATGGAACGAACTTCATGGCTGACCCAACCGACGCTGAACTCGACGCAGCCGCAGCGCTTGGCGAGCAACTCGCCTTGACCGAACCCAGAGCCGCTTCCGCCCGCTACGACCGGGCGACGGGACGTATCCTCATCGAGCTGACCAACGGTTCTGCCTTCGCCTTTCCCGCGCGCCTGGGGCAGGGGCTCGAAAACGCCACCGACGAACAATTGGCCCAGGTCGTCATCCTTGGCGCCGGTTACGGCCTGCACTGGGAAGACTTGGACGTCGATCTGTCGATTCCCGGTCTGGCCGCCGGGGTCTTCGGCACGAAGGCCCATATGGCCCGGATCGCCGGTCGCGGCACGTCTCCCGCCAAGGCCGCCGCCGCCCGCGCCAATGGGGCCAAGGGCGGTCGCCCGCGCAAGACCGCCAGCCGCTGAGCGACGCCCAAATATTCCTCTCTCTATAGAGAGAGCCGGGAACCAAATGCGCGGTCGGCCACGGCCGCCGTTGACAGACCCCTGGGGACGCCCCCACTTTCCGGCCCTCGCCGCCTCGGTTCGCCCTGGAGGACGAACCCTTTTCCCAGGCATCAAGGTCCTAATGAACGTCGTCGTCGTCGAGAGCCCGGCCAAGGCCAAGACCATCAACAAGTACCTCGGGTCCGACTACAAGGTTCTCGCCTCGTACGGTCACATCCGGGACTTGCCGTCGAAGGACGGTTCGGTCGAGCCGGACAACGACTTCGCCATGAGCTGGGAGGTCGACGGCAAGGCCACCAAGCGCGTGTCCGACATCGTCGACGCCCTGAAGGGGGCCGACCGCCTGATCCTGGCCACCGACCCCGACCGCGAAGGGGAAGCCATCAGCTGGCACGTGCTGGAGGTGCTGCAGAAGAAGAAGGCGCTGAAGGACAAGGCCGTCCAGCGCGTCACCTTCAACGCCATCACCAAGGCGTCCGTCCTCGACGCCATGGCCAATCCGCGCGACATCGACATGGAGCTGGTCGAGGCCTACCTCGCCCGCCGCGCCCTGGACTACCTGGTCGGCTTCACCCTCTCGCCCGTGCTGTGGCGCAAGCTGCCCGGCAGCCGTTCGGCCGGCCGCGTGCAGTCGGTCTGCCTGCGCCTGATCGTCGATCGCGAGCTGGAGATCGAGCGCTTCAAGACCCAGGAATACTGGACCGTCGAGGCCGACGTCACGGCCGGCGCCGAGCCGTTCCTGGCCCGCCTGGTCAAGCACGAGGGCAAGAAGCTCACCAAGTTCGACCTGGCCAACGAAGGCTCGGCCCTGGCCGCCAAGGCCGCGGTGCAGAAGGCCGTGTTCAAGATCGCCGCCGTCGAGAAGAAGCCCGGCAAGCGCTCGCCCGCCCCGCCCTTCACCACCTCGACCCTGCAGCAGGAAGCCGCCCGCAAGCTGGGCTTCAGCGCCCAGCGCACCATGCAGGCGGCCCAGAAGCTGTACGAAGGCATCGACATCGGCGGCGAGACCGTCGGCCTGATCACCTATATGCGGACCGACGGCGTGTCGGTCGAGCCCGAGGGCATCGCCGAGGCGCGCAGCGTGATCGGCAACGTCTACGGCGAGACCTACGTCCCCGAGACTCCCCGCTACTACAAGGCCAAGGCCAAGAACGCCCAGGAGGCCCACGAAGCCATCCGGCCGACCAGCCTGCGCCGCAACCCCGGCTCGCTGCGCCTGGAGCCGGACCTGGGCCGCCTGTACGAGCTGATCTGGAAGCGGATGATCGCCTCGCAGATGGAGAGCGCCCGCATCGAGCGCACGACGGTCGACCTGGAGAGCGCCGACGGCCAGACCGGCCTGCGCGCCACGGGCCAGGTCGTGCTGTTCCCCGGCTACCTGGCCGTCTACGAGGAAGGCCGCGACGACGAGGGCGACGAGGACAGCGCCCGCCTGCCGGCCATCGAGGAAGGCGCTGCCGCCAAGGTGCTGGACGCCCGCGCCGACCAGCACTTCACCGAGCCGCCGCCGCGCTACTCGGAAGCCAGCCTCGTCAAGAAGATGGAAGAGCTGGGCATCGGCCGCCCCTCGACCTACGCCTCGGTCCTGACCGTGCTGCGCGACCGCGCCTATGTCCGCATGGAGAAGCAGCGCTTCATCCCCGAGGACAAGGGCCGGCTGGTCACCGCGTTCCTCGAGCAGTTCTTCCGCCGCTACGTGGAGTACGACTTCACGGCGGCCCTGGAAGAGCAGCTGGACCTGGTGTCGGACGGCAAGCTGGACTGGAAGCAGTTCCTGCGCGACTTCTGGAAGGACTTCGCGGCCGCCGTCGGCGAGATCGCCGAGCTGCGCACCACCAACGTCCTGGACGCCCTGAACGAGGCCCTGGGCCCGCACATCTTTCCCGACAAGGGCGACGGGTCGAACCCGCGCGCCTGCCCGACCTGCGGCACGGGGCAACTGTCGCTGAAGACCGGCAAGTTCGGCGCCTTCATCGGCTGCTCGAACTATCCGGAATGCCGCTACACCCGCCAGCTGGCCACCAGCGGCGAGGGCGAAGGCGAGGCCGAGACGGCCGACAAGGAGCTGGGGATCAATCCCGAGACCGGCCGCGCGGTGTGGCTGAAGAACGGCCGCTTCGGCCCCTATGTCGAGGAACTGGCGGCGGCCGACAGCGGCGACAAGCCCAAGCGCTCGTCCCTGCCCAAGGGCTGGACGGCGGCGGCGGTCGACCTGGAGAAGGCCCTGCGCCTGCTGTCCCTGCCCCGCGAGGTCGGCAAGCACCCGGACGACGGCAAGGTCATCACGGCGGGCCTCGGACGCTTCGGGCCGTTCGTGCTGCACGACGGCACCTACGCCAACCTGGAGAACCCGGAAGACGTCTTCGACATCGGCCTGAACCGCGCCGTCAGCCTGCTGGCCGACAAGCGGGCCGGCGGCGGGCGTCCGCAGCGCGGCCAGGCGGCCGCCCTGGCCGAGCTGGGCAACCACCCGGAAGACGGCAAGCCGATCCGCGTGCTGTCGGGCCGCTTCGGGCCCTACATCAAGCACGGCGACACCAACGCCAACGTCCCCAAGGGCGCCGATCCGGCGGCCCTGACCCTGGAAGAAGCGGTGGCCCTGATCGCCGACCGCGTCGCCAAGGGCGGCGGCGGCAAGAGGCCGGCGAAGAAAGCGGCGGCGAAGAAGGCTCCGGCCAAGGCGAAAGCCGCGACCGACGGCGAGGCTCCGGCCAAGAAGGCCCCCGCCAAGAAGCCGGCCGCGAAGAAGCCCGCGGCGGCCAAGAAGCCCGCCGCCAAGAAGGCCAAAGCCGAGGCGTGACGCGCCTCGGCGCCCTTGGTCGGGGGAAAATTGGGGGTTAAGCTCAGTCCATGACGTCGCTCGAACGCCCCCTGCCGCTGCCCCTCGTGGTCGTGATCCTGTCGGCCGTCAGCGTCGGCGGCTTCGTGTTCGGCCTCAAGGGCGCCCTGGACAAGACCGACCACCAGGCGGTCTCGACCGCGCCCCTGGCCGAGGTCTCGGGCGTGCCGGTGCGCGACGCCACCCCGGCCGTGGCCGAGATCGCCCCGCCCCCGCCGCCCGTCGTCGAGAAGCCCAAGCCGGTCGAGGAGGTCGCGGAGACCCCCGCCGATGAGGCGCCGGTCGTCGAGACCCCGCCCGCTACGCCGGCTCCCGTCGAGAAGAAGCCCGAACCGCCGCCGGCCCAGGCCACGCCGCAGCGGATCGAGGACCTGTACTGAAGGCCGCGCCGAGCGGACGCTCGGCGCGCCTCCACCGGCCGGCTAGCGGTTGCCGCCGGCCACGGCGATGATCTCGCCGGTGATCCAGAAGCTCTCGGGCGAGGCCAGGAAGACCGCCACCGGCGCGATGTCGGACGGCTGGCCCATGCGGCCCAGCGGGGTCTGGGCGACCATCTGGGTCTCGAGATCGCTGCCGATGATGCCCATGGCGTGGGTGCCTTCGGTCTCGACCGCGCCGGGCGAGAGGCTGTTGACCCGGATCTTGCGCGGACCCAGTTCCTTGGCCAGGACGCGGGTGATGGAGTCCACCGAGGCCTTGGTGGCCGTGTAGATCGAGGCGGTCGGGATATCGACCGTGGTCGCCGCCGAGCTGATGTTGATCACGCTGCCGCCGTCCGGACCGAAGCGCTTGGCCGCTTCCCGGGTGGCCAGCAGGACGCCCAGGACGTTGGTGTCGAACTGGCGGCGGTACTCGGCCTCGGTCACCTCCTCGATCGGCGCGAAGGCGTAGACGCCCGCGTTGTTGACCAGGATGTCGACGCCGCCGAACGCCTTCTGGGTTTCGTCGAACAGGCGCACGACGTCCCCGTCCTTGCCCACCGAACCCTGGACGGCGATGGCCTTGCCGCCGGCGGCGGTGATCTCGGCCACCACCTTGTCGGCGCCCTCGCGGCTGGAGGCGTAGTTGACGGCCACCGCCGCGCCTTCCGCGGCCAGGGCCTTGGCGATGGCGGCCCCGATGCCCTTGGACGCGCCCGTGACGACGGCGGTCTTGCCTGAAAGCTTGCTCATGATCTCTCTCCGTTCGGCCGTTGGCCGGTCGCCTTGAGCGGCGAACGCTTCGATACTTAGATATGTATCGAAGTGATTCAACGGACGGGACCGCGAGTTTTTTCGCGGGCGGAGTCAGATTTCGGCGAGCTGGGCCAGATAGGCGTTCAGGACGTCGCGCTGCAGGACCAGGAAGGCGAACTTGCCCTGGCGGCAGATGCGGATCAGCCCCGCCGTCTCCAGTTCCTTCATGTGGTGCGAGAAGGTGGCGGCGCTGACGGCGACATGCTGGGCCACCGCGCCGCATGGCGTGGGCTCGCTGGCGGCGCCGACTTCCTTGAGGATCTGGCGGCGGCGCGGTTCGGCCAAGGCCTTGGCGATCAGGTTCACCTGGCGTTCGTCCAGCACGATGCGCGGCGCGTCTTCCATGTCCCCCATATGCGATGCGCCCGCGCCGGAAGCAAATGGCCCCGGGGAGTGACGACATCGGGACCTCGACGCGCTAGACGTGCGTCATGGCCAAACCCCGTACGCCCAAGTCCTCCAAGTTCCCCGCCGCGTCGAAGAGCGCGAAGCCGCCCGCCGGCCTGCCGGATCGCGAGACCCTGCTGGCCTTCCTGCGCGACGCCGGCGAGAGCGGAAAGGCCGACATCGCCCGCCACTTCGGCCTGAAGGGCGCCGACCGCCGGGCCCTGCGCGAGATGCTGCGGGCCATGGAGGCCGACGGCAGCCTGGGCAAGCGCGGCCGCAAGGGCTTCGCCCAGGCCGGCGCCCTGCCCCCGGTCGGCGTGGTCGACGTGGTGGAGCGCGACGCCGACGGCGACCTCTATGTGCGCCTGACCAAGGATTCCGACGACACGCCCCAGGTCCGCCTGGCGCCCGGCAAGGGCGAGGCGGCCGGCGGCGCGCCGGGGATGGGCGACCGTCTGCTGGTCCGCTTCGAGACGCTGGAGAACGGCGAGACCGAGGCCCGGCTGATCAAGCGCCTGGGCCAGAGCGCCCACAAGATCCTGGGCGTGGTGCGCAAGGCGCGTCGCGAGACCCGCATCGAGCCGGTCGACCGCAAGTCCAAGGAAAGCCTGCTGATCGACAACCAGGCCGCCGCCGACCTCAAGGAGGGCGACCTGGTCCTGGCCCAGGTCAGCGGCGCCGGCTCGCGCTACGGGCCCAAGTTCGGCAAGATCCTGGAGGTGCTGGGCAGCGAGGACGACCCGCGCGCCGCCTCGCTGATCGCCATCCACAGCCACGGCATCCCGACCGGCTTCTCGGAAGAGGCCGAGGCCGAAGCCAAGGCCGCCCAGCCGCCGACCCTGCAGGGCCGCGACGACCTGCGCGACCTGCCATTCGTGACCATCGATCCGGTGGACGCCCGCGACCACGACGACGCCGTCTACGCCCATCCCGATCCGGACGCCTCGAACGTCGGCGGCTGGATCGTCTGGGTGGCCATCGCCGACGTGGCGGCCTATGTGCGCCCCGGCTCGGCCCTGGACCGCGACGCCCGCGAGAAGGGCAACAGCGTCTACTTCCCCGACCGGGTGGAGCCGATGCTGCCCGAGACCCTGTCCAACGGCCTGTGCTCGCTCCGCGAGGGCGAGAACCGCGCGACCCTGGCCGTGCGGATGGTGTTCGACGCCGGCGGCCGCAAGAAGGGCCACAAGTTCGTGCGCGGCCTGATGCGTTCGGCCGCCAAGCTGTCCTACGAGCAGGCCCAGGCCGCCATCGACGGCGTGCCCCCGCCCGCCGGCCAGGACCCCGACAAGGCCGGACCGCTGCTGGACCCGATCCTGAGGCCCCTGTGGGCCGCCTTCCGCCTGATGGGCAAGGGCCGCGAGGCCCGCTCGCCCCTGGCCATCGAGAGCGACGAGCGCCGGATCGTCATCAAGGAGGGCGAGATCCAGTCGATCACCCGCCGCGCCAGCCTGGAAGCCCACAAGCTGATCGAGGAGATGATGATCCAGGCCAACGTCTCGGCCGCCGAGACGCTGGAAGCCAAGCGCATGCCGCTGATCTACCGCGTCCACGACACGCCCAGCGACGAGAAGGTGATGAACCTGGGCGAGTTCCTGCAGACGCTGGAAATCCCCTGGTCCAAGGGCCAGGCCCCGACGACGGCGCGGTTCAACAAGCTGCTGGACGACACCCGCGAGAGCCCGCACGCGGCGGTCATCAACGAGGTGGTCCTGCGCACCCAGATGCAGGCCCACTACTCGGCCGACAACATGGGTCACTTCGGCCTGAACCTGGCCCGCTACGCCCACTTCACCAGCCCGATCCGGCGCTATGCCGACCTGATCGTGCACCGGGCCCTGATCCGCGCCCTGGGCCTGGGCGACGACGGCCTGACCGACCAGGACATCGCCCAGATCAAGGACACCGCCGAGGTCATCACCCACGCCGAGCGCCGGGCCATGGCGGCCGAGCGAGACGCCACCGACCGCTACATCGCCGCCTTCCTGGCCGACCGGGTGGGCGCGACCTTCACCGGTCGGATCACCGGCGTCACCCGCTTCGGCCTGTTCGTGAAGCTGGACGAAACCGGCGCCGACGGCCTGGTGCCGGTCTCGACCCTGGGCGAGGAATATTTCGTCCACGACGACCGCATGCACGCCCTGGTCGGCGAGCGCACCGGCAAGCGCTTCCCCCTGGGCCTGGCGGTCGAGGTGCGGCTGCGCGAGGCCACGCCCGTGACCGGCGGCCTGGTGTTCGAGATGCTGACGGATGCGCTTCCGCGCGATCCGAAGGCGCCGCAACCCCGGCTGGGCGTGCGGGCGCGGACGCCGGTCAAGCCGCGCGGCGGCCTGCCGAAGGGCGTCCGGCGCGGGAAGCGGCGGTAGGGTATGGCTCGGTCGAGCTACATTTGCGGCTTCTGCGGCTCGGATATCGCATCCGATGACATCGCGTTGTCGCTCGCGATCAGCGGCTTGAACGTCGAGGACGGAGCGACGCAAGGCATCGTGGTTCACGGCGCTTGTCTCGCGGAACGACTGCACCCCTCCGTGCCGTTCATCGCCGAGGCCTTTGAGGACTAAGGCGCGCCTTTTTCGTTGTCATCCCGGAAAGCGCGCAGCGCTTGTCCGGGACCCAGGTGAACCGCAAGACCTCAGTCCAGTCCCCTGGGTCCCGGACAGCCTCTGCGAGGCTTCCGGGATGACAACCTTAGTGTGCTGAAAACGCCGGAACCGCCTTGGCCGCCTCTTCCAGCCGATCCGCCATCATCTTCTGGTCGGCCACAGACGGGTGCCAGTCGCACGCCCCCAGGTCCATGCCGGTGATCCGCACCGGGGTCGCCAGGCCGGGCGTCGTCGCGTCCACCGTCTTGGCCACCGCCTCGACGTCGGCGGCGAAGCTGTCGCCGGCGATCAGCAGGAAGCGCGCCTGGGGCTGGCGCTTGGCCAGGTCGCCGATGAAGCGGACATAGGCCTGGCGGTAGTCGGCGTGCAGGGCCTCGGCGTCCGCCCAGGCCTCGCCGGGCGCGACGGGCGTCGAGAAGTCGTTGGTGCCCAGACCGATAACGATCAGGTCGGGCCGCCAGGCCTCGGCCGGATCGACGACCGGCGCCGCCTCGCCCGGGATCATCCGCGGATAGAGCGCCGGCAAGGTCTGGCCCGGCGCCGCGCCGCCGTAGTTGCGCACCACGCCCCGTCCGGAGAACGCGACGATGCGGTAATCGGCGTCCAGCCGGCGCGCCAGCAGCGGACCGAAGGTCAGGCTGGTGTCGGTCTGGTCGTGAATCTCGGCCTGGGTGCAGCTGTGCTTGGTCGCCCGCACGCCGTAACCGACGGTGTGGGAGTCGCCGATGAACTCGATCCTGCGCGCGCGGACCGGCGGCGGCAGGGCCTGGCCGCGCTTGCCGACGGTGAAGCCCAGGAACCGCGCCGAACCGGTCTGGCTCTCGGTCAGCTTGTCGACCCGCACCACGTGCTCGCCCGGTCCCAGGTCGTCGTAGGTCAGGTGCGCGACGCCCGGCATGGCCACCTCGTTGCGGACCTTGCCGTCGATGCTGACGGCCAGCACCTCGAGCTGCGGATCGATCGCCACCTCAACGGACCGCCCCGTGAAGCGCCCCTCGAAATAGACGCCGGGCCAGCCGAAGGCGTAGACGCCGTCGGGCTGGGCCACGACCCGCCCGCCGATGTTGGGCGTCAGGGCGGTCTGGGCCGAGACGGGGCTCGCCAGGCACAGGGCCGCAACGGCGGCCAGGAACACGTATCTCAAGCGGATCTCCTCGAAGCGCCCCAAGACGCCGATTCCAGGCGCTACTTCCGGGCCAGATAGTCCAGCGCCAGCAGCACCTCGGCCTTCACCCCGGTCTCGAACACCGCCTCGTCGACGTCGAAATAGGGCGAGTGGTTGGCCGGGGCCGTGGCGGCGGGCACGTTGGCGGGGCGGCCGCCCAGCTGGATGAACACGGCCGGCACCTTCTCGCCGTAGCGGGAGAAGTCCTCGGCCCCGGTCACCAGGGCCGCCTGGTCATCGACCTTGCCCGGCGAGACCTGTTCCAGCACCGGCTTGACCCAGGCCGACAGGGCCGTGTCGTTGCGGGTGACCGGATAGGGCTGGGTGAAGACCGCCTGGGCCTTCGCGCCATAGCGGTCGCCGATGGCGGCCACGGTCTTCTCGACCTTGTCGATCACCTCGGCCCGGCGCTCAGGATTGAAGGTGCGCAGGGTGCCCGTCATGGTCAGGTCTTCGGGGATGATGTTGTTGCGCACCCCCATGTTGATGGTCGCCACGGTCAGCACCGTGGGCGAGGCGCCGACGTCGACCTGGCGGGCGGCGATCTGGTTGAACGACTGGACGATGTCGGCCGCCACGCTGGCCATGTCGACGCCCGCCCAGGGCCGCGCCCCGTGGGTCTGCTTGCCCTTGACCGTGATGGTCAGGCGGTCGGAGCCCGCATAGAAGCCGCCGGCCCGGTAGTTCAGGGCGTGGGCGTCGCCGGGGCCGATGTGCAGGCCGAAGATGGCGTCGACCTTGGGATGGTCCAGGGCCCCGTCGCGGATCATCAGGCCCGCCCCGCCCTCCTCGCCGGCCTGGGAGCCCTCCTCGGCCGGCTGGAACAGCACCACGACGGTCCCTGGGATGTCGGCCTTCATGCCGGCCAGCACGGTCGCCGCGCCCAGCAGCATGGCCACGTGGGTGTCGTGGCCGCAGGCGTGCATGACCGGCAGGGTCCGGCCTTCCCACTGCGCCGTGGCCTTGGAGGCGAACGGCAGGCCGGTCTTCTCCTCGACCGGCAGGGCGTCCATGTCGGCGCGCAGGGCTACGACCTTACCGGGCTTGCCGCCCTTCAGCACCCCGACCACGCCGGTGCGGCCCACGCCCTCGCGGACCTCGAAGCCCAGGGCGCGCAGCTCCTTGGCGACCAGGGCCGCCGTGCGGACCTCCTGGTTGCCCAGCTCGGGATGTTCGTGGATGTCGCGCCGCCAGGCCACGACCTTGGGCTGGACGGCCTTGGTGGCGGCGGCCACCTGGGCGGTCGAGGGGGCGGCCATGGCCGGCGCGGCCGATAGCGCGGCGATCAGAGCCAGCGCCGAAACCCTTGCGAACATGCCATCCCTCGATTTCTGAAATCCCCGGAGGAGCTTGAGACGGTTTGGGGACACGCCGCAAGGGCATGTCCCCGTCTCGAGCTGGGGACATGCCCTCGGGCGTGTCCCCAAAGCACTCCTTGCCCCTACGGACGGCTGGTGTCGTGCTGAGTCGGGTCTAAGCTCTCCGCATGGACGAGCCGATCGACGCCAAATTCGACACCCGCAACGACGGCGACGTCCGCGATCCGGCCGCCGGCGTGCTGAAGCCGCGCCACGCCGCCACCCTGATCGTCGTGCGCGACGATGGGGAGAAGCCCCGCATCCTGATGGGTCGCCGCAACCGGGGCCTGGCCTTCATGGCCGACAAGTGGGTGTTCCCCGGCGGCCGCGTCGACCGCGCCGACTACGCCGCGCCCTCGGCCAGCGAGCTGCCCCCCGACACGACCGCGCGCCTGGGCCTGGAGCCCCGCCACGCCAACCCCGCCCGCCTGGCCCGCGCCCTGGCCCTGGCGGCGGTGCGCGAGACCTTCGAGGAGACCGGCCTGCTGCTGGCCAAGGAAGCCCCGGCAAGACCCGCCGGCGGCGCCTGGCGGCCGTTCCTGGCCCAGGGGGCCCTGCCCGACCTGGCGCCGCTGGCCTTCGTGGCCCGGGCCATCACCCCGCCCTATCGCACCCGCCGCTTCGACGCCCGGTTCTTCATGGCCCCAGCCAGCGCCCTGCTGAGCCTGGAGCGCCAGCCCGACTGCGGCGAGCTGGACGAGATCGGCTGGTTCGACTTCGACCAGGCCCGCGAACTGGACCTGCCCAACATCACCCGCTTCGTGGTCCACGAGGTGGCCCAGCGCCTGGCCGACCCTGGACGCCCGGCCCCGTTCATGCGCTTCCTGCGCGGGGCGCGGCAGTTGAGTTATCTCTAGGGCGCCCTTACGAGGCCGCCCATGCTCGCTCTCGCCCTCGCCGCCGCCCTCGCCGGCCCGTCCGCGACCATCGACCAGATGGCCTGGCTGAAGGGCTGCTGGATCCAGACCAAGCCGAACGGCGGCGTCGTCGAGGAACTGTGGATGGCGCCCGGAGGCGGCGTGATGCTGGGCCTGGGCCGCACCACGCGCGACGGCAAGCTGCGCGAGTACGAATACACCCGCATCGTCGAGGCCGACGGCTCGCTGGCCTACATGGCCGAGCCCTCGGGCCAGGAGAAGGCGACCTTCCCGCTCAAGAGCCTGACGGCGGACGAGGCGGTGTTCGAGAACCCGGCCCACGACTTCCCCCAGCGGGTGATCTATCGTCGCCTGGCGCCCGACGCCGTGACCGGCCGGATCGAGGGCCAGATGGGCGGCCAGGCCAGGAGCGTCGATTTCCCGTACAAACGATGCGCGACCGGCAATTGACTTTGGCGCGCCGCTGAGTATGTTCCGCGCCTCTTAATTCGACCGCGTAGGGACCTGCGCGACCATCGCAGGGATTCGACCATGGCCAAACCGGCTTCCATCAAGATCCGCCTGAACTCGACGGCGGACACCGGCTTCTTCTACGTGACCAAGAAGAACGCCCGCACCAAGACCGAGAAGATGGTGCTGAAGAAGTACGATCCGGTCATCCGCAAGCACGTCGAATTCCGCGAAGGCAAGATCAAGTAGGTCTGCCGACCCTTCGTGATGCGACAAGACGCCCGGCCGCAAGGTCGGGCGTTTTTCGTTCAGCCGTCTTGTTTTCGCCGTCAGGGAAAGGCCTAGCTGGGCCATGCGTCGACTCCCGCTTCAGGCCCTCCGGCTGGCCGTTCTCTTGCTTGTTGGCGCTGGTTCGCCGCTGGCTCACGCTCGCGCCCACGCCGCCACGCCGGTCTACGGCTACGAGGTGGTGCGCACCTATCCCCACGATCCCAACGCCTTCACCGAGGGGCTCTTCCTGCGCGACGGGTTCCTGTACGAGAGCACCGGCCTGCAGGGCGCCTCGTCGATCCGCAAGATCGTGCTGGAGACGGGCAGCGTCGAGAACGAGCGCCAGATCTCCAGCCAGTACTTCGGCGAAGGCATCGTCGACTGGAAGGACAAGCTGATCGAGCTGACCTGGAAGGACCAGATCGGCTTCGTCTACGGCATCGACGACTTCGAGACCCGCGGCGAATTCGCCTACCAGGGCGAAGGCTGGGCCCTGACCCGCGACGACAAGCGGCTTATCATGAGCGACGGGACCTCGCGCCTGCGGTTCATCGACCCCGAGACCCTCAAGGAGACCGGCGGCGTCACCGTCACGGACGAAGGCCGGCCGGTGGACCAGCTGAACGAGCTGGAATGGGTCAAGGGCGAGATCCTGGCCAATATCTGGCAGACCGACCGCATCGCCCGCATCGACCCTGCCACGGGCAAGGTGAAGGGCTGGATCGACCTGACCGGCCTGCTGCCGCCCGAGGAGCGGGCCCGGGCCGACGTCCTGAACGGCATCGCCTACGACGCCAAGGCCGACAAGCTGATCGTCACGGGCAAGCTGTGGCCGCGGCTGTACGAGATCAGGCTGGTGGCGCCGAAGCGCTGACGGGGACGTGCCCTTGCGGCGTGTCCCCAATTCCAGGCTCAGCGGATGCTGATGGGGACACGCCCGAGGGCATGTCCCCGGCCCTGCTAGGCCGCCTTCCCCACCACGAGGTTCCGGCCGGACTTCTTGGCCTCGTACACCGCCTCGTCGGCCCGCTTCATCAGGGTCTCGGGGGTGTCGTTGGGGCCGCTGCTGGCCGAGACGCCGACCGAGATGGTCACGGTCAGGACCTCGGCGCCCTGGGCGACGTGGAACGGCGAGCCGGAGACGTGCATGCGGATCCGCTCGGCGATGCGCAGGGCGTCGGCCAGCTGGGTGTCGGGCATGATCACCGTGAACTCCTCGCCGCCGTAGCGGCAAGGCAGGTCGACGGCGCGGACGTTGGAGGCCAGGCGCAGGGCGAACTCGCGCAGCACCTCGTCGCCGACGTCGTGGCCGAAGGTGTCGTTGATCTTCTTGAAGTGGTCGATGTCGATCAGCAGGGCCGAGACCGGGTCGCCGCCCAGGGCCGCGCGCTTGACCAGGGAGTCCAGCTGGCCGGCCATGTAGCGGCGGTTGTGCAGCCCGGTCAGCTGGTCGGTGACGGCCAGCTCCAGGCTGTGGTCCAGGTTCTGGCGCAGATAGTCGGTGTAGCGCTTGCGCTGGATCTGGGTCTTGACCCGGGCCGACAGCTCCTGCGGGTCGATCGGACGCGGCAGGACGTCGTTGATCCCGATCTCCAGCGCCTTGACGATGCGCGGGCGTTCGTCCGGATCGACCATGGCCAGGATCGGCAGGTGGCGGGTGCGCTCGTCCGAACGCAGGCCGGCGGCGAAGCGCAGGCCGTCGAAGCCCTTGGCCGCGGCGTTGATGATCACGAGGTCGACCGGACCGCCGGCGCTGATCTGGGCCTTGATCGGATCGGATTCGACCACCGGGCGGTGCTCGACCGCCAGCTCGGCGGCCACGCGCTGGGCCTGGCGCTCGTTGTCGTCGACCACCAGCACCCGGCCGCCCAGGCCGTCCAGGCGCGAGGCGGCGCCGGCGATCACGCCCATGCGGCGGCCCGAGGCCTCGCGCTGGCGCAGTTCGTCGAGGACCAGCTTGAAGCGGGTCAGGCTGCGCACCCGGGCGAACAGCATGACGTCGTCGATGGGCTTGGTCAGGAAGTCCGAGGCGCCCGCCTCCAGGCCCTGGATGCGGTCGGCGCGGCCGTCCAGCGCCGTGACCAGCACCACCGGGATGTGGCGGGTGGCGGGGTCTTCCTTGAGTTTCTTGCAGACGGTGAAGCCGTCCATGCCGGGCATCATCACGTCCAGCAGGATCACGTCGGGCAGTTCGCTGGCCGCCAGGGCCAAGGCGGTGGGCCCGTCATAGGCGACCGAGACCTGGTAGTACTCGGCCGTCAGCTTGGCCTCGAGCAGGCGGACATTGGCCTCGATGTCGTCGACGACCAGGATGCGCGCGCTCACGGCCTACCTCTCCAGCAACCGGCGGATGGTGTCCAGGAAGTGCGACACCGAGATGGGCTTGGAGATATAGGCCTCGCACCCGCCCTCACGGATGCGCTCCTCGTCGCCCTTCATGGCGAATGCCGTAACGGCGACGACGGGGATATGTGACAGATCGTCATCCTCCTTGAGCCACTTGGTGACTTCAAGGCCGGAGATCTCGGGCAGCTGGATGTCCATCAGGATCAGGTCCGGACGGTGCTCGCGGGCGATCGACAGCGCCTGCAGCCCCTCGCGGGTCTGCAGGGTCTCGTAACCCTGGGCCTCGAGCAGGTCATGAAAGAGTTTCATGTTCAGCTCGTTATCCTCGACGATGAGGACCTTCTTCGTCATCCTGACCCCGACCATTCCGGTCCGTGGCGATGCGTGAGGGATTCGCGTCGCTTCTGGATTCCAGATCGCACGAATATCCTTAAGCCCGCGCTAATCGCGTTTTACCCCCGCCGACCGTAGATCATGGAACCCTGTTTTTCAGACCTCGAAGCCTGCACGGTGCGCCCTGACGCGCCCTTGGTCATCGTCGATGTGGACGAGGTGCTCGCGCGTTTCATGCATGGCTTCGGAACGTTCATCGGGCGCCATGGATTCGAGCTGCGATTCGACCGCTTCGCCCTGTTCCAGAACATCTACCGCCCGGGCGAGACCGAGCACCTGGACCTGATCGCCGGCCGGGCCCTGTTCAACGACTTCTTCCGCGACGGGGCCGACGACCTGCTGCCCGCCGAGGGCGCGGCCGACGCCCTGGCCGACCTGTCGACCCGCGCCGACGTGGTGATCCTGACCAACGCCCCCGAGCACGGCCGCCAGTCGCGCGCCCGCTGGCTGAAGACCCACGGCTTCGACTATCCGCTGGTGATCAACAGCGGTCCCAAGGGACCGTCGGCGGCGCACCTGGCGCAGCGCACGGCCTCGCCCTCGGTGTTCGTCGACGACCTGCTGCCGCAACTGGATTCGGTGGCCGAGAGCGCGCCGTGGGTCACCCGCTTCCAGATGGTGGCCGACGAGCGCCTGCGCCCCCTCGCCCCCTCCGATCCCGAGCGGCACGCCCGCATCGACCTGTGGCCGGACCTGAAGACGGCCATCGAGCGCACGCTGTTCAAATGAAAGCGCTCTGCCGCGACTGCCTGGCGACGGGCGAGGCCAAGGTCTCGCGCTGTCCGGCCTGCGGTTCGCCGCGCGTGGTCTTCCACGAGGAGCTGGGCCGGCTTTCCATGGCCCACATGGACTGCGACGCCTTCTACGCGTCGGTCGAGAAGCGCGACGACCCGTCCCTGCGCGACAAGCCGGTGATCGTGGGCGGCGGCAAGCGCGGGGTGGTGACGACGGCCTGCTACATCGCCCGCATGAGCGGCCCGCGCTCGGCCATGCCGATGTACAAGGCGCTGAAGCTGTGCCCGCAGGCCGTGGTCATCAAGCCCAACTTCGCCAAGTACAAGCACGAGAGCCGGCGGATCATGGCCAAGCTGGAGGCCCTGACGCCCCTGGTGCAGCCGCTGTCGCTGGACGAGGCCTGGATCGACCTTTCGGGCACCGAACGCCTGCACGGCGCACCGCCGGCGGTGATGCTGGCGCGGGTGCAGAAGGCGATCGAGGAGGAGGTGAACATCACCGTCTCGATCGGCCTGGCCCCCAACAAGTTCCTGGCCAAGATCGCGTCCGAGCTGGACAAGCCGCGCGGCTTTTCGGTGATCGGGGCGACCGGGATCGAGGCGTTCCTGGCCCCGCGACCGGTGTCGATCCTGCCCGGGGTGGGCCCGGCCACGGTGACCGCCCTCGCCCAGGAGGGCCTGCGCACCGTGGGCGACATCGCCAACGCCGACCTCAAATGGCTGGTCAAGGTGCTGGGCTCGGGCGGCCTGCGCCTGCACCACCTGGCCCACGGGCGCGACACCCGGCTGGTCGATCCCGACCAGGAGCGCAAGACGATCAGCGCCGAGACCACCTTCAACGACGACCTCTACAAGCGCGAGGACCTCGAGGACGAGCTGTGGCCCCTGTGCGAGAAGGTCGCCCGCCAGGCCCGGGCCGGCGGGGTGGCGGGACGGGTGGCGACGCTGAAGCTGCGCACGCCCGACTTCAAGATCCACACCCGCCGCCGCACCCTGCCCGTCCCGACCCAGACCGCCCGCACCCTGTTCCAGGTGGCCCGCGAACTGCTGGCGGCGGAACCCAAGGGCCTGCACTACCGCCTGATCGGCGCGGGCCTGACCGACTTCGTCCCCGCCGAGGGCGCGGCCGACGACTTCTTCGCCGGCGACGAGCGCCGGGCGCTGAAGAGCGAGACGGTCATCGACGGGCTGCGGGGCAAGTTCGGCGCGGCGGCCGTGGTCACGGGACGGGCGCTGAAGGGCGCGGCCCCGGCCAAGACGCCGACCGAGGCCAAGGACGACTGAAGCGCCGCCGCTGGCGGACGCGATCAGGTCGTTCGCAGCATTCCGATTGAAAGACCCTTGCCGTCCCGCAAGGATTTCGAGGTCTCAATCAGGGATCGCCCGATGATCTTCCGCCACCTGACCTTCGCCGCCCTCGCCGCGGCCGCTTCGACCGGCCCGTCGTCCGTCCTGGCCGCCGCGCCGCACCACGCCACCGGGACCTTCGAGGTCAAGATCGTCCCGGCGACCGAGGACAAGGGCCCTGATGGGGGCTCGACGCTCAGCCGGCTGACCCTGGACAAGACCTATGCCGGCGCCCTGACGGCGACCAGCAAGGGCGAGATGCTGGCGGCCGGCGGGTCGGTGCCGACCTCGGCGGCCTATGTGGCGGTGGAGCGGATCACCGGAACCCTGGACGGCCGCGCCGGCAGCTTCGCCGTCGTCCAGCACGGCTGGATGCAGGGCGACCAGCGGGTGATGGACGTGATGATCGTGCCCGACTCCGGCGGCGGCGCGCTGAAAGGGCTGGCCGGCACGTTCAGGATCGAGATCAAGGACGGCAAGCACTTCTACGTCATGGACTACACGCTGGACGGCCAGTAGCCGCCCGGCCGACTACATCAGCGAGCCCTTGCCGCTGGTCACTTCGGTATAGCGGTGCACCCGCACGGCCTGGACCAGGCCGAAGCCGACCATGACCGTCAGCATGACGGTGCCGCCGTACGACAGCATCGGCATGGGCACGCCCACCACCGGCGCCATGCCCATCACCATCGCGCCGTTGATCAGCACGTAGAGGGCGAAGGTGGCGGTCACCCCGGCGGCCGACAGGCGTCCGAAGTGGCTGTGGCTGATCGAGGCGATGCGCAGGGCCATGAAGATCGCCACGCCGTACAGGAACAGCACGCTGACGCAGCCCAGGAAGCCGAACTCCTCGGCCAGGGTGGCGAAGATGAAGTCGGTCTGCTTTTCCGGCAGGAAGTTCAGCTGGCTCTGCGAGCCCAGGCCGAAGCCCTTGCCCAGCAGGCCGCCCGAGCCCAGGGCGATCTTGGACTGCATGATGTGGTAGCCGTTGCCCGACGGGTCCTTCTCCGGGTCCATGAAGGTCAGGATCCGGTTGCGCTGGTAGTCGTGCAGCACGAAGAAGATGAACGGCGGCAAGGCGGCCAGGCCGGCCACGATCCCGACGATGATCAGGCGCAGCGATAGGCCGGCCAGCACCATCACCGCCAGGCCCGGCAGGGCGATCAGCACCGCGGTGCCCAGGTCGGGCTGGTGGGCGACCAGCAGGGTCGGGGCGCCGATCAGGGCGGCGGGGATCAGCAGCTTCCACGACAGCCGGGCGCTGTCGGCCGACAGGCCGTGATAGTAGCGGGCCAGGGCCAGGACGACGCCGATCTTCATGATCTCGGACGGTTGGAAGCGCAGCGGTCCGATGGCCAGCCAGCGCTGCGCGCCCAGAGACACGTCGCCGACCGCCTCCACCGCCACCAGCAGCAGCAGGGCCACGCCGTAGATCGGATAGGCCAGGGTGAACCAGACACGCAGGTCCACCATCGCCAGCAGGATCATCATCACGAAATAGATGCCGAAGCGCAGCAGGTGCTTGTCGGCCCACGGCTCCCACGAGGCGCCGGCGATCGAGAACAGCATCAGCGCGCCGGTGCCGGCGATCAGGCACAGGACCAGACACAGGGTCCAGTCGATCTCCATGAACTTGATGATCGGCCGGTCGCGTTCGCCGGGCCGGCTGAGGCCGCCGCTGAGGGTCATCGGGGAGCTCCAGGGACGGGAGGCGCGGGAACGATAGGCGTGGTCTGCGCCCCACCACTTGGAAATGGCGGCGGCGCGCCCACGGTCGGATCGTCGGGGGCGGCGCCCTCGACCGAACCGTCCGCGGCGGCGTCATCCGGTTCCGGCGGCAGCGGCATGGGACGCTCGATGCGGGCGCGGACCTCGGGGTCCTTCAGCAGCGCCACGCGCATCACCTCGCGGGCCCGCGGGGCGCCGGCGGTGGCGCCGCCCAGGCCGCCGTGCTCGATGATGACGGCCACGGCGTAGCGCGGATCGTCATAGGGGGCGAAGGCCACGAACAGATTGTGGTCCTTCAGCCGCCAGGCGACGTTGGTGCTCTTGCGGTCGGCGACCTTGTCGTAGCTGCGGACCTGGGCCG
The DNA here is from genome assembly GCF_037402475.1 of Caulobacter sp. CCG-8. NCBI lineage: Bacteria > Pseudomonadati > Pseudomonadota > Alphaproteobacteria > Caulobacterales > Caulobacteraceae > Caulobacter > Caulobacter sp. CCG-8. The sequence goes on from NZ_JBBEUD010000018.1 coordinate 26,789, forward strand.
TGCCGGTCTTGCCCGCCATCTTGACGTCGCCCAGGCCCAGCTGGCTCTGGCGATAGGCGGTGCCGCGCACGTCGTTGGCCACGGCCTCCATGCCGCCGCGCACATAGGCCAGATGCTCGGGCGTGAACGGCAGGTCGGGCACGGCCGCCCCGCTGGGCTGCTCGACGCCGCCGACCGACTTGATCAGGCGCGGATTGAGCGCCTTCTTGCTGTTGGCCAGGCGCGAGGTCATCACCGCCAGCTGCAGGGCGTTGACCAGCAGCGCCCCCTGCCCGATCCCGTAGGACGGCGTCTCGCCCGGAAACCAGATCTGGTTGGCCGGATTCTTCTTGAAGGCCCGCTTCTTCCACTCGCGGTCGGGCACCAGGCCCTTCTTCTGGCCGGGGATGCCGATGTCGAACACCTGGCCGAAGCCCATGGCCCGCGCGGCGCTGGCGATGGCGTCCGGCCCGATCTTCAGGGCGGTCTGGTAGAAGTAGATGTCGCAGCTGTTCTTGATGGCGTCGTGCAGGTTCTGCGAGCCGTGGCCGCGCTTCTCCCAGCACCGCCAGGTGCGGCCGCCGTAGTACCAGCTGCCGCCGCAATTGACCCGCACCTCGGGATCGACCCCGGCGGTCAGGGCGGCCAGGCCCACGGTCGGCTTGAAGGTCGAGCCGGGCGGGAAGTTGCCGGTCAGGGCCTTGTCCAGCAGCGGCTTGCGCTCGTACTCGGCCAGGGCCTTGTACTCGGGGCCGGACAGGCCCTTCACGAAGCGGTTGGCGTCGAAGCTGGGGGCCGAGACCATGGCCAGCAGGTCGCCGTTGCGGATGTCCATCACGACGATGGCGCCGCTCTCGTCGCCCATCACCTCCAGCGCCCGGTTCTGGATATCGGCGTCCAGGGTCAGGCGCACTTCCTTGCCGGGGGTGGGCGGGATGTCGCCCTCGGGGTCCAGGCGGACCACGCGCCCCTGGGCGTCGACCTCGGCCTTGGTTGCGCCGGGACGGCCGCGCAGCTCGCGGTCCAGGGCCTTCTCCACGCCCTGCTTGCCGATCCGGAAGCCCGGATGGTGCAGCAGGTCCTGGTCGGGCTCGTCCTTGGCCTTCTCCAGGTCGCGGTCCGAGACCTTGGCCACGTAGCCGATCACATGGGCGAAGGCGCCGCCGAACGGATAGACCCGCACCTCGCCCATGTCGGCGGTCACGCCGGGCAGCTCGGGCGCGCGGATGTTGACGCGGGAGAACTCCTCCCAGGTCATGTCCTCCATCACCGCCACCGGGGCCTTCTTCGGCGCGCGGGCGATGTCCTTGATCAGGCGGGCGCGACGGGTGCCGTCGATCGGCACCAGCTTGGCCAGGTCGTCCAGCGTGGCCTCGACGTCGAAGTCCTTGGACTCCTTGCTGACCATCAGCCGGAAGTTCGGGCGGTTCGAGGCCAGGGCCACGCCGTTGCGGTCCAGGATCAGGCCGCGCGGCGGCGGCGTCAGGCGGTAGTTGAACTGGTTGCCGGCCGACAGCTTCTGGTACCGGCGGGCCTCGACCAGCTGCAGCTGGGCCAGGCGACCGCCCAGGGCCAGCAGGCCGCCGCCGGCCAGGCCGCCCATCAGGAACGCCCGGCGGTGGAACACGCCCTGACGTTCGTTGACCTCGAAGAAGAAGATTGACGGTTCGCTCATGGCGTCACCGGAACCGAACGTCCGCGTCCTCGAACCGGTCGATCAGCCGGTGGGCGAACGGGAACAACAGGGCCGTGACCAGGAACTGCCAGAACACGGCCAGGAGGCTGGGCATGGCCAGGCTGTCCAGCATGCTGAACAGGAAGCCGCCGGCCATGGCCACGGCGGTGACCCCGGCGAACCAGGCCCACATCATCGGCCGGCTTTGGCCGGTCATCATGTTGCGGCCGGTCAGGGCCGTGGCGTAGGCGATCAGCAGCGACAGGCCCCACAGGCCGGTCGGCCCGCCCCAGAACATGTCCAGGAACAGGCCCAGCAGCAGCAGGGCGAAGGGCGCCAGGATCGAGGGGCGGATCAGGGCCCAGGCGAAGGCCGGGACCATGGCGAACACCGGCTCGGGCAGCTGCAGGCCGAAGATGCGGATCGGTGCGGCGAAGGCGATGGTCGCCAGCACGCAGAACAGCGCGGGCACGCCCAGCCAGCGGCCGGGATGCAGAGGCCGCGCGCCGCCCATCCTAGATCGCCCCGCCGGCCGGCTGGCCCGTGGTCGGCTTCTGCGTCGGCTTCGGCGTCGCGGGTTTCGGGGCCGGGGTGGTCGGCGGCTTGGCGGCGGGCGGCGTCGCGCCCTGGGCGGCCGGGGTCGCGGTCGGCGTGGTGGCCGTCGCCGGAGCGGTCGGGGTCGGCGGCTTGGCGGGGGCGGTCGCGGTCGGTCCCAGGATCGAGACGTCGGGGTCCTCGGTGGTGACCGGCGGCAGGCTGCGGGTCAGCAGCGCCTTCTGGTCGGCCAGCTGCGAGAAGTCCTTGAACAGCAGGATGCGGACATAGTCGATGGCCGCGTCGTCGGCGAACAGCACCACGCGCCAGCGGCCGTCCAGGCCCTTGACCGCCGCGCCCACCGGCAGGCCGCGCGGCACCACGCCGCCGTCGCCCGAGGTGACGACCCGGTCGCCTTCCTTGATCGGATCGACGCCGCGCAGATATTCCAGCTTGGGATTGGGACCGCCGTCGCCGGTCAGGATGGCGCGGGCGTTGGTGCGGTCGATCATCACCGGCGTGCGCGAGGCGATGTCGGTCAGCAGCAGCACCCGGCTGGCCCCGTGAGCCACGCCGACCACGCGGCCGACCAGGCCGCGCTCGTTCATCACCGGATTGCCGACCACCACGCCCTTTTCCGAGCCGCTGTCGGCCAGGCGGGTGTTGGCGAAGGGTCCGCGGGTGTCGCTGACGACGCGGGCGGCGACCATCGGAATCGGCGGATCGGTGCGCAGGCCCAGCAGCGACTGGTAGCTCTGGTTCTTGTCGACCTCGGCCAAGTACATGTCGCGATAGCCGCGCATCTCCTTCAGCTCGGCCTTCAGCCGGCGGTTCTCGGAGGCGGTGAAGAAGTAGCTGCTGATGAAGTCGACGCCCAGGCCGGTCCAGCGGCCGGGCGCGGCGATCACGCCGCTGACCGGCTTGGACACCGTGTCGACCGTCTGGCGGGTGACGCCGTAGGCCTGTTGCTGAAGGGTCTCGCGCCGATCGGCCAGCAGGAACGCCACCGCGATCACGACCGCGACGATCAACGCCACGGCCGCGGTCCACGTCAGCGGCACTTTCAGGTCACCGAGCGGACCTTCGCGAAAGGGCACGTACTAGTTCTCCCGACGCCCCCCGCGGCGTCCAGATTGAATTGACGCCTAGGCGAGAGTCGATTCAAGCACGCCCTTCATCCACTTGGGATGCTCGAGCACCTTGCCGCAGCCCAGGGCCACGCACGACAGCGGATCGTCGGCCACGGTGACCGGCAGGCCGGTGTGGTCGCGGATCTCGGCGTCCAGGCCGCGCAGCAGCGCGCCGCCGCCGGTCAGCATGATGCCCTTGTCGGCGATGTCGCTGGCCAGTTCCGGCGGGGTGGCTTCCAGGGCCACCTTCACGGCCTCGACGATCTGCCCGACCGGTTCGGCCAGGGCGTCGGCGGCCTGCTTTTCCGAGATGCGGACTTCGCGCGGCACGCCCTGCATCAGGTCGCGGCCCTTGACGTCGATCGACAGGCCTTCGCCGTCGGCCGGGGCGCGGGCGGTGCCGATTTCCTTCTTGATGCGCTCGGCGGTCGTCTCGCCGATCAGCAGGTTATGGTGGCGGCGCATGTAGCTGATGATCGCCTCGTCCATCTTGTCGCCGCCGACACGGACCGAGCGCGAATAGACGATGCCCGACAGCGACAGCACGGCCACTTCGGTGGTGCCGCCGCCGATGTCGACGACCATCGAGCCGGTCGGCTCGTGGATGGGCAGGCCGGCGCCGATCGCGGCGGCCATCGGTTCGTCGATCAGGCCCACGCGGCGGGCCGAGGCGTTCAGGCAGCTGTCGTTGATGGCGCGGCGTTCCACGGCGGTGGCGCCCGACGGCACGCACACGATCACCTTGGGGTTCACGAAGCCCTTGCGGTTGTGGACCTTGCGGATGAAGTACTTGATCATCTCCTCGGCGACTTCGAAGTCGGCGATGACGCCGTCCCGCATCGGGCGGATGGCTTCCATGTGGCCCGGCGTGCGGCCCAGCATCTGCTTGGCCTCGATCCCCACGGCGTGGACGATCTTGCGGCCCCCGACATTACGCAGCGCGACCACCGACGGCTCGTTCAAGACGATGCCCTTGCCCTTCATGTAGATGAGGGTGTTGGCGGTGCCCAGGTCGATGGCGATGTCGTTGGAGATGACGCCGAAGAGGGAAGAAAACATTGAAAGCCCTGACTGAGGGATAGGGGGGCGAAGGCGACGGGTCTTTAGAAAGAGAAGATGGCGGTAGGCGGAAACGGAGCCATTTGCGTCGCCGAAGCGACGAAGGCGAAGGGAAAAGATGGCTCCTACTTCAATTCCAAAGGAGGACAACATGATTCCCGCAAAATGCGGGCTTATGTCCCATTGACGAGCGCCTGCCGCACGACGGGAGCGCAGGCTCCCCGCCGCGCCGTCGTCTGACTGCCACAAAGCTGCCGACGAAGCCCGTTTGCCCTGCGAAAGCGTTGAATTCAAGGTCTATTACAGCCCCTGGATCACCTGTTTTCGCAGAACGGCGGCGCCGGGGGTTTCATCCCAGAAACATGGCGTTTTCTAGCCGAGCGCGGCCATGGCCACCCCGGCCGCCGCGATCAGGCCGAAGATCATCTGAACGGCGGTCAGTCTCTCGGCGAACAGGCGGCGTCCCGCGAAGGCCGCGATGGGCGCCTCGACCACCCCGACCGCCCTCACCTGCCCCGCCGGCGCCAGGGCCAGGGCGATGAACCAGCCGGCCGAGGCCGCCGCGCCCCAGAACCCCGCCCCCAGCGACGGCCGCCAGGCCCGGGCCACGGCGACCAGGGCGGCGCGGTCGGTGACCGCCAGGAACGCGCCCAGGGCCAGGGTCTGGGCGATCTGCACGGTCATCAGGGTGACCACCGCGGCGAAGATCGGATGGCCGGGCTCCAGGGCGTGGCCGGCCTGGCGGAAGGCGTTCAGGCAGAAACCGAACGCCAGGCCCGACAGCAGGGCGAAGACCGCGCCGCTGACGGGCTTCTCGCCCGACGCGCCGGTGCGCGGCCAGGTGACCACCAGCAGGGCCACGCTGGCCAGGCCCACGCCGGTCCAGCCCAGGGCGCTCAGCTTCTCGCCATAGACCAGCAGGCCCAGCAGGGCGGCCAGGGGGATCGAGCTCTGCTGGACCGCCGTGGCCACCGCGAAGCCGGCGCGGCGCATGGCCACCAGCAGGGCGGCCGTGGCGGCGATCTGGCTGGCCCCGCCCAGCAGGGCCGCCGCCCAGAAGGCCGGGGTCGCGTGCGGCTGCTCGCCCCGCGTCAGGGCGAAGGCGACCGCCACGAACACCGCCGTGAACGGCAGGCCGAACAGGAACCGCACCAGGGTCGCGCCCCAGGGCCCCGTGTCGCCCATGACCGAGCGCTGGGCGGCGTTGCGGGCCACCTGGGCGAACGAGGCGGCGATGGTGATGGGAATCCAGATCATCGGATCATCCTTATGCCGCCCTTATGCGGACGGCGTGTTTCCGAATGGAGGTCTTAGGCCGCTTGGGCGCACACCCTGGCCGTCGGCCCGTCCGGTGACGGGCGCGACCAGTCAGAGGTTCTCGACCATGTCGTCCCATCCGTTCCGTCAGGCCGCGCAGTTCCTGCTCGGCGTTCCGACCGAGGGGATCCACAACACGCTCGGGCGCATGCTCGCCGTCGCCCAGGCCACGCCGCTGTGTTTCGTCGCGGTGACCGGGCCCGAGGCGGGCGAGGCGATGAGCGTGCTCTGGCGCAAGGGCTACGACCGGGTCGAGGCGGCCCGCCGGGCCACCTGCCGCGCGGCCGACGAACAGAGCGACGTGCTGCTGATCGTGGGCTGCTCGACCGTGGCCGACGCGCGCGCCGCCGCGGCCTCGACCCTGACCATGCTCCGCCCGGGCGGGGCGATGGTCATCGACGCCGGCGCGTTCCTGGATCAGGAGCCGCGCCGGGCGCTGTGCGAGGATCTGCGGGCCCTGGGCCTGGAGGTGGAACCCCAGGCCTGCCTGTCGGCGGAGCTTCTGGCGACGCGGCCGTTCTCGAAGCGGGAAGCGGCCTAGAGCCTTCCTTCGGAAGGCTCTACGTCAAGCACTTGGAGCGCGTTCAGCGCGCTCCAGCGGTGGCTAGAAGCCGCTGGCGATCGCCGCTTCCGGCCGGCTCTTTTCCTTGCGCGCCATGAGGTTGTTCAGGGCGTTCACATAGGCCTTGGCCGAGGCGGTCAGGGTGTCGGTGTCGGCCGCCTGCCCCGTGGCGATGCGGCCGTCTTCCTCGAGGCGGACCGAGACCTGGGCCTGGGCGTCGGTGCCTTCGGTCACCGCGTGCACCTGGAACAGGCGCAGGGCGGCGTTGTGCGGCACGATCGCCAGGATCGCGTTGAACACGGCGTCCACCGGACCGTCGCCCGAGGCCTCCGAGGTCTTGGTCTCGCCGTCGACTTCCAGGGTCAGCTCGGCCGACTGGCCGTCGGTGCCGGCCACCACGCGCAGGTGGGTGACGCGGATGCGCTCGGAGCCGCGCGCCAGGGCGTCGTCGACCAGGGCGATGATGTCGTCGTCGTAGACGTGCTTCTTGCGGTCGGCCAGGTCCTTGAAGCGGCCGAAGGCCTCCTTCAGGGCGTTCTGGCCCAGCTCGTAGCCCAGGTCCTTCAGCTTGGCGCGGAAGGCGTGGCTGCCCGAGTGCTTGCCCATGACCAGGCTGGACGGCGCCTGGCCGACCGATTCCGGGGTCATGATCTCGTAGGTCTCGCGGTTCTTCAGCATCCCGTCCTGGTGGATGCCGCTTTCATGCGCGAAGGCGTTCTTGCCGACGATGGCCTTGTTGTACTGCACCGGGAAGCCGGTGATGGCCGAGACGTAGCGGCTGGCGCGGGTGATGTGGGTGGTGTCGATGCCCGTCTGGAACGGCAGGCGGTCGCCGCGCACCTTCAGGGCCATGACGATCTCTTCCAGGGCGGCGTTTCCGGCCCGCTCGCCCAGGCCGTTGATCGCGCACTCCACCTGGCGCGCCCCGCCCTGCACGCCGGCCAGGCTGTTGGCCACGGCCAGGCCCAGGTCGTTGTGGCAGTGGGTCGAGAAGACCACCCGGTCGGCGCCGTCGACGTTCTCGACCATCCACTTGAACAGGTCGGCGTATTCGGACGGATAGGTGTAGCCGACGGTGTCGGGCAGGTTGATCGTCGTGGCGCCGGCCTTGATGGCGGTCTCGATGGCGCGGCGCAGGAACTGGCGGTCGCTGCGGGTGGCGTCCTCTGCCGACCACTCGACGTCGTCGCGCAGGTTGCGGGCGTGGCCGACCGAGCGGGCGATCACGTCGATGACGGCGTCCGGCTCCATCTGCAGCTTGTGCTTCATGTGCAGGTCGCTGGTGGCGATCACCACGTGGATGCGGCCGCGCTGCGTGCCCTTCAGGGCCTCCGCACACCTGTCGATATCCACCTGGTGGGCGCGGCACAGGCCGGCGATGGTGGAGTTCTTGACGATCTTGGCGATCTCGCGGACCGCTTCGAAGTCGCCGTTCGAGGCGATCGGGAAGCCGGCCTCGATGACGTCGACCCCCATCTCCTCGAGGATCTTGGCCAGTTCCAGCTTCTCGTCATGCGACATCGAGGCGCCGGGCGATTGCTCGCCGTCGCGCATGGTGGTGTCGAAAATGACGACGTTGTCGCGCTTTTCAAAAGCGGCGGGCGATACGGAGCTCATGGGATCTACTCGTCGGAAGGTGTCTGCGTGCGGGCGGCGATTGGGTCAGTCATCCCCTGCGCGCCCGGCCACGACGATGCGCGGCCCCTAGAGCGCCCAGGGGTTGGTAAGCCGAAGCGAAAGCAGTTGGCGCGCGACGTTCATGGTTCGCTTTCTACACAGCGCCCCGAAAAGCGGCAAGCATTTTGCGTTAATCGATCAATTCGCCGCATGCGGAGCAAGTTTTCACCCGCACGGGTGGGGCACCGGGTCAACTCAACCACGACTTGGCGAGGTTCACGCGTCAAACGCCCCGGAGATCGCGCCGAGACGCGCGAACCGCCCTCGCCTAGTCCGCCGCTTCCTCGCGCTTCTTCAGCCAGTTCCGGGCGATCAGGCCGGCGCCGATCCAAACCGCGACGGCGATCACCAGCATCACGATGTGCTGCTTGCCGCCGCCCTTCAGGGCCTGGACGATCGAATTGCCGGCGAAGGCGGTCAGGGCGATCTTCGGGATGATGCCGACGGCGGTCCCGGCGGCGAAGTCGCGGATTTTCATCGGCGTGACGCCGGCCGCCATGTTGACGACGATGAACGGCGCCGAGGGCACCAGGCGCACGATCAGGCTGGCCAGGAAGCCGTTGCGGCCGATCAGCTTCATGAACTTGGCCACGCCGTCGCCGGCCAGGTCCTTCAGCAGCCGCCCCCCGAACGCCCGCCCCAGCCAGAACCCGACCAGGGACGAGACCAGGGTGCCGATCCAGCTGTAGGCGAAACCGGTCCAGGGCCCGAAGGCCACCACCGCCGCCGCGATCAGCACGAACTGGGGCACGCCGATGAAGGCCAGGACCGCGAAGGCGCTGACCGCGACCGGCAGGGCCCAGGGCCCGTGCGCCGCGCCCAGCCACTGCTCGACCGTCACCTCGCCGTTCAGGCCCAGCAGCTGGGCCCCGAACAGGAAGACCACGCCCACCCCGCCGAACAGCACGAACGACACCGCGACCGTGCGCCAGGCCTTGGCGTCCATGTTGGTGAAGAAGTCGATCAGGCGACGAAGCATGCGCCTGCCTCGCCCATGCCCAACGCCCGGTCAAGCACGCCGCGGACGCAAATCGCCCATCGGCCGCTCATTTTCTCGTCAAGCTTCCCGTGGGACGGGTCCGCGGCAAGGTTAAGTTTCCCGCGAGGCGACATTCCCGTTGCGAAGCTGTCGTAAGGCGCGGCTAAGTTATCCACAGGCTCCCGACCTTGCGGAAAGCGCTCTGTACGGGATGCGTTGGGGGGAGCGTCCCACGTGAAGACCCTGGCTGTGATCTCCCGCAAGGGCGGGGCCGGCAAGACGACCCTGTCGATCAATCTGGGCCTCACCGCCCACCTGGCGGGCTGGAAGACCCTGCTGGCCGACCTCGACCCGCAGCGCTCGGCGTCCGACGCCTTGCGGACCCGCGCCGAGCCCGGCCCCGGCCTGGCCGAGATCAACGCCGGCAAGCTGTTCCAGACCCGGTCGCAAGCCGTGCACGACGCCTACGACGTGATGCTGATCGACACCCCCGCCGCGCCGGACGCCGACGTGGCCGTGGCGGTCAATTCGGCCGACCTGTGCGTGCTGGTCTGCCGGCCGACCTTCCTCGACATCGCCTCGGTGGCGCGCTCGGCCGAGATGGTCCGGCGCCTGGGCAAGGCGGGGCTGATCGTGCTGAACCAGGCGCCGTCCAGGCGCTCGGGACTGGAGCCGGCCAGCGTGCAGCAGGCCATCGAGGCCCTGCGCTTCTGCGGCCTGCCCATCGCCCCGGTCGGGCTGCGGTCGCGGGCGATCTACCAGCAGGCGATCGCCCGGGGATTGTCGGTCGCCGAGTGGGATCCGCAGGCCCCGGCCGCCCAGGAAATCGACCGCCTGTGGAGCCACGTGGCCGCCCTGCTGGCCTTGGACGGCCGCGGACGCGACGCCCGCGCCGGCTGAACCTGTCACCGCTGCGGCATTTTCGCAGCAAGGCCAATGGTTTGTAGCAATTTTACCGTAAACGCCAGATAATCCGCAGGTTGAAGTTCTGTTTACATCTTGACCATAACACTTGGCCACCTTGGGGAACCTTGCGGCCTCCAGTCGCTCGGTATGGGCAAAGAGTGCACGTCGTGAAGACAATTACTGTGCTTTCCCGAAAGGGCGGATCGGGCAAGACCACCCTGGCCGTCAACCTGGCGCTGATGGCCTATCTGGCCGGTCACAGGGTTCTGCTGGCCGACATGGACCCGCAGCGGTCCGCGTCGGACGCCCTGCGGGCTCGTCCCGCACCGGGGCCGGCCCTGGCCGAGATCACCGCCGGCAAGCTGTTCATGACCAAGTCCAACGCCATGCGCGAGGGCTACGACTACCTGTTCATCGACACCCCCGCCGCGCCCGAGGCCGACGTCGCCCAGGCGGTGAACGTCGCCGACTTCTGCCTGGTGGCGGGTCGCCCTTCGTTCCTCGACCTGGCCCCGATCGTGCGCACCGCCGAAGCGGTCCGGCGCCTGGGCAAGGGCGGGCTGGTAGTGCTGAACCAGGCCCACACCAACCGGCCCGAAGTGGCCCCGGTGGCCTTCCCCGAGATCATGGAGGCCCTGCGGTTCTGCGGCCTGCCGCTGGCCCCGCACGGCCTGCGCTCGCGCGAGGCCTTCCAGAAGGCGATGGCGCAAGGCCGCTGCGTGGCCGAGCACGAGCCGGACAGCCCTGCCGCCCGCGACCTGGAGCGCCTGTGGACCCATGTCGAGGCGCAGGTGAGCGGTCTCGGGAGCAGCCTGGGCGAAACCGCGATGCGGACCGTCCTGACCGCCTGATCCAGCTTTCGTTCCGCGGCGACGCTGACTAGGTTCGCGCCATCAGCGGCGGAGCCTTTTCCATGAAACTTCTCGGCGTCTCCGGCAGCCTGCGGGCCGCCTCGTTCAACACCGCCCTGCTGCGCACCGCCCAGGAATGCGCGCCCGAGGGCGTGACGATCGAGATCTTCCGCCTGCACGACCTGCCGCTGTTCAACCAGGACGTCGAGGACCAGGGCGACCCCGAGCCGGTCACGGCCTGGAAGGACGCCATCCGCGGCGCCGACGCCCTGCTGCTGGCCTGCCCCGAATACAACGGCGGGATCACGGGCGGGCTGAAGAACGCCATCGACTGGGCCTCGCGCGGCTCGCCTTCCGCCCTGGCGGGCAAGACCGCGTGCATCGTCGGCGCCTCGCCGGGCGTCACCGGCACGGTCCGCGGCCAGGACGCCCTGCGCCAGTCGCTGCGCAAGGTCTCGGCCGAGTACTGGCCGCTCAGCGAGATGCTGGTCGGCCAGGCCCACACCAAGATCGAGAACGGCCAGGTGATCGACGAAAAGACCCTGGCCTATCTGGGCCGGCACCTGACGGCGTTCATCGACCACATGCGGGCGGCCGGGAAGTAGCCCTACTTCGCCGCCATCGACGGGTCGTAGTTCGGGCCGAAGTCCAGCACGAACAGCGGGCCCAGCACCACGGTCTGCTTGGCCGAGCCCAGGTGCAGGGCGACGCCCGCCCCGCCCTTGTCGGCGTCCATGCTCGCGCGGCCGCTGACCGTGTAGATCTGCCAGTCGCCGCTGGTGACCGCGACCTTGCCCTCGACGATCCCGCCCCAGGGCTCGGCCGCCTGCTGGACACGCACCGAGGTGATGTTGGCCGTCGCCGGTCCGCCGTCCACCGGCTCGGCCTTGGCCCAGAAGGCGATGGTGACGATGTCGCCCTTGGCGATCTTGCCGTTGACGGCCTGGCCGGCGGCGCTGTCCCAGGGCTTGTCCGGCGTCGGCGACGTGACCTGGACCCGCACGCCGTTCCCGCCGACCACCGCCTTGTCCTTGACCGGCGCATTGGTCTGGCCGGGCCCGTAGACGTTCCAGGCCACGGACGGCTTGTTGATGGCGTACTTCATGATGCCCTGGGCGGCCGGCTCGGCCGCGCGGGCCGCCGGCGGCGCGGCGGCGGACAGGCTCAGCGCCGCCACGGCGGCCAGGATCGCGATCTTCGTCATGTTTCCCCCTTCATGAGACGCGGCGTGCGTCGATCCCCCGCCGACGGCGGACGATGCTGGTCGTTTCCTCCTGGACCGCCCGCCCTGCGGCGCGGCCTCTCGTATTTGTATGATAGCGGTACCTTGAGTGTTCGAAACGCGCAAGAACCCCACGCTTTCGGCCCTTTGTTGCGTTGCACCGCGGCAAGCGCGGGCGTAAAGACCGCCGCAATCCTGAAACCGGGCTTTCGAGTCCACGTCCTCCCAGGGGAGTCCTGAACCATGTCGCTCGAGTCCGCCGCCCTGCGGCGCATCGCCCCGTCCGCCACCATCGCGATCAGCGCCAAGGCGCGCGCCCTGAAGGCGGCTGGACGTGACATCATCGCCCTGTCCGCGGGCGAGCCGGACTTCGACACCCCCGACAACATCAAGGACGCCGCCATCGCGGCCATCAAGGCCGGCAAGACCAAGTACACCGACCCGGACGGCATGCCCGAGCTGAAGGCCGCCATCTGCGCCAAGTTCAAGCGCGAGAACGGCCTGGACTACAATCCGAGCCAGGTCCACGTCGCTCCGGGCGGCAAGCCGGTGATCTACAACGCCCTGGTCGCCACCCTGAACCCGGGCGACGAGGTCATCATCCCCGCCCCGTACTGGGTGTCGTATCCCGACATGACCCTGCTGGCCGGCGGCACGCCCGTCTCGGTCGAGACCACCGCCGAGAGCGGCTTCAAGATCACGCCGCAAGCGCTGGAAGCGGCGATCACGCCCAAGTCCAAGTGGCTGATCATCAACAGCCCGTCCAACCCCTCGGGCGGCGCCTACACGCGCGCCGAGCTGAAGGCCATCGCCGAGGTCCTGCTGCGCCACCCGCAGGTCTGGGTGCTGACCGACGACATGTACGAGCACCTGGTGTTCGACGACTTCGAGTTCACCACCATCGCCCAGGTCGAGCCCAAGCTCTACGACCGTACACTGACGATGAACGGCGTCTCGAAGGGCTATTCGATGACCGGCTGGCGGATCGGCTACGCGGCCGGCCCGGAAGCGCTGATCAAGGCCATGGGCAAGATGATCAGCCAGACCACGTCCAACCCCTGCTCTATCTCGCAGTGGGCGGCGCTGGAGGCCCTGAACGGCCCGCAGGACTTCATCAAGCCGAACGCCAAGCTGTTCCAGGAGCGCCGAGACCTGGTCGTGTCGATGCTGAACCAGGCCACCGGCCTGCACTGCCCCACCCCGGAAGGCGCGTTCTACGTCTATCCGTCGTGCGCCGGCCTGATCGGCAAGACCGCGCCGTCGGGCAAGGTCATCGAGACCGACGAGGACTTCGCCGGCGAACTGCTGGAAGCCGAGGGCGTGGCCGTGGTGCACGGCGCGGCGTTCGGCCTGTCGCCGTTCTTCCGCATCAGCTACGCCACCAGCAACGACGTGCTGGAAGACGCCTGCGCGCGCATCCAGCGCTTCTGCGCCAGCGTGAAATAGGCGCCTGAGCCTCCGCGGCCGTCATTCTCGCCCTCCGGCGAGGATGACGGCTGTAAATCCAATTCGATCCGCGCTACCGTTTCCCCCTGGCCGCGTTCCTAGCGGAACAGGGAGACCCTCGTCATGCCGCGCACGCCCAACTACGCCTTCGAACGTCAGGAACGCGATCGGCTGAAGGCCGAAAAGGCCGCACAGAAGGCCGCCGAAAAGGCCGCCGCCAAGGCCGCCGAAGCCGCTTCCAAGCCGCCGGGCGATCCTCGCTGAGCGAAAGGCTCGCCGCGACATTCCGCGCGACTGCACGCATCGACGGAGCATGCTAGGTCAGACCCGGGGGCGTCTGATTCACGGGGAGCGCGCATGCGCATTTCCGGCCGCATGGCCTTCGTCCCGGCGCTCGCCGGCCTGCTTCTGCTTGTCCTGACGCCCGCCGCCCGATCGGCGTCCCTGACCTCCACCCGCCTCGACGAGGCCGTGCTGGACGAGATGAACTTCGCCCGCGCCCGGCCCGCCGAATACGCTCGCGAACTGCGCCGCGAGCTCCGCGACGCCGACGATCCCGCCGCCGTCGCGGACGCCATCGAATTCCTGGAGCGCCAGTCTCCCCTGCCCCCGCTGAAGGACGACCGGCGCATCGCCGCGGCCGCCTACCAGCACACCGCCGCCCAGGGCGCGCGGGGCGACGTCGGCCACGGCGCGGCCGGCGGCCTGGGCCAGCGCCTGCGCGGCCAGGGCGTCTGGGCCGGCGTGTCGGCCGAGAACATCTCGTACGGCTACGACGATCCCCGCGACGTCGTCCGCCAACTGATCATCGACAGCGGCGTGCCGGGCCGCGGCCACCGCCGCAACATCTTCGCCACCGGCTACCAGCTGGCCGGCGTGGCCTGCGGCCCGCACCGCGCCTACGGCTCCATGTGCGTGATCGACTTCGCCGGCGCCCTGGCCCAGCGCTAGGCGGTCGCGGGGGAGGACCACGGGCGGTTGCCTCGCCCAACCCACGGTGTAGCTTGGCCTTATGTCCAAGCCTTCGACTGTCCTCCTCGTGACCTTCGCCGCGCTCCTTTCGGCGACGCCGGTCGGGGCCGCACACGCACTGGCTCCGGCTTCCGGCGCGTCCCGTCAGGTCAATGTGAGCTCGGACTCGGCCCCCGGCTGGATCCCGTCCACAGAACAGGAAGACGCGGCGCGCAAGACCGTAGCCGCTTTCCTGGCGGCCCTTGATGGCGGCAGAACCCGGGAAGCCTATGGGTTCCTGACCAAGGAGCACCAGAGCCAGCTTCCCTATGACGCGTTTTCCCGTACCGCGGACCGCTTCAGGGCCGACGCGGGCGATGTCGTCGAACGACGCATCACCACTGTCACCTGGAGCAAGGATCCGTCCGCCGCGCCCTATCCCGGCGTCTATGCGGCGATCGACCTGGTCAGCCGCTTCCAGCGGGTGGATCGCCATTGCGGCTATCTGATCCTGCACCAGCCCGCGACCGGCGGCGTGTTCCACGTCATGCGCCAGGAAGATAACTATATCGACAACGCCACCGCCCAGAAGTCTTCGAAAGCCGAACTGGACGCCACCTGGGCGCGCCTGTCGGCCAACTGCCCGAACTTCGCGGCGTCCCAAACCGACGCGCCCCAAGTCAACGCGCCCCTTCCCGAGGCGACCGAAAGCACCATCGGCTACGCCACGGTCGCCGCCGCCCTGGAAGGATTGCACCGGCGCAAGGACATCGAATTCTCGACCCGCGACGGCTGGACAGTCGCCTTCGACGAGGCGTCGAGCGCGGTCTGGTCGTTCGCGCCGCCCGGCCATCCGGCCTATCCGGCGGCGGTGAAACGCCAGGCCGTGGAGGTCGACGGCGGGACGTCGCTGCGGATGCAGGTCCTGTGCGAGGCGGACAAGGCGTCGTGCGACGACCTGGTGCGATCCTTCCAGGACCTGAACACCCGGATGGAGCAGAGCCTGAAGTCGGGCCGATAAGGGCCGCGACCGCGCGCGCCCATTTATATGACCTTACGTGATGAGAATGACTTGCAACTGAACGAGCCTCACCTTAAGCAGCGCGATTAAGAATAAGTCTCACTAGCGTTTGAGGTCGTCGTGAAGTCCAAAGCCCTGCTGCTCGCCCTGCTGGCGACCGCCGTTCCCCTGTCCGTGATGGCGGCGGAGGCTCCGGCCGACGACAAGACCTCGGTCGAGGGCGTCACCGTCACGGCCCGCGCCCACGACACCGTCGGCTCGACCGCCAGCAAGCTGGCCACCCCGCTGGTCGAGACGCCCCAGTCGGTCTCGATCATCACTGGCGAGAAGATCGACCAGCTGGGCCTGACCTCGCTGAACCAGGCCATGCGCTACGTGGCCGGCGTCACGCCCGAGACCCGCGGCGGCTCGGTCACCCGCTACGACCAGTTCAAGCTGCGCGGCTTCGACGTCACCACCACCTTCCTGGACGGCCTGTCCAGCCAGTATCCGGGCTGGTACGCCGACGCCCAGGTCGACGCCGCCTCGGTCGAGCGCATCGAGATCCTCAAGGGCCCGGCTTCGGTGCTGTACGGCAACTCGCCGCCCGGCGGCCTGCTGAACTTCGTTTCGAAGACCCCCAAGGAGGTCGCCGGCGGCGAGTTCGAGGTCCGCGTCGGCAGCCGCGACCTGGTCGACGCCTCGATCGACACCACCGGCCCGATCGCCGGCGATCCGCGCTACACCTACCGCCTGCTGGCCATCTACCGTCAGGGCGACGGCCAGGCCCAGACCACCGAGTACGAACGCATCCTGGTCGCGCCGTCGTTCACCTGGCGTCCCGACGACGCCACAACCGTGACCGTCCTGGGCCGCTACCAGCACGACCCGAAGTCCAACTCCTACGGCTCGGCCCCGTCCAAGGGCTCGGCCTTCGCCAACCCGCTGGGCCAGCTGGAGCCGGACTTCTACGACGGCGACCCGAACTTCGAGGCCTACAACCGCACCCAGGCCCAGATCGGCTACCTGGCCGAGCACCGGTTCAACGACGTCTTCGCCGTCCACCAGAACCTTCGCTACACCCGAGTCGAGGCCAACTACGAGTCGGTCTACGCCGCCGGCCTGCTGGCCGACAACCGCACCCTGACCCGCGGCACGGCGGCCTCGCTGGAGAGCAACGACGGCTTCGCGGTCGACAACCAGCTGAGCGCCCACTTCGCCACCGGCGCCCTGACCCACGACGTGCTGCTGGGCGTCGACTACCAGCACATGATGGCCAAGGTGCAGTTCGGCCTGGGCACGGCCCCGAACCTGGACATCTTCGCGCCGGTCTACGGCCAGACGATCCTGGATCCGCGCGTGGCGGGTAACGGCTATTACGCCTCCGACAGCCGCATCAAGCAGGAGCAGATCGGCTACTACGCCCAGGACCAGATCAAGTACGGCAACCTGGTAGCGCTGGTCAGCCTGCGCCGCGACGACGTCAAGCAGGAGACCCTGGCCCTGGGCGCCACGCCCTTCCCGACCACGATCGACCAGGGCAAGACCACCGCCCGCGTCGGCGTGCTCTACCACTTCGACAACGGCTTCGCGCCCTACGCCAGCTGGTCACAGTCGTTCGAGCCCCAGGGCCAGACCGACTTCTCCGGCAAGCCGTTCGACCCGGTCACCGGCGACCAGGTCGAGGCCGGTCTGAAGTACGAGTCCCCGGACAAGCGCATCTACGCCACGCTCGCCGCCTTCGAGATCAACCGCAAGAACGCCCTGACCGCCGACCCCGTGCACCCGAACTTCAGCGTCCAGGGCGGCGAACTGCGCTCGCGCGGCGTCGAGTTCGAGGGCCGGGCCAAGCTGACCGACCGCCTGAAGGTGACCGCCGCGGCCACCAAGCTGGACGTCGAGTACACCAAGAGCAATGACGGCCTGCTGGGCCTGACCCCGGTGGGCGTCGCCGAGAAGACCGCCTCGGCCTTCGTCGACTACGACTTCCCCGGCGCGCTGGACGGCCTGGCCGGCGGCCTGGGCGTCCGCTACGTCGGCCCCAGTTGGGGCGACAACATCAACTCGTTCAAGTCGCCCTCCTACACCCTGGTCGACCTGACCCTGAGCTACGAGCTGAGCAAGCTGAGCCCGTCGCTCGAGGGCTGGCAGGCCACCGGCAGCGCCACCAACCTGTTCGACAAGCGCTACGTCTCGTCGTGCTACTCGGCCGACTGGTGCTGGTTCGGCGAGCAGCGGACCGTCCAGGTCGGCCTCAAGCGCAGCTGGTAGCCATGACCCCGACGCTCCAGATCGCTCTGGCTTGGACGGCGACCCTGGCGGTCGCCGTCGGCGTCTGGCTGCTGTGGCTGGCCTGGAAGCGCAATCCCAAGCCGCGCGGCGGGCTGATCGCCGGCGGCTGGGCCCTGCTCGTCGTCGCCGCCGCCCTGCTGGGGCCCTGGGCCGGCGGGGACCGCGGCGTGGCGATCTCGACCCTGCTGGTCGCCGTCGCCGCCACCGTCTTCATCGTCGTCAGCGGTCGCTGGACCCTGCCGCACGGCAAGAAGGCCAAGCCGATCCGCGCCACGGCGGGCGGCGCCGACCCCGCCACCGGTCCGGCCACCACCTGGCCCCGCACCGTCGCCACCGTGCTGCTGGCCCTGCCGGTCTCGACCGCCGCGGCCGTCGCCTCCGGCGTCGCCATGGCGCTGTGGACGCCCGGCGCCCCGGCAGACAAGCTGGTCACCGCCGCCTTCGGTGCGCCCCTGGTGCTGGCCGGGGCGATGGTCTGGACCTGCGCCGACCGCAAGCTGCTGCGCACCACGGCGATCCTGGTCGCCTTCACCGCCGTCTGCGCCCTCGCCGTCGTCCTGCGGCCGCACTAGGAACATCGCCATGGACGCCGCCACGCCGCCCGAAACCGCCGAGAAGACCGAACCGGCAAACCGCCCGTCGATCTGGCCCAAGGTCCCGCCGGCCTTCGTGCGCACCGTGCTGTCGGGCCATTCGGGCCTGGGCCTCGTGGCCGCCGCCCTGATCTACATCGTCTGCCTGTCGGGCACGGTCGCCGTCTTCCTCAACGAGCTGAAGCTGTGGGAAGAACCCGCCGCCCCGACCCAGACCGTCGCCAGCCCGCAGGCCGTCCAGGCCTTCGCCGAGGCCATCACCAAGGCCCATCCCAAGGCCGGCGTCGTCTATATGGGCCTGCCCACGCCGGACATGCCGCGCCTCCACGCCTTCGTCGGCGAGCAGGTGTTCGTGGCCGACGCCCAGGGCCGGATCGCCGGCGAGGCCAGCGCGCCCTGGGCGCATTTCCTCGAGCACCTGCACATCTATCTGCACCTAACCGAGACGATCGGCCTGATCGTGGTGGGCCTGGTCGGCGCGGCCCTGACCGGCCTGATCGTCTCCGGCTTCCTGGCCCACCCCAAGATCTTCCGCGACGCCTTCGCCTTCCGCTGGGCCGGCGCCAAGCGGCTGTCCCAGGCCGACCTGCACAACCGCCTCAGCGTCTGGGGCGCGCCGTTCCACCTCGTGGTCGCCTGGACCGGGGCCTATATCGGCCTGGCCACCCTGCTGCTGTTCGCGGTGGCCGGGGTGACGACCAAGGGCGACGTCGCCAAGGTCACGGCCCCGATCTACGGCGAGGTCCCCAAGGCCGACCCGGCGCCCGCCCCCTTCCCCGACCTGGTCGCCACCCTGGCCTGGTTCGACGGCAAGCCGGACCTGAAGCCGACCCTGATCTCGCTGACCGCCCTGGGCACCAGGGGCCAGCTGGTCGAGGTCAACGCCCTGATGCCCAAGCGGCTGATCTACGCCGAGCGCTACACCTTCGACGTCCAGGGCCGCATGACCAGGAAGCTGGGCCTGTCGGACGACGGCCTGGGCAAGCAGGTCTTCGCCTCGTCCTATCCGCTGCACTTCGGCTCGTTCGGCGGCCTGCCGGTCAAGATCGCCTACGGCCTGCTGGGCGCGGCCCTGTGCGTGGTCACCAGCAGCGGCGTGACCATCTGGCTGACCCGCCGCCGTGACCGGGGCCGTCCCGCCGAGCGCCTGGAGAAGGCCTGGGCGGCCATCGTCTGGGGTTCGACCGCGACCCTGGCCCTGTCGGCCGCCCTGCAGCTGGCGCTGAAGGTCCCGCCGGTCTGGACGTTCTGGGCGCCGCTGGCCGTGCTGGTCGCCGCCGCCGTGGCGGTCAAGGACGCCCGCTTCTGGATCGTCAGCCTACGGATCGCCACCAGCGTGATCCTGGCGGCGGTCGTCGTCGTCCAGGCCGTGAAGTTCGGCGGACTGGCCTTCGGCGGCGTCTCGCTGGGCGTGAACCTGACCCTGCTGGCCCTGGCGGCGGTGATCGCGCCCTGGCGCAAGCCGCTGGCGCGGGCCGCCGCCTAGCCCGAAAGTCCTAGCCGTCGATCCAGTCCGTCAGCCCCTCGCGGGCATGGACCTCGCGCAGCGACGGCATGGCGCGCATGCGGGACAGGTAGCGGGCGATGTGGGGCCACTCGGTCGCGGGCCTGGGCATGTTGCGCGACCAGCGCATCAGCATGGTCGCCAGGACGTCCACGGCCGACAACCCTTGGCCCAGCATATGGGGACCATCCTGGCGGGCCAGATGGGCGTCGATGCGGTCCCAGATCGCTTCCAGTCGCGCCCGCGACGCGGCCGTGGCCGCCTCGGCCCCGTCCTCGCCTGCCGGCTCGTGCGGATAGAACCACACGCGGAAGGCCGGCATCACCGTGTTGGCCAGATAGACCATCCACTGCAGATAGGCGGCCCGCCCGGGCGCGCCGGCCGCCGGGGCCAGGCTCGCCTCGGCATGGCGCTCGGCCAGCAGCATCAGGATCGCCGCCACCTCGCAGACGGGCGCGCCGTCGACGATCAGGGTCGGCACCACGCCGCTGGGATTGAGCTTCAGATAGTCGGGATGCTTCTGGGCGCCGGTGGCCGTGTCGGTCAGGACCAGCTCGAAGGGCGCGCCGATCTCCATCAGCATCCAGTGCACCGCCAGGCTGGCCGTGCCGGGGCTGTAGTAGAGCTGGTACATGCGCGATCCCTCACCCGTTGCGGGGCGAGGGATCGGTCAGCGCGGCCAAGCTGTCAATCGGCTTGCCGCGAACGGCTTGCGGCGCGCGACCTAGTGCTTTTCGCGCCAGCGGGCCTTGGCGTCGTCCTTGGTCAGGTTCAGGTGCACGCCGTCCTCGTCGACATGGTCGACCCAGGTGATCGGGATCAGGTGGTGCTTGAGCCCGCCGCCCAGGTCCAGCTTGGCCAGCTCGATCTCGCCGCCGACCACGTGGTCCACGCGGCCGACGTGGCCGCCGTCCGAGCCGACCACTTCCAGATGTTCGCGGAGTTGCGAGGCGTCGATCATGGGGATCCTCCTTTTGATGGACGTTCGGGAGGGCAACGGCCGAGCCCGCAGCGCAGTTTCCAACGGACTTGCGGATGCGAAGTGTTCGCTTTATGTTCTAGTCAAGGTTGCGACTTTGCGCGGGTCGCGTTCCTGGCTATCACTCGGAAGACCACCGTCCCCGCCTGAGGAAACACCGATGATCCGACCGCTCGCCGCCCTGCTCGTCGTGACCGGCGCGACGGCCTGGACGGGAACCGCCTGGGCCCAGGCGGCGGAGGCCGCGCCCGTCGCGGCGGCGGCCGCCCCGGCGGCGCCCGAAACCGCTCCGGCGCCCGCCCCGCCCCCCGTCACGCCCCTGCCCCGGGTCGATGCGGTGTTCGCGGCCGACGGCGTGACCATCACCGACGGCGGCAAGAGCGTCCTGTTCTACCGCACGGCCGCCGCCGATCCCCGCGAGCCGGGGCGGCTGAACTACGTCCACCCGATCTGGGCGCCCGACGGCGCGGTGCTGACCGAGGACCGGCCCGCCGACCACCTGCACCAGCGCGGCGCGTTCTGGAGCTGGCACCAGGTGCTGGTCGACGGGAAAAACGTCGCCGACGGCTGGTTCATGAAGGGCCTGACCTTCAACGTCCGCGAAAAGCGCTTCAAGGGCGACGCGGCCGGCGGCGGGACCCTGGTGGTCAACGCCGACTGGATCGTCAATTCCACGCCCGAGGTGAACTATGTGGCCCGCGAGACCACCAAGGTCCGCGTCTACCCGCTGAAGGACGGCGCGCGGCGCATCGACTTCGACACCGTTATCACCGCCCGCAGCGACACCCTGGCCCTGGGCGGCAGCGACGACGCCAAGGGCTATGGCGGCTTCTCGGTGCGGCTGATCAAGCCCGACCGCCTGAACTTCGGCTCGGGCGGCAAGACCGTGACCCCGGCCGTCGGACCGGTCGAGGCCGGCAAGGCCATGGGCTTCGCCTGGACCGCGGGCGACGGCGCGCCGGCCTGGACGGTGGGCCTGGCCTGCAGGGCCAACGGCGCGCCGATCACCCGCTGGATCCTGCGCAAGGAACTGTCGATGCAGAACTGCGTCTTCCCAGGACGGGCGCCGTTCGTGCTGAAGAAGGGCGAGACCCTACGCCTGCAGTCGACGCTGATCCTGCGGCCGGCGACGCCGCCCCCCGCTGGACCGAAGAAGAAGGGCTAGGCCATGGCCGAAATCCTCAACCTGAACCAGGCCCGCAAGGCCAAGGCCAAGACCGACGCCAAGACCAAGGCCGCCGAGAACCGCGCCAAGTTCGGCCGCACCAAGGCCGACAAGACCCTGGACGCGGCCCGGGCGGAGAAGCTGAAGCGGGACCTGGACGGGGCTAAGCGGGAGGATTGAGCCTGGGCAGCGCCGTCGCCCTGGCCCGACCTTCCCTTGCTCCGTCATCCCGGGCCCTGTGCCCGGGATCCCTGGTTCAGCTGACGGTGAAGTGAAGTGGCGCGCTGGCGCGCCACGCTCCCGCACTTGCGGCGGATAGCGGGGTCCCGGGCACAAGGCCCGGGATGACGAGCTGTTTGTGAGCGTTTTGGAACCGCCCGCCCTCCCCCTACTTCCCCTCCGCCGTCAGCGCGTACAGCGTCCCGTTCTCGGACCCGACATAGATCGCGCCGCCCTCGATCCAGGCCGTGCCGATCAGCCGACCGTCGCTGCCGAAGCCGGACACGGTCTTCCCGTCGGCCAGGTTCAGTTGCCAGAGCAACCCGCCCAGGGTGGCCACGGCCAGGGTCTGGCCGACGACCGCCGGGGAGGAGAAGGCCGGCGCGCCCACCTCGACCCGCCACAGCTCCTGGCCGGTCTTCAGGTCGACGCACTGGACGACCTTCCAGTCCGAACTGCCGACGCAGGCCTTGCCATCGATCACGGCCGGCGAGCCGATCACCCACGAGCCCTTGTGCGGCGCGATCCAGGCCGGCTTCCCGGTCTGGGCGTCCAGGGCGTAGAGGCGGTAGTCGCGGCTGCCGAACAGCACCTTGCCGTCGGCCACGGCGGCCGAGGACTGGATCGAGCCGATCTTGAAATCGCTGTTGCCCTCGGTCTGGAACGACCAGGCCAGCGTCCCGTCGGCGCGGTCCAGGGCGTACATCGCGCCGTCGAAGCTGCCGACATAGATCCGCTTGCCGTCGGTGGCCGGCGTCGCCCGCACCCGGCCGCGCGTGGCGTAGGTCCAGATCACCCGGCCCGTTCGCGCGTCCAGCGCCCGCACCACCCCGTCGCCGCCGCCGATATAGACGACACCGTCGGCGACCAGGGGCGACGAGGTCCAGTAGTCCCAGAAGTCGACGCCGGGCTTGTAGTTCATGAACGGCAGGTCGGCGCCGGTCTTGCGGCTCCAGGCCGGCTTTCCGTCGGCTGTCCGCACCGCGTAGATCGTGCCCGCGTCCGATTGGAAATAGGCCAGGCCATCGGCGATCGCGGCGCTGGCGGTGACCGGGGCGTCGGCGACGAAGCGCCAGCGGGTCTTGCCGGTCGCCGGCTCCACCGCGTGGAGGCCGCCGTCCTTGGCCCCCACATAGAGGACGCCGTCGCACAGGATCGGGCTGGCGACGATCGGGCCGCCCAACGAAACCTTCCAGGCCAGGCCGTCGATATTGGCCGGCGCGGGTCCGGGCTGGACGCCCAGGTGGGCGGGGCCGTTGCGGAACTGGCAGCTGTTCTCTTCGGCGCGGACGACGCCGATCCCGAAGGCCAGGCTGACGCCCAGCGCCGCGATCATCGGCGCCCCCGCCCTGGCCCAGGCGCGACCACGATCCTGCAACATCGACGTCTCCCCCGGCGGGCCGGTCGCTCGGCGAGCGCCGCCCTTTCGCGCCACCCATAGCCGAGTCGCGCGCGCCTGGAAGATCGATGTTCGCTCAGCGCGGGGCCATCGGGCGGCGCGACGCGGTCCGCGTGGCCTCGGCCGCCTGCTTGCGCGCCAGGCGGCCCAGCCAAGCGCGCCAAGCCGCGACGATCTCCTGGATCGCCAGCACCCAGCCGAACGTGGTTTCCTTATGGGTCTTGATCGCTTCGTCCATCACCGTCGCCTCCTCAGCGTTACGATGATGGGAATTTCTCGCGAACATCGTTAGGTGACAAACGCGGCTTCCTTGCCTAATCATAAGCGTTACTTATGCCAGACATCCTCGCCAGCCTGCCGCTCAGCGCCATCCGGATCTTCGAGGCCGCCGCGCGCCTGAAGAGCTTCACCCGCGCCGCCGACGAACTGGGCGTCAGCCAGGCCGCCGTCAGCTGGCAGGTGAAGGCCCTGGAGCAGCGCCTGGACCAGCCGCTGTTCACCCGCCTGCCCCGCGAGGTGACCCTGACCCCGGCCGGCGAGCGGCTGTCGCGCGCCGCCAGCGAGGCGATGAGCGTCCTGCGCACCGCCGTGTCCGACCTGGTCGACGCCGAGGAAGGGATTCTGTCGATCACCACCGTCCAGAGCGTGGGCGGCCAGTGGCTGGCGCCGCGCCTGGGCGGCTTCCAGATCGCCCATCCCCGCATCGCCGTTCGGCTGGACGCCTCAAGCCGGGTGGTCGACCTGCAGCGCGAGCCGTTCGACCTGGCCCTGCGCGCCGGCGGCGGCGACTGGCCCGGCATGGAGGCGCACTTCCTGATCCCCTCGGTCCAGACCGTGCTGTGCACGCCGACGGTGCTGGCCCGGTCGGGCGGAATAAAGCGCCCGGCCGACCTGCTGCACGCCCCGCGCATCGGCTCGCCGGACTTCTGGGTGCGCTGGTTCGAGGCGGCCGATGTCGATCCCCGCGACGATCGCGCCCCGCCGCGCCTGTCGGCCGACGCCCAGGCGCTGGAGGTGGCCAGCGCCCTGGCCGATCAGGGCTTCGCCTTGGGCTCGCCGATCTTCTTCGCCCAGGAGATCGCCCAGGGTCGGCTGATCGCGCCCTTCGACATCACCGCATATTATGGCGGCGGCTACTGGCTGGCCTATCCGGTCGAGCGCCGCCGCGTGCGCAAGATCGCCGCCTTCCGCGACTGGATCCTGGACCAGGCGGCGGCCGATCCGCTGATCGCACGCTTCGGCGTCCGCTAGCGGCGGACCTGGTAGCCGTAGCGCTTGATGATGGCGACGGCGGCCGGCGATTTCAGGAAGGTCAGGAACGCCCGGGCGGCGGGGTTCTTCTCGCCCGTCTTCAGCAGCACCGCCTGCTGCTCGATCGGCGCGTGGTCGGCGGTCGGCACCAGCCAGCGCGAACCGCCCGGCTCGGCGATCACCTGCGACAGGGCCACGAAGCCCAGCTCGGCGTTGCCGGTGGCCACGTACTGATAGGCCTGGGTGATCGAGGACCCTTTGACGATCCTGGGCGTCAGGGCGTCGTAGACCTTGAGCTTCTGCATCGTCTGCACCGCCGCCAGGCCGTAGGGCGCGGCGGTGGGATCGGCGATCGAGAGCTTGGCGAACTTGTCGGTCTTCAGCACCGCGCCCTTGTCGTCGACCAGGCCGGGCGTCTTCGAATACAGCACCAGCCGGCCGAAGGCGTAGGTGTAGCGCGTGCCGGGCACGGCCAGCCCCTCCTCCTCAGCCTTCTTCGGGCGGTCGGCGTCGGCCGACAGGAACACCTCGTACGGCGCCCCGTGGGCCATCAGGGTGTAGAACTGGCCGGACGAACCGAAGCTGAGCGTGGCGGTGTGGCCGGTCTTGGCCTTGAAGGCGGCGGCGATCTCCTTGGCCGGCTCGGTGAAGTTGGCCGCGACGGCCACCTGGGTGTCGGCGGCCAGGGCGGGCGCGGCGCCGAGCCCCAGGGCCGCCCCGAACAGGGCCAGGCCGACGATCTGGAAGCGACGGGTGATCATGCAGAATCTCTCGGGAGGCCGACGCTCGGTGCGTTATGTAGTTGAACTACCGAACGCTGGAAAAGGTCAAGCCTCGGCGACGCTTCGACAGACGCACGCGATATGAGAAATTCTGGACCGGCCCGCTAGCCGCGCAGGAAGCCGTCCACCAGCGCCTGGTCGCCGTCATAGACCCAGCACTCGGCCAGCAGGTCGTCCGCGATGCGGTAGACCAGCACGCGGTCCAGCTCGGTGACGACGCCGTCGCGCTCGAACGCCTCGCGGGCGATGACCACGGCCCGCTCGGGACCGGCCGTGACGTCGACGATGCGGACCAGCCTGCGACGGGTCCGGCGGCTGACCTCGGCCAGGGTCGCCAGGGCGGCGGCCAGGCCGACATGGTCGCCGGCCAGCGGATGGTCGCCGAAATAGTGCAGCGTGAAGTCGGGATGGTAGCAGGCGCGCAGGGCCGCCAGGTCGCCGTCCCGCCACGCCTGGGCGTAGCGTTCGGCGACCGCGCGGTTGGCGGCCTCGCTCATCCTTGGGCTCACGCGGCCTCTCTGAAGCGGTCGCGATATTCGGCCGGGATGGCCTGATAGGCGGTGTTGGGCGCGACCTTGTAGGTGCGGCGCGCCTCGTCCAGCGGCATGGCGAACAGGGCCGGATAGTCGACCGCCGGCAGCCAGGCCGCCGCGCGGCCATTGCGCCAGGCCTCGCGCACGGCCTTGCCGTAGGGCTGGCCCAGTCGGGCCTTCTGGAACTGGCGCGCGCCGGCCAGGGCGATGACCGCGAAGCCCAGGCTGCGGGTCTGGGCGTAGGAGAAGGCCACCACGCAGACCTCGCCCAGGGCGTCCGTGCCGTAGCCGGTCAGCACGTGCCAGACGTCGTGCACGTCGCGCATGCGCCGCGCGTACCAGGCCAGGGGGTGGGCGGCGTCGACGTCGGCCTCGGGCACCTTGCGGCTCTCCTCGGCCAGGCCCTCGGCCGAAAGGCCGCGCGGGGCGATGAACTCGCGATAGGCCGCGCCCACCGTGCCCGGGCCGAACTGGGCCAGCCAGGCCGGGTCCGACAGCCGCTCGGCGAACTCGTCGCGCTCGTAGGCGATGCGGCCGCCCTCGGGCGTGCTCAGCAAACGCGTGTAGCCCCTGGGGATCGCGTTGCCGGCCAGGGCGCGCATGATCTCGAACACCTGGGCGGTGTCCTCCTTGTCGGCGATCAGGCGCCGCACGGCCCGCAGCGCCCGCAAAGGCTGCAGGGTGAAGGCCTGGCGCCCTCGCTTCATCGGTTGGCGGGCCTTTGGCTCACCGAGCACTTGCGCGGCTGCGATCATGAGGCATGCTCCTGCTGACCCGGTAAAGATGACATGGCGTCATTTTTATTCAAGAGGGTTCAGCGACCCCCGATCTGCGACGTGATCCGAGAGCAACAGGGGACAGGCACGATGGGCAGTTTGAAGAAGCGTTCGATCAACCTGGCCGGCCACGCGACCTCCCTGGCCCTGGAGCCCGAGTTCTGGGCCGTGCTGCAGCAGGCGGCCGGCGCCGACAGGATCAGCGTCGCCGCCCTGATCCAGCGCATAGACGCCGGACGCGGCGAGCGCCCACTGGCCTCGGCCTGTCGGGTGTTCGCCCTTCAGCACGCCCAGGGCGCCGACGCCGGAACCGTCTAGCCCTGCTCGACGCCGGGCCCGGGCTTGGGCAGCGGGATCGGCGCCGGATTGGGCGTCCGGGGCAAGGCCGGCCGCTCCGGCAACCGCATCGACAGATCGGTCGTCTTCACGGTCAGCAGACCGGAGCGCCAGCCGCCGATCACCAAGGCGATGATCAGCAGCAGCACCCCCAGCATCGCCAGCCCGGCCACGCCCACGTGCTGTGGGCGGATTTCGTTATGACGGGCCATGGAGCCCCTCCCTTAGCCCGCGGGCTTGGGCGCGTCCGGAACCTTGGGCGCTTCCAGCTGCGGCGCGGAAACGTTGATGTCGACCTTCTTCTTCTGGGTCATGCCGCCTGTAAAGACGAAGTAGGCGATCACCGCCACGACCACCACCAGGGCGCCGATGATGAACGCCATGCCGGCGTTGCCGCCCCCGCCCGTGTTGGTTTCTTCTGCCACGTCAGTCTCCTGTGATGTCCATCCCCGCCGAACAAACGGAAGGTGGGGGTCGAGGTTCCGACACAGACGCGGCCGATGGCGCGAGGGCTTAAGCCGGCGGAACTTTGTGCTACATATGTTCCATGTCTTCCGCCTTCGACTCGTCCGACTTCCCCGGTGATCTCCCCGCCCCCCGCATCTCCGACCTGGCCCGCCCGCGCGCGCCGGAGAGCGCGCCCCTGAACTATCTGGAGGGGCTGAACCCCGAACAGCGGGCCGCCGTCGAGGCCACCGAAGGCCCGGTGCTGGTGCTGGCCGGCGCGGGCACGGGCAAGACCCGGGTGCTGACCACCCGCCTGGCCCACATCCTGGCGACGGGCCGCGCCCGGCCGTGGGAGCTGCTGGTCGTCACCTTCACCAACAAGGCCGCCCGCGAGATGCGCGAGCGGATCACCCACATCATCGGCGACGAGGCCGAGGGCCTGCGCTGGCTGGGCACCTTCCACTCGGTGGCCGCCCAGATCCTGCGCCGCCACGCCGAGCTGGTGGGGCTGAAGTCCAGCTACACGATCATCGACACCGACGACCAGGAACGGCTGCTGAAGCAGCTGATCGAGGCCGAGAACATCGACGCCAAGCGCTGGACGCCGCGCGCCCTGTCCGGCCTGATCGACACCTGGAAGAACCGCGGCTGGACGCCCGACCGCGTGCCGCAGAGCGAGGCCGGCGAGTTCGCCAACGGCCGGGGCATCACCCTCTACCGCCAGTACCAGGAGCGGCTGCGCATCCTGAACGCCTGCGACTTCGGTGACCTGCTGCTGCACAACATCACGATCTTCACGGCCAATCCGGACGTGCTGGCCGACTTCCAGCGGCGCTTCCAGTACGTGATGGTCGACGAGTACCAGGACACCAACGTGGCCCAGTACCTGTGGCTGCGGCTGCTGGCCCAGGGCCGGCAGAATGTCTGCTGCGTGGGCGACGACGACCAGTCGATCTACGGCTGGCGCGGGGCCGAGGTCGACAACATCCTGCGCTTCGAGCGCGACTTCCCCGGCGCCAAGGTCATCAAGCTGGAGCGCAACTACCGCTCCACCGAGCACATCCTGGCGGCCGCCTCGGGCCTGATCGACGCCAACAAGAGCCGGCTGGGCAAGACCCTGTGGACCGAGGCCTCGGGCGGCGAGAAGGTCAAGGTCAGCGGCGTCTGGGACGGCGAGGCCGAAAGCCGGATGGTCGCCGACGAGATCGAGAAGGCCAAGCGCGCCGGCCGCAAGTACAGCCACATGGCCATCCTGGTCCGCGCCTCGTTCCAGATGCGGGCCTTCGAAGAGCGGTTCGTGATGCTGCAGATCCCCTACAAGGTGGTCGGCGGCCCGCGGTTCTTCGAGCGCGCTGAAATCCGCGACGCCCACGCCTATCTGCGCCTGATCCAGTCGCCCGACGACGACCTGGCCTTCGAGCGGATCGTCAACGTGCCCAAGCGCGGCATCGGCGACACCTCGGTGCAGAAGCTGCTGCAGATCGCCCGACTGGAGGGCATCTCCACGGTCGAGGCGGCCCGGGTGATCATCGGCGGCGACGACCTGCCCGCCCGCACCCGCACGGCGCTCAGCAACTTCCTGCGCGACCTGGACCGCTGGCGCCAGCAGGCCACGGTTATCCCGCACCAGCGCCTGCTGGAGCAGGTGCTGGAGGAGAGCGGCTACACCGACGCCCTGCGCCTGGACAAGGGCCCCACCAGCCAGACCCGGCTGGAGAACCTGAAGGAACTGGTCCAGTCGATGAGCGCCTTCGACACGCTGGAGGCCTATCTCGAGCACGTGTCGCTGGTCATGGACCTGGACAAGGGCGCCGGCGACGACGCGGTCTGGATCATGACCCTGCACTCGGCCAAGGGCCTGGAGTTCCCGCTGGTCTTCCTGCCCGGCTGGGAGGAAGGCGTGTTCCCCAGCCAGCGCAGCATGGACGACAAGGGCGAGAAGGGCCTCGAGGAAGAGCGCCGCCTGGCCTATGTCGGCATCACCCGGGCCCGCGAGGAGGCCCGGATCAGCTTCGTGGCCAACCGCCAGGTCTACGGCCGCTGGACCAGCCAGCTGCCCAGCCGCTTCGTCGACGAACTGCCCCTGGCCCACGTCGATGCGGCGTCCGAGACCGGCTACTACGGCGGCGGTCCGGGCATGCAGCAGACGGTGTCGTCGCGCTGGGACGACCCGGGGACCAGCACCTTCACGGCCGGCAGCTATGACAGCCCGGGCTGGAAACGGGCCCAGGAACGGGCGTCGGGCTTCAGCGAGCGCGGCTCGACCTGGCGTTCGGGCGGCTCGGCCGCGCGCTCGGCCCCGATCGAGGGCGAGGGCCGGCTGGTCGCCGTCTCCGCCAGCTCGGCGGCCAGCGCCTACAAGCGCGGCGACCGGGTGTTCCACGTCAAGTTCGGCTACGGCAAGGTCACGGGCGTCGAGGGCAACAAGCTGTCGGTGTCGTTCGACAAGGCCGGCGACAAGAAGGTGATCGACAGCTTCGTGGAAAAGGCCTGAGGCAGGGGCGGGTTACGGCTGATTGACGGGGCCCTGGACAGGGCGGAGCGTCACCACAGGTCGAAAACCTCTGGAGGACTCGCCTTGAAATCCGCCGCCCTGATCGCGACCGCGGTCGCCCTGCTGCTGCCCTGCGCGGCCCACGCCGAGGGCAAGGCCTGCGACGGCCTGAAGAACGTCACCTACGCCGGGATCATGCGCGGCAAGTTCGACGCCCATCCGGACGCCTTCGCCGGCGTCAGCCTCACGTTCGACGAACACGGCGTCGGTGCAGGACGGGGTGTGATCGCCTACGACCCCGCCAGCACGGCGGCGGTCCAAAGCCCCTATTCCGGCGTGAAGTGCACCTCCAATCCCGACGGCAAGTCGGGCCTCCTGAACTTCGGCCCCAGCCTGGGGTCCAACAGCTTCACCGTCTTCGACGGCGGCACCCGCATCTGGACGCGGCATGAAATCCCCGGCCGGCCGATCGCGGGCTGGCTGTTCAAGCAGCCCGCCGCGCCACGACTGCCCTGACGACAGGGCGCGGTGCGGCGCGTTGGATCGGGAGCCGCCGCTTCCCATATCCCTGGGATGGCCCCTCCCCGCATCCGCGTCGTCGACCTGGAGACCGCCGGCGACGGCCCGCACGCCGTCTGCGAGGTCGGCTGGCAGGACGTCACGCAGGACTCGAGCGGCCGCTGGCGGGTCGACGAAGGCCGTGGATCGCTGCTGGTCAATCCCGGCCGCCCGATCACGCCCGAGACGATGTCGATCCACCACATCCTCGACGCCGACGTCGCCGGCGCGCCGTATTGGAAAGACGTCGCGGGCGGCGTCCTGAAGCCGGAAGGCGGCGTCCACGCCCTGGCCGCCCACCGCGCGGCGTTCGAACAACGCTACTGCACGCCGAGGTTCACGGGCGGCGCGGCGTGGATCTGCACCTGGAAGTGCGCCCTGCGGGTCTGGCCGCACCTGACCGGCTTCTCCAACCAGATGCTGCGCTATCAGCGCATGCCCGAGGGCCTGGTCCACGAGCTGGGCCTGCCGGCCCACCGGGCCCTGCCCGACGCCTATGTCACGGCCCATCACCTGCGCGACATGCTCGACGCGGCCTCGCTGGAGCAACTCCTGGCCTGGAGCCGCGAGCCCGGCCTGCTGCCACGGGTCCCGACCGGCCCGGAGCGCGGCAGGCCTTGGGACCGTCTCGCCGCCGAAGCCCTCTCGACGCTGGCGCAGGATCGCGATCCGAACATCCGCTTCAGCGCCGAGACCGAACTGCGCCGTCGGGGCGAAGCGCCCGCCGCGGCGGAGGCCGAACCGGCGCAGCGGACTTTGCTCTGAGCGCAATCGCGATCAAATAGGCTGGCGAAGCCCACGCTATCCAGATCGCACGCTTCGTCGCGAGACCCGCCCATGAACCCCGTCGAACAAGCCATCTGGTTCATCGAAAGCCATTTCGCCCAGCCCTTGGACCTGGACGAGATCGCCGACGCCGGCGGGGTTTCGCGCTTCCACATGTCCCGCGCCTTCGTCGTCGCCACCGGTCGTCCGGTGATCGGCTATCTGCGCGCGCGGCGGCTGACGGAGGCGGCGCGGCAGCTGGCCCAGGGGGCTCCCGACATCCTGTCGGTGGCCCTGGAGGCCGGCTACGGCTCGCACGAGGCGTTCACCCGCGCGTTCCGCGACCAGTTCGGGATCACCCCCGAGCAGGTGCGGGCGACGCGCGACCTGGACCCCCTCAAGCTCGTGGAGCCCATCGTGCTGGATGCAAGCCTTCGAACCGACCTTCCCCCGCCGCGTATCGAGCAGGGCCGCGCCCTGCTGATCGCCGGCCTGACCGGCCGCTACGGCTGCGAGGGCCCCGGCGGCATCCCCGCCCAGTGGCAGCGCTTCGGCGAGCACATCGGCCACATCCCCGGAGAGATCGGAGACGTCGCCTACGGCGTGGTGCTGAACGGCGACGACCTGGGCAATTTCGACTATGTCAGCGGCGTCGAGGTGGCCGACTTCTCCGACCTGCCGGAGGGCTTCGTCTCGGTGCGGGTCCCGGCCCATCTGTACGCGGTGTTCCACCACGCCGAGCACGTCTCGACCATCCGCCGGACCATGCACACGATCTACACCCAGTGGCTGCCGGAGTCGGACTACGAGCCGGCCGACGCCCCCTTCTTCGAGCGCTACGGGTCGGAGTTCGATCCGCGCACCGGCGACGGCGGGCTGGAGGCGTGGATCCCGGTGAAGCCGAAGTAGTCCCCCTTCAACGCCCCTGAACGGTTGTCATCCCGGAAGCCCCGCAGGGGCTGTCCGGGACCCAGGGGACTGGGCCAGCGCTTTGCGGTTCACCTGGGTCCCGGACAAGCGCTGCGCGCTTTCCGGGATGACAACAGTGAGGAAAGCTACTTGCCCCGCACCCGCGCGGGGTTGCCCACGACGGTCGCGCCCTTGGGCACGTCGCGGGTGACCACGCTGCCGGCCCCGATGATGGCGTCGTCGCCGACCGTCACGCCCGGCAGGATGATCGAGCCGCCGCCGATCCAGACGTTCTCGCCGATCACCACCGGCCGGGAATACTCGATGCCGGTGCGACGCTCGACCGGGTCGCGCGGGTGTTCGGCGGTGTAGATCTGCACGTGCGGCCCGATCGTCGTCGCCGCCCCGATGGTCACCTTGGTGACGTCCAGGATCACGCAGTTGAAGTTGAGGAACACCCCCTCGCCGACCGAGATGTTGTAGCCGTAGTCGCAGTGGAACGGCGGCCGGATGCTGACCCGGTCGCCGACCTCGGCGAACAATTCCCGCAGCAGGGCGTGGCGTTCCGACGGCGGCAGGTCCAGGGCGTTGTAGCGCCCCATCCAGGCCACGGCCGCCTCGTGGTCGGCCATGATCTCCGGATCGATGGGGCTGTACAGGTCGCCGGCCAGCATGCGCTGCTTCTGGGTGCGGGCGTCGGTCACGAGGCGAAAGGCTCCTTACTCGCCCCCTCCATGCCAGACGCGGGACCGGACGACAAATCTTGGCCCGGCGTCCTAGTGGCGCTCCAAGGCCTCGCGCACCGTGTCGGGCGCATGGTCGATGACCCGCAGATAGGCCGTCAGGGCCTCGTCGGGCCGCGATTGTCCCAGCTCGAGCGCCGCCAACAGGTCCAGGGGAATGCAGAAGGCCCGCGCGAACTCGCCCTGCGAGAGGCCGCTGCGCCAGCGCACGCCCTGCACCAGGGCCCGGGCGGAGCGGGCGTGACCGGGATCGGCTTGGTCGTCGACGGCGACGTCGGCGGTGATCTGGGACCTGGTCATGCAACGCTCCTGGCACTTCCCCCCGACGCCAGGGTGTTTAGCCGAGTTCCGTTGCAGGAATTCGACGCGAATGCGTCGGACAGGCGACTCTATCAGGGCTTTTGCGACGCCGCCGGCCTGGCCGGCTGGGAAGCCAGGGCGCGGGCCCTGGCGTCGACGGCCTCGACGCCTTTCAGCGGGTCGCCGGCCGCCTCCAGGATGTTGTTGAAGACCTTCAGGTCCTTGGTGCTGATCTTCTGGACGTCCTTGTCCTTGGCCCATTCCAGACCGATCAGCTGGCCCAGGCGGCAGGCCTTGGGCAGAAGGGCCGGCTGTTCGGCGGGACCGCCCTTGACCAGCAGCTTGCCGACGATGTCGTTCCAGTTGGGCGAACCGGGGAAGCAGAAGGTCAGGTGATCGCAGGTCCCGGTCCAGAACCGCTTGTACCAGCGCAGGTGCTCGTCGGTGTCGAACCGCAGGGCGTCGGTCGGCTTGACCACCGTGCGGCAGTCCGCGCGCACGAATTCGCCGGCCCGCGCGACCGGCGCGACACCCAGCGCCGCGACCACCGACAAGGCCGCCAAACCTCTACCCAACGCCACTTTGCAACATCCCGACGACGAACGCCCCGCATATAGGCGGAGCAAGCTTCACTGAAACCCCTCAGGGTTCTGATTAAGAACGATCTTCCGACAAAAATGCGGCGGTGGCCTCGATGGCCTCGACCAGGCTCACCCGCTCGATGGTCACGCCCTCGGGCAGGCCGGAGAACAGCCGCGTCGGGGCGGCGGCGTCCAGCATCACGAACACCCCGCGGTCGTCGGCCCGGCGGATCAGGCGGCCGAAGGCCTGGCTGATGCGGGCGCGGGCCGTCGAGTCGTCATAGCCCTTGCCGCCGAATCTCGCGCGGCGGGCCTTGTGCAGCACGTCCGGACGCGGCCAGGGCACGCGGTCGAAGACCAGCAGGCGCAAGCTGCGCCCCGGCACGTCGATGCCGTCGCGGATCGCGTCGGTGCCCAGCAGGCACGCGTCCTCCTCGGCCCGGAAGATGTCGACCAGCGCCCCGGCCTCAAGCGGGTCGACGTGCTGGGCGTAGAGCGCCAGGCCCTGGTCGGCCAGGGGTCCGGCGATCCGCTCGTGCACCGCCTTCAGCCGGCGGATGGCCGTGAACAGGCCCAGCCCGCCGCCGCCGGCCGCCAGGAACAGTTCGCGCATGGCCGCCGAGACCTGGCGCGGATCGTCCTTGCCCACGTCGGTGACCACGAAGGCCCGGGCGTTCTTCTCGTAGTCGAACGGCGAGGCCAGGCGCAGGACCTTGGGGCTCTGCGGCAGACGCGCGGCGCCCGTGCGCATCTCGGCCAGGGCGAACGGATCCTCCAGGGCCGGGTCGGTCAGGGTGGCGCTGGTCACCAGCACGCCGTGGGCGGGGCTGAGGACCGCCGCGCGCAGCGGCTCGGTCGGGTCCACCCAGTGGCGGCGGCAGGCGGCGTCGACGACGCGGCCGTAGAGGAACGTCGCCTCGAACCAGTCGACGAACTCGGGGTCGTCCTCGGCGTCCTCGTCGATGGCCTTCAGGATCGAGCGCCAGGCCGGCAGGGTCATGCGGGCCCGGCGGTCCAGGCCGCGCAACGCGCCCTCGATCCTCGCCCGCTCGCTGGTCGGCAGGGTGTCGGCCTCCTCGTCCAGCACGTCTTCCAGGTGGCGGGCCAGGGCCAGCAGCGGGGCCTCGATGGCCGCCAGGGCCTTGGCCGCCTCGCCGGCCCGCTCGCGGACCAGGTCGATGGCCGGGCGGGCGGCGCATTGCAGCCCCTGCTCCGCCGCGCCGGGACGGTCGGTGACTCGAGCCCGCAGCTGTTCAATCACCGAGACCAGGTAGGTTTCAATAGGCCCGATCGGATTGACCTGGCCGTCGGGCGGGGCGATGCGGCCCGACCAGCCCTCGCCCGGCAGGGCGGCGGCGGCCTGCAGGGCGGCGTTCAGGGCGCCGCGCGCGCCCTCGCGCTCGCCGATGATGTCCAGCAGCCGGGCCTCCAGCCCCCTGCCCCGCCGCCCCCGTCCTTCCGGCCCGCGCAGCCAGCGCCGCAGCTCGGCGGCCTCGGCTCCGGACAGGGCGGCCGAGAAGGCGCTGTCGGCGGCGTCGAACAGGTGGTGGCCCTCGTCGAAGACGATGCGCTTCAGCGACGTGGTCTCGTTGTCGCCCTTCAGGCCCCGCGCCGCCCGGGCGCCGTCGAAGGCCGCCTGGCTCAGCACCAGGGCGTGGTTGGCGATGACGATGTCGGCCCGCTTGGACGCCCGCACGGCCTTTTCGATGAAGCAGACGCGATAGTGCTGGCAGCCGGCGTGGATGCACTCGCCGCGCCGGTCGACCAGGTTGGCGGGCCCCGCCTGGGCCGAGGGGGCGATGGCGAACAGGGTCGGCAGCCAGGCCGGGAAGTCGCCGCCCGTCATGTCGCCGTCGCGGCTGGCGCGGGCCCAGCGGGCCGCCAGCGCCAGGCCGATCAGGTCGCCATTGCCCAGCTGGGCGGTGTTCACCTGCTCCTGGAAGTTCAGCAGGCAGATGTAGTTCTCGCGCCCCTTGCGGACCACGGCCTTGCGGGCCCGGACCAGCGGATCGGGATAGATCGACTGGCTCTCGCGCTCGATCTGGCGCTGCAGGGCGCGGGTATAGGTGCTGACCCAGACGGAGGGGCCGTTCATCTCGGCCCACACCGAGGCGGGCGCCAGATAGCCCAGGGTCTTGCCGACCCCGGTGCCGGCCTCGGCCAGCATCATTTGCGGCTCGCCCTCGCGGTCGCGGGGGGCGAAGGCGTAGGCGGCCTCGCGGGCGAAGGTGTCCTGGGCCTCGCGCACCTCGTCCAGGCCCGAGCGGTGCAGCAGCTCGCGCAGGCGTTCGCTGGCGCGTTCGGGGTCGACGGGACGGCTGCCCGGCTCGCCGGCCGGCGCCTGGTCTTCCCACTCGACGGCGCGGGCCCAGACGTCGAGGCCGGAACTGCGGAACTGGTTGCCCACCGGGGCCGAGCGCAGCGCGCCGACCACCGCCGGCCCCCACGACCAGCCGGCCCGGGCCAGGGTCTCGGCCACCGCCAAGGCCTCCTCGCGCGACGGCCTGGGCGTCAGACCCAGTTCGTGCAGCAGGGCCGAGGCGGCGTCGCGCAGGGTCTGGGCCTGGGCGGCCGCGCCCTTGGGCTCGGGCAGGCCCAGGGCGGTGGCTAGTCCGACGGCCGAGGGCGCGCAGAAGGTGGCCGGGCGGGTGAAGGCGTACAGCTCCAGCACGTCGAACACCCCTCGCCCGCGGGCCGGAGCCTGCAGGTTCAGCCGCTTGGCGGTCATCGAGGCGTGGGCCACCAGCACCGGGCCGTATTCGAACAGGTCGCGGGCGTCGGGCGTGCGCAGCACCCGCCCCTCGCCCGAGCCGTCGGCCACGCCGGCGCGCGGGCCGGGCAGCACCACCAGGGCGGGGGCGAGATCGAGGGCGGGAATCTGTGCGGTCACGCGCCCTTTTAGCGGATCGGCGACAGAAACGGAACGGGAACAATCCACAGCTTGGCGAAGAGATCAGGCTCTGCCATGGTCACAACCTCAAATGGAGCTTTCGCATGCGTCTTCTGCTTGTCGCCGCCTTGGCCTGCGTCCCCGCCTCGGCCGTCCTCGCCCAGACCCCGGAGCCGACCGGCCCGACCGTCACGGTGATTGGCAACGGCCGCGCCGAGGCGCCGGCCGACTACGCCTGGCTGTCGTTCAACCTGCGCGGCGAAGGCCCCAGCTCGCCGGACGCGGTCTCGGCCCTGTCGACCGCCCGGGGCAAGCTGGAGGCCAGCCTGGCGGCCCTGGCCAGCAAGCCGACGCTGGACGTGCGCAGCAGCACGCTGTCGATCCGTGAAGTCCGCCCCAAGGCCTGCAACGCCACCAGCTACGGCGCGCCCAATCTCAGCACCGGCGAGTGCGCGGTGATCGGCAGCGTGGCCACGGTCGGTTTCCAGATAAAGGTGACCCCGGCCAAACAGGTCGGCGACGTCGCCTCCCTGGCGGCCCAAGTGGGCGGCTCCGACATCAACGTCAGCAATGGCGGACTGATCGACGACCAGCCGCTGGAGGACAAGGCGATGCGTTCGGCCATCGCCGACGCCAAGCGTCAGGCTCAGCTGATCGCCGAGAGTTCGGGCGGCAAGCTGGGGCCGCTCGTCCGGATCCAGGATTCCCAGGCGGTCAATATCGGCGCCTTCGGGGCTCCCCCGCCGCCGCCGCCGCCCCCGCCGGCGCGCGCCGAGATCGTCGTCACGGCGTCCAAGCTGGCCGCGCCCCTGACGATGGCTCCCCCGCCGATCACGCGCACGGCGCGGGTGACGGCGGTCTACAGCCTGCTGCCCTAGTCGGGGTCGATCAGGCGATCGGGGTTTCCGAGGACCCGCCTTCGAGACGCTCGACGGCGTCCTCGGCCATCTCGGCGACCTCGTCGTCCTCGCTCTCGGCGGCCAGGCGGTACAGCTGCACCGCCTTGGCGCGGCTGGCCTTCACGCCTTCGCCGTCCTCGTACATCTGGCCCAGATCGTAATAGGCCGTCAGGTTGCCGGCCCTGGCCGACTGGGCGTAGAGGCTGAGCGCCTTCTCGAAATCGACCGGGACGCCCTCGCCGTTGTGATAGGCGGCGGCGACGTTGGCCAGGGCCACCGCCGAACCGCGTTGGGCGGCGTCCACGTACAGCTTCAGGGCCTGGACCTCGTCGACCGGCACGCCGTAGCCCTGCAGGTAGTAGGAGCCCAGGTCGTTGATCGCGTCGACCGAGCCGGCGGCGGCGGCCTTGCGCATCCAGGTCACGGCCTGGGTCTCGTCCGTGGGCACGCCCTGTCCCAGCTGATACGCCAGGGCCAGCTTGTACATCCCGCCCTCGTCGCCGCCCATGGCCGCGCGCCAGTACCAGCCCAGGGCCTGGGTCAGGTCGTCGACGCTGGTCTCGTAGACCAGGCCGGCGTTGTAGGCGCCCAGGGCGTCGCCCTCGGCCGCGGCGGCCTTGTACAGCGACAGGGCCTTGGCCTGGTCCTGATCCAGGTCGCCGCCTTCGAAATAGAGGTTGCCCAGGGCGATCATGCAGTCGGTGTCGCCGGCCTTGACCCCCTTCTCCAACCAGCGCACGGCGGCGTTGACGTCGCGCTGGTCGCCGTCAGCGTCCAGATAGCTGCTGGCCAGCAGGTCGTAGGCGGTGACGTCCCCGGCCTGGGCGCGGCGGAGGAGCTCGGCCCGGCTCGGCTCGGCGGCCGCGGCGAACGCCGCCGGAAGCGGGGCCGAAAGGGCCGGCGCGCCGATCGCGAGGATCGTCGCCAAGGCCAAGCCTGCAAAGCTGTTGCGAGCCATCGATGCCATCTGCGTCACGCCCCTAACGATCCCGTCCTTCGGGTAGTCTCGCGTACCACTGTTGTCAAAACACCGGAAAGCGGCAGGTAGCCGCATGGAAACGGAACGGGAACATGCTATAGGCGTGGGCAATGCTCGCGGCGACCGCCCTTCCTCCCCGCTTTGAACAGTGGTTCGCCGCGCGCGGCTGGGCGCCCAGGCCGCATCAGCTGGCCATGGTCGAGAAGGGCCGGCAGGGCCGCGACGCCCTGCTGATCGCCCCCACCGGCGGCGGCAAGACCCTGGCCGGCTTCCTGCCCAGCCTGATCGAGCTCTCCGAGCGCGCGCCGCGCAACACCCCGGCCGGCGTCCACACCCTCTATATCTCCCCGCTCAAGGCCCTGGCGGTCGACATCGAGCGCAACCTGGCCACGCCGATCCGCGAGATGGGCCTGAACATCGTGGCCGAGAGCCGCACCGGCGACACCGGCGAGGCCCGCAAGCAGCGCCAGCGCCTGCGGCCGCCGGACATCCTGCTGACCACGCCCGAACAGTTGGCCCTGTTCTGCGCCTGGGAGGGCGCGCGCGAGTACTTCGCCGACCTGTCCTGCGTGATCATCGACGAGGCCCACGCCATCTGGCCCTCCAAGCGCGGCGACCTTCTGTCGCTGGGCCTGGCGCGCCTGCAGCGCTTCGCGCCGAACATGCGGCGGGTGGGGCTGTCGGCGACGGTGGACGATCCGGACCTGGTGCGGCGGTGGCTGGGCGTGAACCTTCCAGATCCTCCCCCTTTGGGGAAGGTGTCGCGGAGCGACGGAGGGGGTAGCGAGGCCGATCTTCAGCAGGCCCCCTCCGGCCCTTCGGGCCACCTCCCCCAAGAGGGGAGGATCTCCCACTCCGTCGACCTCGTCCTGGGCCAGGGCGGCGCCCAGCCGATCGTCGAGGTGCTGGTCTCGGGCGGCCGCGTGCCCTGGGCCGGGCACACGGCCGAGCACGCCATGGCCGAGATCTACGAGATCATCAAAGGCGCCAGGACCGCCCTGGTCTTCGTCAACACGCGCTTCCAGGCCGAGTTCGCGTTCCAGGAGCTGTGGAAACTGAACGACGACGGCCTGGCCATCGCCCTGCACCACGGCAGCCTGGCGGCCGAGCAGCGGCGCAAGGTCGAGGCGGCCATGGCCCGTGGCGAGATCCGGGCCGTGGTCTGCACCTCCACCCTCGACATGGGCATCGACTGGGGCGACGTGGACCTGGTGATCCAGCTGGCCGCGCCCAAGGGGGCCTCGCGGATGGTCCAGCGGATCGGCCGCGCCAACCACCGCCTGGACGAGCCCTCGCGCGCCATCCTGGCCCCGGCCAACCGCTTCGAGTTCCTGGAGTGCCGCGCCGCCGCCGACGCCATCCTGGGCGGGCACCTGGACGGCGAGCCGGCTCGCATCGGTGCGCTGGATGTCCTGGCCCAGCACATCATGGGCTGCGCCTGCTCCGAGCCCTTCGCCCCCACCGAGCTCTATGACGAGGTCCGCGCCGCCGGTCCCTACGCCGACCTGTCGTGGGAGGACTTCGAGACGGTCGTCGACTTCGTCTCGACCGGCGGCTACGCCCTGCGCACCTACGACAAGTTCCGCCGCATCGTGCCGGGCCAGGACGGGCTCTGGCGGGCGCGCAACGCCCAGGCGGTGCTGGCCCATCGGATGAACGTCGGGGCCATCGTCTCGCCCGCCATGATCAATGTCCGCATCGGCGGCGGCAAACGCCCCATGGGCGGCCGCAAGGTCGGCGAGGCCGAGGAAGGCTTCTTCGAGGCCATGACGCCCGGCGACACCTTCGTCTTCGCCGGCCAGGTCTGGCGCTTCAACAGCCTGGTCGGGGCCGACGCCTTCGTCACGCCCGCCCCGGACAAGGACCCGAAGATGCCCAGCTGGGGCGGCTCGAAGTTCCCGCTGTCGACCTATCTGGCCGGTCGCGTGCGGGCGATGATGCACGACGAGCGCGAATGGCCCGCCCTGCCCCCCGACGTTCAGGAGTGGCTGAACTACCAGAAGGTCCGCTCGATCATCCCCGACCAGGACGAGATGCTGCTGGAGACCTTCCCGCACGGCAAGCGCTTCCACCTGGTGTGCTATCCGTTCGAGGGACGCCTGGCCCACACCACCCTGGCCATGCTGCTGACCCGTCGGCTGGACCGGCTGGGCGTCGGGCCGCTGGGCTTCGTGGCCAACGACTACGCGGTGGCCATCTGGTCGCTGAAGCCGATGGACCAGCTGGACCTGGACGAGCTGTTCGCCCAGGACATGCTGGGCGATGACCTGGAAGCCTGGCTGGACGAGAGCTTCCTGATGAAGCGCGCGTTCAAGGCCTGCGCCCTGATCTCGGGCCTGATCGAGCGCCGCCATCCGGGCATGGAGAAGTCGGGCCGCCAGGTGACCTTCTCGACCGACCTGATCTACGACGTGCTGCGCCGCCACCAGCCCGACCACCTGTTGCTGCGCTGCGCCCGGGCCGATGCGGCGACCGGTTCGCTGGACGTGGCGCGGCTGGGCGACATGCTGGCGCGGATCGGCGGCGGCCGCATCCGCCATGCGCCCCTGGACCACGTTTCGCCCTTCGCCGTGCCGATCATGCTGGAGATCGGCCGTGAGCGCGCGCCGGGCGACGCGGCCGGGGAAATGGTGCTGGCCGAGGCCGAGGAAGACCTGATCGCCGAGGCGATGGCATAGTGAGAGTATCTGTTCCGTGACCCAACTGGCGTTCCAGATCGGCGACTGCGGCGGCCTGCGGCTCGAGATCGCGGGGACACGCGCGGTCCTGCGCCACTCCGGCGCCCTGTGGCTGGAGGCCGAGCGCACGATGGTGGTGGCCGACCTGCACTTCGAGAAGGGCAGCAGCTACGCCGCGCGGTTCGGCCAGATGCTGCCGCCTTACGACACCCGCGAGACCCTGGACCGGCTGGAGCGCGAACTGGCGGCGCTGTCGCCGGCCACCCTGGTCTTCCTGGGCGACAGCTTCCACGACGGCGCGGGCGAGGATCGCCTGCCGGAGGATGACCGGATGCGCATCGCCGCCCTGGCCCTGGGCCGCCGGCTGGTCTGGGCGGTGGGCAACCACGACGAGGACGGACCCCGGACCCTGCCCGGCGACGTGGTCGACGAGGCCCAGCTGGCCGGCCTGACCTTCCGCCACGAGCCCCTGCGCGGCGCCCAGCCCGGCGAGGTGGCGGGGCATCTGCATCCGGCCGCCAAGGTGACCAGCGGCCGGGCTACGGTGCGGCGGCGTTGCTTCGTCACCGACGGCGCCCGCCTGGTCCTGCCGGCGTTCGGGGCGTTCACGGGCGGACTGAACATCCTGGACCCGGCCTTCGCCCCGCTGTTCGGCGGCCCGGCCCTCGCCGCCGCCCTGGGCCCTCGCCGCGTGCACGCGGTGGGCTGGAAGTCGCTGCGGCCCGACTAGCAGTCCGACGGATCACCCTCCGCGTCCGGGCGTTTGATCCCCGGGACGTTGGACAATGGAGATTCGTGATGCGACCGATCCTGATCGGCATCGGCGCCGTTCTAGCCCTGTCGCCCTTGGCGACCCCGCAGGCCGCCGTGGCCGGCGAGCCCCCGGTCAAGACCGTGGCCAAGCTCGACGCCAAGGACCCGAAATACGACACCGAGACCTGCAAGGCCTTGCGCGCCAAGGCCATCGACTACGAAGAGCCCAATCTGCTCAAGAAGGCGGTGGGCATGGGCGGCAACGCCGTCGTGCCGTTCGCGGGCACCGTGGCCTCGGCCGCGCTGGGCATGCAGCAGAACACCAAGGAAGAGAAGCTGAGCAAGCAGGTGGCCGCCGCCTGCGTGTCCGACCCGTTGAACGAGGCGACGCCGTTTATCAATGCGCCCAAGGCCAAGGACGAGGCCGCCTCGACGGTCGTGGTCAGCGCCCCGGTGGCCGATGTCGCCACGGGCGCGGCGGCGGACGCGGCGGCGACCGAGGCGGTGGCCACCAACCAGTAGCTAGAGGTGGAGGGCCTGCTCGAGGGCGAAGGCCAGCGAGATGGCCGCGCCGGAGGTCAGCAGGGTGCGCAGGCGCGGACGCCAGGCGGGGCCGTCATGGTTGGTCACGTCCCACAGCCATTGCAGGATGAAGACCAGCAGGAAGCCCGAAAGCTGCCACGCGGGCTCGAACTTCAGGCCGCCCAGCAGCAGGCCGAAGCCGGCCAGGGGGAACAGCAGCGAAAGGCCCAGGGTCAGCCAGCGGGGGCTGGCGCGCTCGATCTCGAGACCGCAGCGCACGCCGCCCAGGTACGACATCATGGCGCTGGAATAGGCCAGCAGGCTGATCAGCGCGACCTGCCGCATGTCGATGGGGCCGTAGCAGAACAGGGCCGAGCAGACGATGAACGGGACCAGGGTGGCTAGGCCGCAAACCCATACGGCGGGGGGCACCGGCACGCGATCCTGCGTATGATCGGCCGTCGCTGCTTCGAACGCCATGTCTACTCCTTCGGGCGCGAGCTCCGACGCGCGCCCTTCCCCCCGGAAGGGACTGACTATTACCGAGGTCAGCCCATAGGTCCACGGACGATATTTGACCACAGGACACAGCCTGTGGATGAGTGCGGACGCTCGCACACCCGGAAGGGTTTGGGAAGCTTGGCCTTTAGGCTCAGCGGGCCCAGGTCGACAGGCGGCTGAGGGTGTCGCCGTCCAGGGCGCC
Source organism: Caulobacter sp. CCG-8 (assembly GCF_037402475.1). NCBI lineage: Bacteria > Pseudomonadati > Pseudomonadota > Alphaproteobacteria > Caulobacterales > Caulobacteraceae > Caulobacter > Caulobacter sp. CCG-8. The sequence goes on from NZ_JBBEUD010000018.1 coordinate 70,127, forward strand.
CGACGGCTGCATGTTCTGGTCGCGCTGGTAGGCGGCGATGGCCATCTGCAGGGCCGGCGAGGTCACGCCGTCCTGGGGCCCCTGGTAGTAACCCAGCTTCGACAGCGCGCGCTGGGCGGTGGCCAGGCCGGCGCTGGGGGCGGCGGCCGAAGCCACGGCCTGGACGGGCGCGGCGGCCTGCGAGCGGAAGGCGCTGGCCGAACGCTCGGCGATCCGCTGGCCTTCGGCCGTCAGCTGGGCGCGCAGGGCCATGGCCCGGGCGCGCGAGGCGGTGTCGCCCGACCGCGCGGCGATCAGGTACCACTTGTAGGCTTCGGTCGGGTTCTGGCTGACGCCCCACCCGCCTTCATAGAGCTGGGCCAGGTTGAACTGGCTGTCGACCAGACCCAGGTCCGAAGCCTTGCGGAACCAGCTGGCGGCCTTGGTCGAGTTCCGTTCGCCGCCCTCGCCCTTGTAGTAGTAGAGGGCCAGGTTGTGCATGGCGCGGGCTTCGCCGGCCGTGGCGGCGCGCTCGGTCCAGCGGCGGGCCTCGCCCAGGTCCTTCTTCACCCCGCCCTCGCCGACCTCGTACATCTTGGCCAGGTAGAACTGGGCGCGCGGCAGACCCAGGTTGGCGGCCTTGCGCAGGTTTTCCAGGCCGGAGCGGTCCTTGGCCTCGATGCGGCGCACGCCGTCCTCGTAGAGGGCCTGGGCGTTCTCGGCCGGCGGCGCGACGGGCGCGGACTCGATCGGAACGGCCTCGACGGGCGTCGCGGCGCCTGCGGTCAGGGCCACGGCGGCGCGGGCGCCGGCCGGACTGGTGTCGACCTCGGCCGAACGGATCTCGCCGCCCGACTTGTTGGCGATGCCCTTGGCCACGCGGTCGGGGAGCGGCCCGCCCGCGCCTTCGGAATTGACGAAGAAGCTGGCCGCGCCCACGCCCAGGCAGGCGGCGGCGGCCGAGACCATCAGGGCGGTCTTCATGCCGCCCTTCTTGGCCTTCTTCTCGGAACCCTTGGCGCCGAAGCCGGCGAACAGCGAGGTCGCGGGCTTCTTGGCCTTGGTCTTGTCCTTGCCCTTGGCGTCGCCGGCCAGGGCGGCCTGGCGCGCGGCGGCACGGGCCTGCTCGATCACTTCGCGCGTCGACAGCGGGCGTCCGGGCGCGGACGGCTCTTCCGGCGCCGAGAAGCCGGAGGCGCCGAACTCGGGGGCCGAGAAGTCGCTGTCGTAGTCGGCTTCCGGCTCGAACGCGGCTTCCGGCTCCAGGGCCGAGGTGAAGCCGTCGGCGGCCTCGAAATCCTCGTCGCCGAACTCCAGGGCGGGCGGCTCGGCGGTCGGGAAGGCCGGAGCCTCGTAGGCCGGGGCCTCGAAGGCGGCGGGCGCCGCCGTGCGGGCCGGGGTCGAGGTCTGGGCCGGGATGAAGGCGGCCGGCTGGTGGAAGACGTCCTCGGGGACGGCCTCGCCGCCGAACGAGAAGCGGTCGCCGTCGTCGAACGGCGACGGGGCGGGACGGGCCGGCGGCGCGGCCGCGGCGGCCTGCTCGGCCAGGCGGCGCTGGGCGTCGGCCAGCTTGGTGTCAATCTTCTCGCGCGCTTCCTCCAGCAGGCGCGCGGTGCGCTCCTCGCTCTGGCGGATGCGGTCGACCAGTTCCTGAGACGTGCGCTCGTGGCGCTGGTTCAGGCGATCGGTGACGCGGGTGACCTGGTCGCCGACGTCGTCGATGGCCAGGGCGTTGCGGCGCTCGGCGTTGCCGATCCGCTCGGCCAGCTTCTCGGTGATGCGGGCGATCTCGGCGCCCAGCTTCTCGAGGGCTTGGGCCTGGACGCTGTCGGCGCGGTTCAGCTTCTGGTCGATGCTGGCGGCGACCTGCTCGATGGCGGCGTTGGCGCGGGCTTCCGAGGTCTGGACCCGGCGGTTCAGGGCGTCGGCCATGCCGACCACCTCGCGGCCCATGCGCTCGATGGCCTGGGCCGAGCGCTGCTCGGCGGCCTGCACGTGGGCGGTCATCTCGCCCAGCTTGCGCTCCATGCGGTCGAAGCGGCCGTCGGCGCTTTCGCGCAGCTTGGCGGCCATCTCCATGCGGGCGGCCTCCATGCGCTGGGTCAGGCCGTTGGAGAGGTCGTCGAGCCGCTTCTGGACGCCTTCGCCCGGATTGCTGTCCTCGACGGTGCGCAGGCGGCCGTCCAGGGCGGTGAACGAAGTAGTCAGGGCCTGCAGGGCTTCGGCGGTGCGGGCCTCGGCGGCTTCCAGACGCTGGCCCAGGCGGGCCACGACTTCCTCGACCAGGGCCGAGGGGTCGCCCGCCCCGACGCCGGCCTGATTGTCCAGACGCTGTTCCAGGTGGGCGATGGTCTCGCGGGTGCGGGCCTCGCCCTCGTAGAGGTGGCCGGCGACCTTGCCGAGCGCGCCTTCCAGGGCGCGCAGGGCCTCGGCCGAGCGCGGACCGGCGGCCTCGGCCTCGATCCGGCGCAGGCGTTCGGCGGCGCGGGTCTGGTCGGTCTTGATCTCGTCCACCGCGCCCTCGAAGCGGGCGGCCACGGCCACCTGCTCGCGCTCGGCGGCCACCAGGCGCTGCAGGGCGCCGCGCACGGATTCGTCGATGCCGGAGATGGCCTGGGCCGAACGCTTCTCGGCCGCCTCGATGCGGTCGGTCAGGCGGTCCAGGGCGACGGCCACGCGGCCGACCTCATCGGCGGGATGCTCGCGCGCCTCGATGCGCGACGGCGCGCCGCGACGGTCGGTCTCGTAATAGGAGGGGTTGGCGCGGTCGTTGTTGACGGCCAGGGACGGACGGCTGGGCTCGCCGAAAGCTTCCAGGGCGGCGGCGTCGAAACCCTCGCCCTCGATGATCATCCGGTTCAGCCATTCGCCCAGCGTCATGCCGGAGCGACGCGCGAGGTCTTTAGCGACCTCACGGGCCTTGGGGTCGATCCCCTTAACGCTCCATGGCGCGGCGGCCGTCATCCGAATCGTTCCCTATGCACCTGGGAACCAACGCTAGACACCGATTCCTAGCGTGTAAACGCGACCTCAACCGCTACATATAGCAATGGTCAAGATTAACTGTGGATGGTTAACAGGCACACTTCTCCAACGTGTGTACCTAAGATTCGGCTGCACGTGGTTAACGCGCGTTAACGATTTGCATGGCTGATTGTCGCAGGCCATGAGAGGCGAATGGAGCTTCAAACCACCATCGCCGTCGCCGTCGCCGCCCTGCTGTTCGCCGTCTTCTGCGGCTGGCGCGGGGCCCGTCCGATCAATGTTTTAAAGGGCCCGCGCATGATGCCGTGGCGCCCGCTGATGGTGGCCGGCGCCGTCGTGGCCCTGCTGATGGCGGCCCATATCCTCAATCTGCTGGGGATGAAGACGGGCGACCCGCGCTACTAGGTCGCGGCCTTTTCGTCAGTCCGGAGACGCCGCCGGACGACAGCAGGCCGATGTCCGCAAGCAAAAAGGGTATGGCCCACTTGTGAGGCGCGGCAATGTAGCGCGGCTGCCAAACCGGATCGTACTTGTCCTTGTACCGCCGCACGCCCTGGAAATTGTAGATTTCCTCGCCGCGCTCGTAGAGCAGGCGGCCCACGCGCGACATGATCGGCGCCAGCGGGCGATCCTCCAGGCCGGCCAGCGGGGCCACCCCGAACTCGAACGCCTGGTAGCCCTGCTCCTTGCCCCAGCCCAGCAGCTCGACGAACAGGTAGTCCATCACGTTCTTGGGCGCGTCGTCGGAATAGCGCATCAGGTCCATCGAGAACGAGACCTTGTTGGCCGTCGTCCACAGGGTGGCGAAGGCGACGATCTGGTCCTCGACCCGCACCAGGGCGACCGGGAACTCGGCCACGTAGCGCTCGTCGAAGCCGCCCATCGAGAAGCCCTTCTCGCCGCCGGCGTGGTGGGCCAGCCAGGCGTCCGAGATCGTCTTCAGCGTGGGCATGATGGTGTGGACCTGGTCGGCGGGCAGGACCTCGAAGGCCGCCCCGCCCTCCCCGGCCTTGCGCCAGTTGCGCCGCAGGACCTCGCGACGTCGGCCGGCCAGCGAGAAGGCCTCCAGCGGCACCGCGGCGCTCTCGCCGGTCTTCTGGATGGCCAACCCTAAGTCGACGCTGTCGGGCAGGTCGGCGGGACCCAGGGCGTAGAAGCCGGCGCGGGCGGCGTGGGCGTCGGCCAGTTCGCGGAAGCGCCAGAACAGCTCCATGCGCTCGTCGTCGCGCCCGACCGGCGGCCCCATGGCGATCCACGAGCGGCCGCGCACGCCGAACATCAGGAAGCTCTCGCCCGAGGCCGAGAACAGGAAGCGCTTATCGCCCAGCAGGGCCAGGTTCGACGGCGGCTCGGCGCTCTCGGCCTTGGCCAGGATGGCGCGGACCCGGTCGAAGTCGGGGTCGGTGTCGTCCACCACCGGCGGCGTGGCGGGGGTGGCGATCAGCCGCCAGACGCCGATGGCCATCAGCACGATGGCGGCCGCGGCCGACGAACGGATGGCCCGGGCCACTTCGCGGTCGCCGATCGTCTTCATCACCGACTGCGAGGCGTATTCGGTGTGGGCGAAGGTCCACCAGCCGCACAGGGCCACCCCGACCAGGGCCGCCGCCGCCGACAGCAGCCAGCCGGGGGTGATCTCCATCCGCGTCAGGGCCGCCTTGCGGGGGAAGGCTTCGTGGAACGGCAGCATGGCCAGCATGATGCCGGTCAGGATCACCGTCTCTTCCCAGTTCAGCCCCTTGAACAGGGCCAGGATCGCGCCGCCGGCCAGGGCGAACAGCGCCGCCCACCAGGCCGCGTCCAGGCGCGAGCGCAGGCCGAAGGCCAGCAGGATCAGGACCAGGCCCAGGATCGACGAGACGAAGTGGCTGACCTCGATCAGCGGCCCGGGCGCGACGGCCACCCAGATCGCGAAGCGGGTCGGCTCGGACGGCGTCGCGCCCGAGGCCAGCAGCAGGATGCCGGCGCAGGCCGCCAGGATGGCCGACAGCGTCGGCGCTACGGCGAGGAAGGCTGGCCTCAGTTGCGGCGCGGACATCAAGACCCCTGATCGGCGAATCCCGGCGGGACACGTCATCGGTGTCCTCTATAGCGCGCCTCCCCTCGAATGGTCGCCCGCCGCGTGACGAACAGGCGTTTGAATCAGCTTGCCCCCGTCGATCCATGGCGTAGTCTGACGACCAAGGAAGCCAAATGGCGGCGCGGAAAAGCGCCGCGAGACACGACGAGACGAGGGAGAACGGCCATGGCGGATTTCGGCGGCGGCGACCTGGACGCCTTCAGGGCCGAGACGCGGTCCTGGCTGGAGGCCAACTACCCCGCGTCCCTGAACGCCCCGATGACCGAGGACGACGCACCCTGGGGCGGCAAGCGGTACAAGTGGAAGAACCCCGACGCCAAGCTGTGGCTGGACCGCATGGCCGAGCGCGGCTGGACCGCCCCGATGTGGCCCAGGGAATACGGCGGCGGCGGCCTGTCCAAGGCCCAGAACAAGGTGCTGGAGCAGGAGCTGCGCCGCATCAAGGCCCGCCCCGCCCTGATGAGCTTCGGCATCTGGATGCTGGGCCCGGTGCTGCTGGAATACGCCACCGAGGAACAGAAGAAGCGTTTCCTGCCCGAGATCGTGCGCGGCGAGACCCGCTGGTGCCAGGGCTACAGCGAGCCGGGCGCGGGCTCCGACCTCGCCAGCCTTCAGACCAAGTGCGAGGACAAGGGCGACCACTGGCTGATCAACGGCCAGAAGGTGTGGACCAGCTACGCCGACCAGGCCGACTGGATCTTCTGCCTGGTGCGCACCGACACCACCAAGAAGCACGAGGGCATCTCGTTCGTGCTGTTCGACATGACCTCGCCCGGGGTCGAGGCGCGGCCGATCAAGCTGATCAGCGGCTCCTCGCCGTTCTGCGAGACCTTCTTCGACAATGTGAAGGTCCCCAAGGAACAGCTGGTGGGCAAGGTCAACGGCGGCTGGGACATCGCCAAGCGGCTGCTGCAGTACGAGCGCCAGAACATCTCGGCCTCGGGCTTCGGCGGCGGCGGCGGGCTGGACCTGGTCGAGGCGGCCAAGAAGGAGGTCGGGGTCGACGCCCAGGGCCGCCTGGCCGACGGCGACCTGCGGGCCCGCATCGCCCATCACCGCATGGACGCCCACGCCTTCATGCTGACCGTGCGCCGGGCCGAGGCGGAGTCCAAGCAGGGCTCGGGCCCCAGCGCCGCCGTCTCGATCATCAAGTACGCCGCCGCCAAGATGAACCAGGAGCGCACCGAGCTGTTGGTCGAGGCCCTGGGCCTGCAGGGCCTGGGCTGGGAGGGCGAAGGCTTCGCCAAGGACGAACTGGCCGTCCCGCGCGCCATGCTGCGCGCCAAGGGCAACTCGATCGAGGGCGGCACCAGCGAGGTGAACCTCAACGTGGTGGCCAAGCGCGTCCTCGGGCTGCTGGACCATCAATAGAGCCATGATCGAGTTCTGGTACGAATTCGGCAGCACCTACAGCTACCCAGCCGCCATGCGCGTCGAGCGCCTGGCCCAGGCGGCGGGTGTGGCCGTGGCCTGGCGACCGTTCCTGCTGGGGCCGCTGTTCCATGACCAGCAGGGCCTGAACGACAGCCCGTTCAACGCCTTCCCGGTCAAGGGCGACTACATGTGGCGCGACCTGCAGCGGGTCTGCGACCTGGAGGGCCTGCCGCTGGTCCATCCCAGCCAGTTCCCGCGCAACGGGCTGCTGGCCGCGCGCGTCGCCATCGTCGGGCTGGAGGACGGGTGGACGCCGGCCTTCAGCCGCGCGGTCTACCAGGCCAATTTCGTCGACGACCACGACATCTCCAGACCCGAGGTGCTGGCCCCGCTGATCGCCTCGGTCGGCGCGGGTCCCGACGAGGTGCTGGCCGCGGCCGCCACCGATCCGATCAAGGCCCGCCTGAAGGACCACGTCCGCCAGGCCCGGGAGCGCGGCCTGTTCGGCGCGCCCTCGTTCGTCACCGCCGACGGCGAGCTCTTCTGGGGCAACGACCGTCTCGAACAGGCCCTGGACTGGGCCGTCCGTCATCAGAACTTTGAACATTCCATTGGGGAGCAAGCCTGACATGGCCGTCCTGACCGAAGAACAGACCATGCTGCGCGACGCCGCCAAAGGCTGGACGCAGGACAGCGCGCCCGTCGCCGCCCTGCGCAAGCTGCGCGACGGCGGCTCCAAGCAGAGCTTCGATCCGGCCGCCTGGAGCGAGATGGGCGCCATGGGCTGGGCCGGGGTGATCGTGCCGGAAGACTTCGACGGCTCGGCCTTCGGCTATCTGGGCCTGGGCCTGATCCTCGAGGAGACCGGTCGCAACCTGGTGGCCTCTCCCCTGCTCTCCACCGCCATGGTCGGCGCTTCGGCCCTGGCGCTGGGCGGCTCGGACGCCCAGAAGGCCGCCTGGCTGCCGAAGATCGCCACGGGCGAGGCGGTGGCCACCCTGGCGATCGACGAGGGCGCGCACCACGCCCCGCTCAACACCACGCTGACAGCGAAGGAAGGCGGCGCCGGCTTCGTCCTGAACGGCTCCAAGACGTTCGTGCTGGACGGCGAGGCCGCCGACCTGCTGATCGTCGCGGCCCGCACCTCGGGCGCGGCCGGCGACAGCGACGGCCTCACCCTGTTCCTCGTGCCGGGCGACGCCAAGGGCGTCACCCGCAAGCATCTGGCCCTGATCGACAGCCGGGGCGCCGCCGAAATCGCCTTCGACAAGGTCGAGGTCGGTGCCGATGCGGTCCTGGGCGAGGTCGGCAAGGGCTGGGCGATCCTGGAGCCGGTGCTGGACCGCGCCTATGCCGGCCTGGCCGCCGAGATGCTGGGCACGGCCACCGCCGCCTTCGAGATCACCCTGGACTACATCAAGACCCGCACCCAGTTCGGCCAGGTGATCGGCACGTTCCAGGCCCTGCAGCACCGCGCCGCCAAGCTGTTCACCGACCTGGAGACCACCCGTTCCTGCGTCGAGGCCGCCCTCGAAGCCGCCGACGCCGGCGGCGACACCCGCCTGCTGGCCTCGCTGGCCAAGGCCAAGGCGTCCGAGGTCCTGCACCTGGCGTCCAACGAGATGGTCCAGATGCACGGCGGCATCGGCATGACCGACGCTCACGACGCCGGCCTCTACATGAAGCGCGCTCGCGTCGCCGAAGCCCTGTTCGGCTCGGCCTCGTTCCACCGCGACCGCTACGCGCGGCTGTCCGGCTTCTAGGCTTAGCCCTAGGAACCGCTGTTCCCCACGACGGTTCTTCCTGCTCCCCGCACAGGAAGAACCGTCATGAGCACCGATCCAAACGACAAGGCCGCCGTCGAGAAACGCCTCTGGAAGGAGCTGGACCACACCCGGTTCGGCATGCTGGGCCTGACGGACAGCCACCAGCACTTCCAGCCGATGACCGCCTTCGCCGAGCCCGAGCACGGCCAGATCTGGTTCTTCACCAAGGACGACACCGACCTGGCCAAGAGCGCCGGCGGTGGAGCCCAGGCCATGTTCATCGTCCAGGCCAAGGACCAGGACTTCCAGGCCTGCATCGGCGGCGTGCTGTCCACGGCCCGCGACACCGCCCGCATCGACAAGTACTGGAATCCCATGGTCGCGGCCTGGTTTCCGGACGGCAAGGACGACCCGTCCCTGACCCTGCTGCGGCTGGACGCCAAGGACGCCGAGCTGTGGATCTCAAAGGGCGGCGCGATCCGCTTCGCCTGGGAGACCGCCAAGGCCAACCTGACCGACAGCACCCCCGATCTGGGCGACAAGGTTCACGTCAACCTGGGCTGAGGTCGGCTCTCACCGTCCTCGGGAAGCAAAGGTTCCGGATGTTGGAACCCGGCAAAAGTTCAGCCAAACCCCAACCCGGGTACACGGCGCCGGGCTCTCCAACTATTCCTGCAATGTCGGGTTCCCGACGCAATCAATAGCACTTTGGGAACCCCGGATAAGGGTTCTGCATTTGTGTCGGCTACTCGACAACATCGGGCCAGCTTCCAACCTATAGCTTCGAAACTCTACCGCATGCCGGTGATTGATTCGCCCGACGGGACCGCCGCACCCTTGAAAAATCGCCTGCTCGCCGCCCTGCCGTCCGAGGATTTCGGGCTGATCGCGCCCCATCTCACCCACCACGAGTTGGAAAAGGGCCGGCACCTGTGCGATCCGGGCGATCCGATCGAGGTGGTCTACTTCCCCCACGACTGCGTCATCTCGCTGATGACGCTGATGGAGAACGGCGCGGCGATCGAGTCCGCGCCGGTGGGCCGCGAAGGCGCCCTGGGCCTGATGGCCGCCGTGGCGCCGCGCCAGTCGCTGGTGCGGGCCATCGTCCAGGCCCCCGGCTTCGCCTCGCGGATCAACGCCACGGCCCTGCACGAGGCCTGGAGCCGCAGCGCCGCCCTGCGCGACCTGGTCGACCGCCACAACGAGGCGCTGTTCGGCCATGCGATCCAGTCGGTGGCCTGCAACGCCCTGCACGGCGTGGAGGCCCGCTTCTGCCGCTGGCTGCTGTCGTGCCGCGACCGCATCGACGGCGACACCATCAACCTGACCCAGGAATTCCTCGCCGACATGCTGGGCGTCCAGCGCACCACGGTCACGGCGGTGGCCGGCTCGCTGCAGGCCAAGGGCCTGATCCGCTATCGCCGCGGGGTGGTCGACATCCTGGATCGCGCGGGCCTGGAAGCCATCACCTGCGAATGCTACGCCGCCGTGCGGCGCGGCTACGAGCGCCTGCTGCCGCTTCCCTTCGGCTGAAGCCTCCCCATCTCCACCGCGTTGGAGAGGAGGCCCGCATGATCGTCCGCAACTGGCATGGCCGCGTACCCGCGTCGCTGAGCGACCGCTATCTGGCCCTGATGCGCGAGGTCGCCCTGCCCGACTACAAGTCCACGCCCGGCAACCTGGGCGCCTGGTGCCTGACCCGGCCCGAGGGCGAGGTCGTGCACTTCGAGATGCTGACCTTCTGGAGCGATCTGGACGCGATCAAGCGCTTCGCCGGCGAGGACTTCGAGCACGCCAAGTACTACGACTTCGACGCCGAGTTCCTGCTCGAGCAGGAACCCTTCGTGCGGCACTATCAGGCGGTGAGCGAGTAAAAGTCCGCTCTTCCCGGCGAATGCCGGGATCCAGATCCTATGGCGGAGAGGATGATTGGAGGGGCTCGGCGCCATTGGCGTCAGCCTCGCAGTCATTCCATCTGGGTCCCGGCATTCGCCGGGATGAGCGGCTTTCTATTACCGCTTACTACTACCGCTTGCGCGTCGGGAACGGCGCGTGGGCCAGGCGCAGCAGATTGGCCGCGCCGGGCGCGCCGAACGGGGTGCCGGCGACGATCAGCACGCGCTCGCCCGGTCCGACCAGGTCCAACTCCACGGCCTTGGCGACGGCGTCCGAGGTGACCACCTCCAGGCTGTCGGGCTGGCCGCTGACGCGGGCCTCCACGCCCCAGACCAGGCACATGCGGCGCACGGCCTCGACGCGGGGCGACAGGGCCAGCACGGGCTGCAGCGGCCGCTCGCGCGACAGGCGGCGGGCGGTGGCGCCGGTGGTGGTGAAGGCCACCAGGCACTTGGTCGAACCGGCCTTGGCGGCCTGGGCCGCGGCCACGACCAGGACGTCGGCGTCCTCGTCGTTGTGCGGCTGCTCGGCCTGCATCAGCTCGGGCCAGCGCGGATCGCGCTCCACCCGCTCGATGATGCGGCTCATCATCGTCACGGCCTCTTCCGGATAGTCGCCGGCGGCGCTCTCGGCCGACAGCATGACCGCGTCGGCGCCTTCGTAGACCGCATTGGCCACGTCCGAGGCCTCGGCCCGGGTCGGGGTCGGCGAGCTGGTCATCGACTCCAGCATCTGGGTGGCGACGATCACCGGAATGCCGCGCTCGCGGGCGGCGCGCAGGATGACCTTCTGGGCCACCGGCACCTCCTCCGGGGCCATCTCGACGCCCAGGTCGCCGCGAGCCACCATCACGCCGTCGCACAGGTCGAGGATCGGGCCCAGCACTTCCAGCGCCTGGGGCTTCTCGATCTTGGCCAGGACGGCGGCGCGGCCTTCGACGATGCGGCGCAGCTCGGCCATGTCCTCGGGGGCCTGCACGAACGACAGGGCGATCCAGTCGACGCCCAGGCGCAGGGCGAAGGCCAGATCCTCGCGGTCCTTCGGCGTCAGGGGCGACATCGGAATCACGACGTCCGGCACCGCCACGCCCTTGCGTTCCGACAGCTTGCCGCCGTTGACGACCGTGGTGTTGGCGTAGCCGGGGCCGGCGTCGGTCACCGTCATCCGCAGCTTGCCGTCGTCCAGCAGCAGGGTCGCGCCGGGACGCATGGCCACCAGGATCTCGGGGTGCGGCAGGTGCACCCGCGTCTCGTCGCCCGGCTTGGGGTCGTCGTCGAAGCGGAAGGCCTGACCGGCCTTCAGCGTCACGGGGCCGTCGGCGAACTTGCCCACGCGCAGCTTCGGCCCCTGCAGATCGGCCAGGATGCCCAGCGGCCGGTCGACCACCTTCTCGGCGGCGCGGATCGCGTCGTACGAGGCCTTGTGGTTCTCGTGGCTGCCGTGGCTGAAGTTCAGGCGGAAGACGTCGGCTCCGGCCTTGGCCAGTCTCACAATCATCTCATGCGAGCTGCTGGCCGGACCGATGGTGGCGACGATGCGGGAGCGGCGCGCGCGGATCATGAAGCTGCTCCGGAGAGGCTAGATTATGCTGCGATGCGGCAAGAAAATGCCGCAAAGCGGAAAGGATTTGCTCAGGGCGAACGTCATTCCCGAATTTCGCGCCTGACAACGTTGTCTAGCGCCAAGGGTTCGGATTCGCCACCGATGACTTAGCGTCAACCACCAAGCCTTTCCACCTTGAAGACCTCTGAACGTCGAGGTCACCCCATTTTAAACGCCTGGAGCGACTTCCGATCCATGGGGCGCGTGGAAAACCCTAGCCGATGGGGCCGGTGGACTCGCGGACCACCAGTTCGAAATCCAGCAGGCGCGAGGGCGGCGCCCCGTCGCCTTCGGCCTGGGTCGCGCCGCCCAGCAGCAGGTCGGCGGCGGCGGCGGCCATGGCCTGGATCGGCTGGCGCACGGTGGTCAGTTGCGGCCAGACCACCTTGGCGCCCGGCGTGTCGTCGAAGCCGGCCACCGACAGGGTCTGGGGCACTTCCAGGCGCAGGCGGTTGGCCACCGCCATCACGCCCAGGGCCATGTCGTCGTTGGAGGCGAAGATCGCCGTGGGACGGTCGGGGCGGTCCAGCAGCCGCTCGGCCGCCTCGAAGCCCGAGCGGAACGAGAACCAGCCCTGCTCCACATGGTCCTCGCGCACGGCGTGGCCGTGCTCCTTCATCGCCGCCGCATAGCCCTCGTAGCGCAGGTGCGAGGCGCCGTGCTCGGGGTGGCCCTTGATGAAGCCGATGTCGGTGTGGCCCAGGCTGATCAGGTGGGCCGTCATCTCGTAAGCGGCGCGCACGTCGTCCATGCGCACGCTGGCCGAACGGCCCAGGTCCTGGTCGGGCGACAGGCGCACATAAGGCACGCCTTCGGCCTCCAGCACGTCCAGCACCGCGGCGTTGTCGCAGACGGGCGGGGTCAGGATCACGCCGTCCATGCGCAGGGTGTGCAGCATCGGCTCGACCTGGGCCGCCACGTCGCCGGTGGAGTCCAGCGGCTCGACGATCAGGTGGTAACCCTCCTCGCGGCAGCGGGCGATCGCGCCCAGCTGGACGTCGGTCACATAGGCCGGGCTCGGGTTGTCGAAGAACACGCCGATCAGATAGGCCTTCGACCCCGCCAGGCTGCGGGCCGAGATGTTGGGCCGGTAGTTCAGGGCCGCGACGGCTTCCTGCACCCGCACGCGGGTGTCGTTCTTCACGTTCGGCTCGCGGTTCAGCACCCGCGAAACGGTCTTGATCGATACGCCCGACAGACGGGCGACCTCGTGGATCGTAACCTTGGAACTCAAGACAGCCGGCCTCGCGAAGCGTCGAAAATCGACAAGCGACGCAATAAAGGCATGACAGCCTTGTCAAGGCGAGCCCACTTCACGCGGAAAACTCGCCCCGAGGGATAAGAAACGCGGCTCAAGGGGCGGAAAGCCCCCTTAAGGCCTTAGGAAATGGCCGCCTTGCCGTCCGGGGTCATGGCCACGGCCGCCCCGATCAGGGCGGTGTGGGGGTTCATCACCACGTGGGTCGGGATGGCGCGGGTGTAGTCGCTGAGGCGGCCCTTCGACTCGAATCGGCTGCGGAACTCGCCCTTCTCCAGCAGATCGACGATCCGCGGCGCGATGCCGCCGGCGATGAACACCCCGCCCCGGGCGCCCAGGGCCAGGGCCAGGTCGCCGGCCGCCGAACCCAGGATGGCGCAGAAGCGGTCGATGGTGACCTTGCAGCACTCGTCGCCGGCCACGCCGTGCTCGGTGATCTGCTTGGCCGTCAGTTCCTCGGCCTTGCGGCCCTCCACCTCGGCCAGGATGACGTGCAGGTCCTCCATGCCCGGACCCGACAGGATGCGCTCGATCGAGCAGCGGCCGAACCGCTTGTTCAGCGCACGGAGGATCTCGATCTCGACGTCGTCGAACGGCGCGAAGGCGATGTGGCCGCCCTCGGTGGTCAGGGGCGTCTCGACGCCGTGGCGGCGCACCATGCCCGCCGCGCCGAAGCCGGTGCCGGGGCCGATGATCGCCAGGTCGCCCTCGCCCGAGGTCTGGTGCGGACCGATCTGGCGCAGGTCCTTGGGCGCCAGGCGCGGGGCGGCCAGGGCCTGGGCCGTGAAGTCGTTGATCAGCTTGGCCGAGCGGAAGCCGCCCGCCCGGCGCAGGCTGTCTTCCGACAGCTTCCAGTCGCTGTTGGTGAAGTGCACCGAGCCGTGCTCGATCGGACCGGCGACGGCCACCACCGCCTGGTCGGCGTGCTTGAGGCCCATCTTGGCCAGATAGGCTTCGACCGCGTCCTCGGCCTGACCGTAGTCCTCGCCCTTGTACGAGGTCGGCTCGATCAGCTTGGGGTCGGCCCCGTCGAAATCGACCAGGGCGAACCGCGCGTTGGTTCCGCCGATATCGCCGACCAGGCCAAGCCCGATGGAGTTCAAGCCGCTCATCTTCGTCTTCTTCCTAAGCAAACAGCACGGAGCCGCCGTGGTCGGCCGCGCCGACCCCCGCCCGCATCCAGCCGAACAATTCCCGCCCAAAGCCCGGCTTGGACGCCGGGACGCTCGCCGGCGTGCGAGCGCGCAAGACCGCCTCGTCCACCAGGATTTTCAGTTCGCCCGTGTGGGCGTTCAGGGAGATCACGTCGCCGTCCTGGACATAGGCCAGGGCGCCGCCCTTGGCGGCTTCGGGCGTGACGTGGATGGCCGCCGGGGTCTTGCCCGAAGCGCCCGACATCCGGCCGTCGGTGACCAGGGCCACCTTGAAGCCGCGGTCCAGCAGCACAGAGATCGACGGCGACAGGTTGTGCAGCTCAGGCATGCCGTTGGCCGACGGCCCCTGGAAGCGGACCACCACGACCACGTCGCGGTCCAGCTCGCCGCGCTTGAAGGCGGCGATGAAGTCTTCCTGTTCCTGGAACACGGCGGCCGGAGCGGTGATCACCTGATGCTCGGGCTTCACGGCCGAGACCTTGATCACGCCGCGCCCCAGGTTGCCGGTCAGCAGGCGCAGGCCGCCTTCCGGGCTGAACGGATCCGAAGCCGGGCGCAGGATGTTGAGGTCCAGCGACTCCTCGGCGCCCTCGCGCCAGGACAGCTCGCCGTCCACCAGGACCGGCTCCTGGGTGTAGCGTGACAGGCCGGGGCCGGCGACGGTCAGGACGTCCTCGTGGGCCAGGCCCGCCTTCAGCAGTTCCCTGACCACGAAGTGGATGCCGCCGGCGGCGTGGAACTGGTTCACGTCGGCCGAGCCGTTCGGATAGACCTTGGCCAGCAGCGGCGTGTTCTTCGAGATGTCGTCCAGGTCTTCCAGCGTCAGGATGATGCCGGCCGCGTGGGCCATGGCCACCAGGTGCAGGGCCAGGTTGGTCGAGCCGCCGGTGGCCATCAGGCCAACCACGCCGTTGACCACGGCCTTCTCGTCGATGATCCGGCCCACGGGCAGCCAGTCGTTGCCCTTGTGGGTGATGGCGGCCACCCGCTTGGCGGCTTCCTTGACCAGGGCCGTGCGCAGCGGGGTGTGCGGATGGACGAAGGCCGAGCCCGGCAGGTGCAGGCCCATCAGCTCCATCAGCATCTGGTTGGTGTTGGCCGTGCCGTAGAAGGTGCAGGTGCCCGGGCCGTGGTAGCTGGCGCTCTCGGCGGCCAGCAGTTCCTCGCGGCCGACCTTGCCCTCGGCGTAGAGGGCGCGGATGCGCGCCTTCTCCGAGTTGGGCAGGCCCGAGGTCATCGGACCGGCGGGGACAAACACCGCCGGCAGGTGGCTGAAGGTCAGGGCGCCGATCAGCAGGCCCGGCACGATCTTGTCGCAGACGCCCAGATACAGCGCGCCGTCGAAGGCGTCGTGGGTCAGGGCGATGCCCGTGGCCATGGCGATCACGTCGCGCGAGAACAGCGACAGCTCCATGCCCGGACGGCCCTGGGTGACGCCGTCGCACATGGCCGGCACGCCGCCGGCGAACTGGGCGGTGGCCCCGACCTCGCGCGCGGCTTCCTTGATCAGCGCCGGATACTCCTCCAGCGGCTGGTGGGCCGACAGCATGTCGTTATAGGCCGAGACGATGCCCAGGTTGGGGGCGTTGACGTCCAGGGCGCGGACCTTGTCCACCGCCGGCGAGGCGGCGAAGGCGTGGGCCCAGTTGGCGCAGCTGAGCTTGGCGCGGCCCGGCTGGGCGGCCGCGGCGGCGTCCAGATTGGCCAGATAGGTCGCGCGGCTGTCGCGGCTGCGCTCGATGATCCGGGCGGTGACTTCGGCGATGACGGGGTTCAAGGCGACCATGGTGCTACTCCGCCCACAGGATACGGACCGGGGCGCGGTCCTGGTTCAGGATGGCGGCGATCGGCAGGCTTGGATCGACCGGGCCTTCGAGCAACGTCTTCTTGGCGCCGCCGGTGATCAGCAGGACGATCAGCGACGACCGGATCAACGCCTGGAAGGTCAGGCTGATCCGGGGCAGGTCCGGCGCCGGCTGGCCGGCCGGCACCGCGATGACGGTGCGCGCCGACTTGGGGTCCAGGCCTTCCGCCAACTTCGGGTTGCCCGGGAACAGCGAGGCGAAGTGGCCGTCGGGGCCCACGCCCAGCAGGGTGACGCCGAACGGCAGGATCGCGGCGACCCCGGCCTCGGCCTTGGCCGCCACCGCGTCCTGGGCGACGCCGTCGAAGAACAGCGGCGCGAAGCCGGCCTTGGCCGCCTCCCCTTGCAGCAGGTGCCGGCGGACCAGGCCCTCGTTGCTGCTGGGGTCGGTCGGCGGCACGAACCGCTCGTCGGTCAGGGTGACCACGACCTTGTCCCAGGGAACCGTCATGGTCGCCAGCCGGTCATAGACCGGCGCCGGCGTCGAGCCGCCGGTGGCCGCGAACCCGGCCTGGCCGCGCTTGGCCACGGCGTCGGTCAGGGCCGAAGCCACGACCGAGGCGGCGGCGTCGTACAGCGCCTCGCGGGTCGGGAAGGCCTCGATCTTGGGAAGGGTCATCGTCTCCACGCCTATTCGTTCCAGGCCCGGCCCTGCGGCGAGATCAGCGCGTTGGCGCCGTGCGGGCCCCAGGTGCCGGCGGCGTAGGGCGCCGGTTCGATCTTGGCCTCGGCCCAGGCGGCCGACACGCCGTCCACGAACTTCCAGGCCTGCTCGACCTCGTCGCGGCGCACGAACAGGGTGCGGTCGCCGCGGAACACGTCCAGCAGCAGCTTCTCGTAGGCGATCCGGCGGCGGCTGCCGGCCGAGCTCATGGCCAGGGACAGCGGCAGGGACTGCAGTCGCATGCCCTCTTCCGACAGGCCCGGACGCTTGGTCATCACGGTCAGCGAGATGTCCTCGTCCGGCTGCAGGTCGATGACCAGGCGATTGGCCTTGGTCTCGGCCTGGGCGGCGGCGCCGAAGATGTTGTGCGGCACGGGCTTGAACTGGACGACGATCTGGGTGCGGCGGTCGGGCAGGTTCTTGCCGGTCCGCAGGAAGAACGGCACGCCGGCCCAGCGCCAGTTGTCGATGTCGACCTTCATGGCCACGAAGGTCTCGGTCTTGGAGGCCTTGCCGACCTCTTCCAGATAGCCTTCGCGGGCCGTGCCCTCGACCACGCCGGCCACGTACTGGCCGCGCACGGTGTCGTGGGCGACATTGGCCTTGGTGAAGGGCCGCAGGGACCGCAGCACCTTGACCTTCTCGTCGCGGACGGCGTCCGGATCGAAGCCCGACGGGGCCTCCATGGCCACCAGGCAGAGTAGCTGCAGCAGATGGTTCTGCAGCATGTCGCGCAGCGCGCCGTACTCGTCGTAATAGGGCCAGCGCTCGCCGACCTTCTCGGTCTCGGCGATGGTGATCTGCACGTGGTCGATGTGCTTGTTGTCCCACAGGGGCTCGAACAGCACGTTGCCGAAGCGCAGGGCGGTCAGGTTCTGGACCGTCTCCTTGCCCAGATAGTGGTCGATGCGGAAGATCTGGCTCTCGTCGACCACCGCGCCGACCGCGCCGTTGATCACGCACGAGCTGGCGAAGTCCTTGCCGATCGGCTTTTCCAGCACCAGCCGGGTCTTCGGACCGGTCAGGTCGGCCGCCTGCAGGGCGGTGCAGACCGAGCCGTACAGGCTGGGCGACAGGGCGAAATAGACCACCAGGTCGCCGTGCTTGCCGACCTTCTCGGCCAGGGCCTTGGCGCCCTCTTCCTTGGTGATGTCGACCGACAGGTAGTCCAGGCGGGCGGCCAGACGATTCCAGGCCGATTCCTCGACGGTGGCGCGCTTGCCCAGCTGCTCGCGGACCAGCTTGCGGTAGCTGTCGGGGGTGTGGTCGTGACGGGCCAGGCCGATGATCCGCAGGTCATGCGGCAGGAGGCGGTCGACTTCGAGAAAGTACAGCGAAGGCAACAACATACGCAGCGCCAGGTCGCCCGCGCCGCCCAGCAGCACCAGCACTTCTCGACCCGCTTGGTCGGCGTTCGTCTCTTTGGTCAATGCTTCCACCCTATGACAACGTTGTCATGACACGCCCGTCGGAGCAATGCAAGCGGCCTCCGGAAAGTCGGTGTCGACCTTCCGACAGGACCGCGCGCGCGGCGACTAACTAAGGGGTTTGGGGCGCCGCCGCCAGAAGACCAATCGCTTTTCGCGCGCGAAGGTTCACCTCTGGGCAGGCGAAACGCGGCCGCCTCGGCAAGAGGCGACCGCGCGGACAGGGTGGAACGGTGGAATCGCCCCTAGAGGCCGTAGGAGGCCAGCAGCTTCACGCTCAGACGCATCGCATCCGGGGGCGCTTCGCTGCGCTCGTTCACGTCCTTGGCGAACGCCTGGAACGTGGGCAGGTCGATCAGGACGCCGGCGTCGTCCTCGCTGAGATTGACGAACAGGTGGACGAAGTCGACGCCGTCGCGGAACAGCGCGTAGGCGACGTTGTCGGGCCGGACGGTCTTAAGTTCCTCGAACACCTTGAGCGACAGCGCCTCGTTCTCGTCGGCGCGATCCGGCTTGGCGGCGTAGCGCACCAGTGTAACCCTCTGCATGATCCTTGGTCCTTGGCTTGGAACGGCGCGGGATGCGGCCGTCATGGGCAAAGGACGCGGCGGCGGCCGCGAAGGATTCGGTCGAAAAAAGATTCCCGGGGCCGCGAATCCTTTGGCGCTCACCGGACGTCTTGGGGATGAGGCCGCCGTTCGGGCCGGCGCGGGAGAACGAGACATGGCCGACGGCAACCTGGGCCCCGAGGCGTTCAGCCAGCTGATGGCCGAGCTGCGCCCCAGCCTGCATCGCTACTGCGCGCGCATGGTCGGCTCGGCCTTCGAGGGCGAGGACGTGGTGCAGGAGGCCCTGACCAAGGCGGCGATCGCCTTCCCGTCGGCCGAGCCGATCGAGCGCCCTGACCGCTGGCTGTTCCGCATCGCCCACAACACGGCCCTCGACGCCCTGCGCGCCCGCAAGCGCCAGGCCACCTTCGACGAGGCGTTCGAGGAGATCGTCGACCCGGCCGCCGCCGCCGACGCCCGGGTGGCGGCCACCGCCAGCCTGGCGGTGCTGCTGCGCCTGCCCGTCGCCCAGCGCTCGTGCGTGGCGCTGATCGACGTGCTGGGCCACTCGGCGGACGAGACCGCCCAGTTGCTGGACCTGACCCTGGCCGCGACCAAGGCCGCCCTGCATCGCGGCCGCGAGCGCCTGAAGGGCCTGGCCGAGGCGCCGGATGCGTCCCCTCCCCGCCTGGACGCCGCCGAGCGCGACCGCCTGCGGGCCTATGCCGACCGCTTCAACGCCCGCGACTTCGACGCCTTGCGCGCCCTGCTCAGCGAGGACGTCCGGCTGGACCTGGCCAATCGCCGCCGCCTGGACGGCCGCACGGACGTGTCGATGTACTTCACGCACTACGGCAATACGACCGGCTGGTGGCTCGAGCCCGGCCTGGCCGAGGGCCGCCCCGCCCTGCTGGTGCGGGCCGCGCCGGGCGCGCCGCTCCGCTACGTGGTGCTGCTGGACTGGCGGGACGGCGAGATCGCCAGGATCCAGGATTACTTCTACGCGCCGTACGTGGCCGAGAGCCTGGCGATCGCGTGACCGGCCAGGGGATAGGACGCTATCGGGCCATTTCCGACAGGCACAGCTCTTCGCTGACCGCGTCGTTGATCAGGCGGTAGGTCACTGAATAGCGTGGACACGCGCTTGGCGACGGCGGAGGCTGGTTACGCGTCCGATAATGGGTGTTGGGCACTAGCGGTCGCACGCGCTGGGCCGACAACAAGACGTGGATCGTCGGCTCCCCGTGCTCCACGACGCCATAGTAGAGCCGGTGATAGGCCGCGCGGGGTCCGAAGCCGGTCGAGGCGTACCGCGGATCGGCCTGAAAGCGGTCCAAGGCGGCGTCCGCCTTGGCCACATAGGCGTCGCTTGGTCGCCACGAGCTCCACCACACGAACGACGGCTTGCCGCCGCAGGCGCTCAGCATTGTCGCGGCCGCGACGAGCAGCACGGTCTGGAATCTCATGACGCCCCCCGACATATCGATCGCAACCAGCCTAGCCAAAGGCGCGATCTCCACAATGGCGGAGGTATAGCCTAGGCTGGCTTCCTGCTGGCCTGGGCCCGGAAGCGATCCTTCATCTTGGCCACCCAGCCGTTGAAGGCCTCGTTGTCGGCGGTGACCTTGCTGAAGTCGCTGCTGGACAGGCTGCCCGGGTCGGCGCCGGCCAGGGCCACGCGCAGGCCGTCGGGATTGCGGGCGTTCTCGACGAAGCCGCCGTAGCGCTGGCGCAGGCGGCCCAGCGAGGCGTCGTCGTCGGCCAGGCTGAAGGCCACGGCCGAACGCAGCAGCTTGGACTCGTCGGCGGGGCTCAGGATGCCCGGCGTCTTCCAGCGGTCGCCCAGCGAACGCTCGTACAGCGCGCCGGCCTGGGGCCAGGTGTGTTGCTTCCAGGCGATCTCGGCGCGGACGTCCTCGGCGTCGCGGGTCTTGTCGGCCTCGATCACCTCCAGCGCCGCGTCGTAGCGGCCCAGGCCCATCAGGGCGCGGGCGGTGGCCAGGCGGCGCTCGGCGTTGAGGGCCGGCGGCAGGATGGTGGTGCGGGTGGCGTTGATGGTGTCCAGCGCCGTCTCGGGCTTGCGGTCCATCAGGTAGATCCAGGCCAGGTCGGTGGCGACCTGGGCCTTGGGCACGCCGTTCAGGCGGTTGTCGACCTGGTACTTGAGCAGCTTGGCGGCCTCGTCCAGAAGGTCGACGTCGACCAGGCGGCGCACCAGGTTGCGGACCATCTGGTCGCCGTCGGCGCCGATCGGGGTCAGGTCCTGGAAGTCGTAGAACAGGCCCACCGCCTGGATCGGCTGCATGCCGTCGGCCAGGCCGTCCAGGAACAGGGCGCGGAAGGCGCCGTTCAGGTCGTTGCGCAGGGCCACGGCCTGCGGCAGGTCGGACTGCACGTTGTTGGCCGAGTGCAGGACCTCCAGCGCCTCGCGATAGCGGCCCTGCTTGATCTGCAGCTGACCCAGGGCGCGGATGGTGTCCAGCTCGACCCCGTCGCCGCGCCAGCGGAAGCGCAGGGCGTCCAGGCCCTTGGCGGCGACGTCGGCGCTGATCTGGTTCTTGGCCAGGCGCAGCTGGATGGCGTGCAGGGTGGCCGGCGCGGCCAGGCGGTCGATGCCGCACTTGGAAATGGCCTGGAACACCGGCAGCGCCCGGGCGTCGTTCTTGGCCTCGAAAGCCTTGGCCAGGGTCAGGCGCAGCTCCAGCTGGTCCTCGACCGGGATGTTGGGCAGCTTCAGGGCCTGGTTGATCAGGCGGATGGCGGTCTCGGGCGCGCCGACGCCCACGGCCGCCTCGGCCTGGGCGCCCAGGAAGCGGGCCTGCCACAGGGCCGGGAACATGTTCAGGGCCCGCGCGCCCTCGACGAACCGCTGGTTGGCGTCGGTCCACTGGCCGGTCTTGCTGGCGATATAGCCGCGCCACAGGGCGGCCGAGGGGTCGTCGGTCAGCACGGGCGATGAGAAGTCGGCCTCGGCCTCGGCGTAGCGGCGCGCCATCACCTTGGCCACGCCGCGCAGTCCGCGGAACTCGCCGTCGCCCATCAGGGTCTGGTGCGCGCGGCCGGCGGCGTTCAGCACGCCGATGGCCTCGAACGACAGGTTCGAGCCGACCAGGAAGCGGGCCAAGGCCATGCGGGCGGCGGTGTCGTCGCCCTTGCCGTCGGGGCCGCCCGCGGCGGGGATCGCGCCCAGCAGGGCGTCGTAGCGGGCGATGAAGCCGCCCGACCCGGTCTTGGACCAGTGCTCGGGATCGATCAGGGCCGGCATCGACATGGCCTGAGGCGCGCCGGCCCCGGCGTCGGCCTGGGCCTGGCCGCTGGACGTCGAGGACAGCAGGAGACCCTTGGGTCGGCCCATGCGCACGATGTCGCCGTCGGCGCTCATCTGCAGGTCGCCGGAATAGCTTTCCACCGCCAGGCCGGTGGCCGACTGCAGCAGGGCCATCTCGACATAGTCGCGGCGCGACGGCAGGCCCTTGGACGGGGCCAGGGCCGTGGCGACGCCGATGCGGTCGCCGACGGCCGGGTCGCCGACCCAGACGATCCTGGTGGTGCCGGCCACGGTGGCGGTCAGGGTGGCCGGGCTGGCGTTGTCGTCGCGGGCCACGTGGACCAGGTCAGGCGCGTCCTGGCTGCCCGCGCCCAAGGCGATCGTCCAGTTGGAGCCGACGCCCTCGGCGTAGAACGGCGCGCCCTGCGGTGTGCTGATGCGCAGCGCCGCGTAATCGGGGCCCTTGAAGGCCTGGATGTTGCGGTATTGCGGCGTGCTGACGGGCAGCTTGCCGATGTCCAGCCGGGCGGGCGCGTCGAACACCACCCAGACGGCCTCGCCGCGCCGGAACACGGCCGCCCCGGCCGGGTTGGCCCAGTCGAAGCTGAGCTGGACCTGGCCCGAGACCTTGGAGAACTTGACCGGCACGACGCCGCCGGCCGGCATCGGGTTGGGACGCTGAGCGACCACGGGCGCGGCGGCCGCCGGCGCCGGAGCGGGCGCCTGGCGGGCGAACAGGTTGATGAAGTCGTCGCCGTCGGCGTTGCCGGCCCGGAAGTCGGCGTCGTCGCTCAGCGCGACCACGATCTCGACTACGCCGCCGACATGGCGCGCCTGGGCGCCCTTCACCCAGCGCGGCGGACCGACGTTCAGGGACGACAGGTTGGGATTGGCGTCGCGCGGGAAGCGCAGGACGACGGCCGTGCCTTCGCGATGGGCCTGCATGCCGCGCGAGCCCGGGAATTCCAGCCGCGTGAAGTCGGGGGCCTGGGCGATGCGGACCTGGAGGCCGGCGGGCGCGGCCGGAGCCGGCTTGGCGGCGGGCTTGCGCGCGGCCGCCTTGCGGGGCGCGGGCTTATGCTGGGCGGACTTCGAGACGTGACGCGGCGCGGCCGAGATCGACACCGACGGGGTCGCGACCCCGAGGATGCAGATCGCCGCGACGGTCGATCTCAGGATCCCCCCCAGCTTCATGCCCCCGCTTCCGTTCCTGTCCTATCCGGCCTTCTTGCCGCCGGCCAAGGGCGGCGCGGCCGCCGCCTGGGCCGAGGGATCGGCGGCGGGCTTGTCGGCGGCGGCCAGGGCGGCGCGCTGCTTGGCGATGGCGTCGGCCGACAAGCGGTTGGCCAGGCGCTCGGTCAGGATCTTGGCGTCGCCGGGCGACATGTTGGCCAGGATCATGCTGAGCGTGCGCTCCTTCATCTTCGAGGCGATCGGCAGGCGCACGCTGTCGTCCAGCACGCTCATGCGAGCGGCGGCGTCCTTGGGCTTCATGGCCGAATAGACCAGCACCATGCGGTTGGCCTCGGCTTCCTTCTGGGCGTCGGCCTGGCCCAGCAGGCCCTGGATCTCGCCCTTCATGCCGTTCAGCGCCTTCATCTTGGCGTCGAGCTTGGCCTCGGCGGCGGCCAGCAGCTGCAGCTGGACGTCGATGTCCTGCTCGCGCTGGTCCAGCTGCCCGCGGCGCTGACCCAGGCTCTGCAGCACGCGCAGTTCGGCCGGCGACAGGCCGGCTTCCTTGGCCAGTTCGCTGGACGACGGCGCGCAGACCGCCGGAGGCGCGGCCTTGGCGGCGGCGTCCTTGCCGGCGTCGGCGGCCGAGGCGGTCTTGTCGCCGTCCTTGGCGTCAGGCTTGGCCACGCCCTCGGCGAAGGCCTTGGCGCCGCTGATCATGTCCGGCAGGGATTTCGCGCCGGCCAGGGCGTTGACGGCCAGCACGCCGACCACGGCGACCCCGACGATCGGCAGGATGCGCGGAACATTTTTCATCGACGGCCCCTAAAGGTCGAACCGGGGCGCGGCGGATCTTCCGGGCCCTCGAACAAGTCATCATCTATTCGCGCCCGTGAACGCGGGGTTTCCTTTGACGCGGAAGGGCGCGCGGCGGAAGGCGGCGGGGCGTCGCGGGGGATGCGGGCCTCGCGGTCCAGCAGCTTCTCGAAGTCCTCGGCCCGCAGGCGGCGTTGGCTTTGCGGCTCCGGCTCGGGTTCGGGTGCGCGCATCGGACGCGGCTCGGCGGCCAAACGTTGTTCGACAGAATGGCGCGGCTCGGCCGACAGACGCCGCTCGACGGCGGCGCGGCCCGTCGCGGCGGGCGGCGGCGTGATCATCGGCTGGTTCAGGCGCTCGTCCAGCTGGGCCGCCAGGGCGTGGGCCTTGGCGATGCGGTCGCCCAGGGTGTCGGCGGCTTCGTCCGTGGCGGCGCGCAGGTCGGCCAGGCCCTGCTCGGCGCGCATGGCGGCGCGGTCGAGGTCGGCCACGGCCTTGGCGAAGCCCTCGTGGCTGTCGCGCAGGGCCTTCAGCCGGCGCTCCAGGCGCATGCCGTAGCCCAGCGCCACCACCAGCAGCACCGCGAGCAGACCGTTGAGGACGATGGCCGTCAGACTCATTTCAGCTTCTGAACCGCCTTCTTGGCCGCCGGGGTCAGGGGCGCGTCGGCGCGCACGGCGATCGAGTGGTTGCGGCGGCCCATGCGCCCGCGGGTCAGCGGGATGGAGCCGGCGCGCAGCTCCACCGGGCTGTCGGGCGTGGCGTTTAGCATCAGGGTGTCGCCCACCTGCAGGTTCAGCACCTTGGACAACGGCAGTTGCTGCTCGTCGAGCACGGCGCGCACCTCCATCTGGGTGGTCCAGAGTTCGGTGGCCAAGTGGCCTTCCCAGATGTTGTCGCGGCCGAACTTCTCGCCCATGAACTGCTGCAGCAGCATCTTCCGGATGGGTTCGAGGGTCGCATAGGGCAGCAGAAGCTCGATTCTGCCGCCGCGGTCTTCCATGTCGATCCGAAGCTTCACAAGAATCGCGGCGTTGGCCGGCCGGGCGATGGCGGCGAAGCGCGGATTGGTCTCCAGGCGGTCCAGGCTGAACGACACCGGATGCAGGGGCTCGAACGCCGCCTTGGCGTCGTGCAGCACCACCTCGACCATCCGCTGCACCAGCACCCGCTCGATGGTGGTGTAGGGACGGCCCTCGATGCGCATGGCCGCGGTGCCGCGACGGCCGCCCAGCAGCACGTCGACGATCGAGTAGATCAGGTTGGAGTCGACCGTCAGCAGGCCGTAGTTGTCCAGTTCCTCGGCCCGGAACACCGCCAGGATGGCCGGCAGCGGGATCGAGTTCAGATAGTCGCCGAAGCGGATCGAGCTGATGTTGTCGAGGCTGACCTCGACGTTGTCGGACGTGAAGTTCCGCAGGGACGTCGTCATCAACCGCACCAGGCGGTCGAAGACGATTTCCAGCATCGGCAGGCGCTCGTACGAGACCAGCGCCGAGTTGATGATCGCGCGGATGCCGGTGCGGTCGTCGTTGCCGTCGCCGGACATGTCGAAGCCCAGCAGGCTGTCGATCTCGTCCTGGTTCAGGATGCGCTCGGCGCCCATCCCGTCGCCGCCGCCGTCGTCCCAGCCGCCCATGCCGCCGCTGAAGTCGCCAAACTCGTTGCCGCCGGCCTCGCCGCCGAAGTCGTTCGGCGGATTCTCCGAGGCCCACTGGGCCATCGCGGCCTGATCGTCGATTTCGTCAGCCATGTCGGTTCGCCTCAACCAGCCCGAGGGCTAGTTGATCAGCATCTCCTCGATCAGCACCGCGTTCACGTGGGAAGGCGCGGCGACCAGATTAACGCGACGCAGCAGCTCGGCGCGCAGTTGATAGCTGCCCTGGCTGCCGTTGAGGTCTTCCGGACGCAGTTCGCGCAGGAAGGTCTGGAACATGTCCTGCAGACGCGGGAGGTTCGGCGTCAGGGCCTCGGCCGTCTCCTCGTCGGGCAGTTCGAAGGTCAGCTTCAGCTTCAGGAAGGTCGAGCGGCCGTCCGCGGCCTGCATGTTCACGACGATGTCCGGCAGGGTGTAGAACACCACGCCGTCGGGGCCTTCCTTGATCACCGGCGCGCCGGCGGCCGGAGCCGCGCCTTCGCCGCCGCCGCCATGGCCGCCCTTCTCTTCCTTCTTCTTTTCCTTCTTCTTCGGCTTTTCGTGGCCCTTCTCGGCCGAGGCCTCGGGCTTGGGCTTCAGGAGCAGGAACGTGGTCACCCCGCCGCCGACCAGGACGACGGCCGCCGCGGCCGCGATGATGATCATCATCGGCGGCTTCTTCTTAGCCGGAGCTTCGCCCTCGACAGCGCCCTCTTCGCCTTCCGGGGCGGGAGCATCCTTGGGGGGTTTGTTGGCCACGCGCGCGGTTCCTTGGAATCTACGGGTCTACTCATGCGTGGGACATGGTTAACGATGTCTTTTGAAGGCCATTTCGCCGCAGGCTGAATCTGCCCGGCAGACTCCGTCACCGACGGCCCGTTAACCTTCATATTCGTTGTTTTTACAGAACTTTTCGAGTTGGCACGAGGGTTGCTAGCAGGATTGCGGCGCATTTGTCGCGCCAGCCGTCTCGGTAACCGGTCATGGACAACGCACTTTACGTCGGACTTTCGCGGCAGATGACCCTGCGCCGCGAACTCGACATCGTCGCGAACAACATCGCCAACGCCAACACGACCGGCTTCAAGGTCGAGGAGCTGATGGTCCGCACCGAGCCGGCGAAGCCGGCCCGCACCGCCGGCGGTACGAACCCCGTCAAGTTCGTGCTGGACGACGGCGTGGCGCGCGATTTCAGCCAGGGCGCCCTGACCCAGACGGGCGGCGACTTCGACCTGGCCCTGGAAGGCCAGGGCTTCTTCAAGGTCTCCACCGTCGGCGGCGAGCGCTACACCCGCGACGGCCGTTTCACCATGGCCCCGGACGGCAAGCTGGTCACCCAGAACGGCCAGCCGGTGCTGGACGACGGCGGCGGCGAGATCCTGCTGGACCCGCTGAAGGGCCCCGTCACCATCGCCCGCGACGGCACGGTCAGCCAGGGCGCCGAGCGCGCCGGCAAGATCGCCGTGGTGCGCCCCACCGACCTGGCCGCCTTCCGCAAGGACGGCGACAACCTCTATCGCAACACCACCAACGACACCCCCCAGGCCGCCCCGGACGCCGCGATCCACCAGGGCATGCTTGAGGCCTCCAACGTCCAGTCGATCACCCAGATCACCAAGCTGATCGAGGTCAACCGCGCCTACGAGAGCGTGGCCAAGATGATGGATCAAACCTCGGAACTGTCCCGGTCCGCCGTCGAGCGGATGGGCAAGGTCCAGTAAGGAACTACGAAGATGCAAGCGCTCCGCACCGCCGCCACGGGCATGGCCGCCCAGCAGCTGAACGTCGAGGTCATCTCGAACAACATCGCCAACATGAACACCGTGGGCTTCAAGCGCCAACGGGCCGAGTTCCAGGACCTGATCTACCAGACGATCGAGCGCGCCGGCTCGCAGTCGTCGGGCGACGGCAACGTGGTCCCGACGGGCGTGCAGATCGGCGGCGGCGTGAAGGCCGGCTCGGTCTACCGCATCCACGAGCAGGGCACGCCCACCATGACGAACAACGAGTTCGACGTGGCCATCCAGGGCAAGGGCTTTCTGCAGATCCTGCTGCCCTCGGGCGAGACCGCCTACACCCGCGCCGGCAACTTCTCGACCAACGACCAGGGCCAGCTGGTGACCGAGGACGGCTACACCGTCCAGCCGGGCATCACGATCCCGCAGAACGCCGTCGCCACCACGATCAGCAAGACCGGCCTGGTGCAGGTGAAGCTGGATGGCGACCCGAACCCGCAGACCGTCGGTCAGCTGGAACTGGCCAACTTCATGAACGAAGGCGGCCTGGAAGCCATCGGCGACAACATGTTCATGGAAACCGCGGCCTCGGGCGCGGCTAACATCGCCGCCCCCGGCCAGCCCGGCTTCGGCACCCTGCTGCAGAACTACACCGAAGCGTCGAACGTGGACTCGGTCAGCGAAATCACCGCCCTGATCGTCGCCCAGCGCGCCTACGAGATGAACTCCAAGGTCATCACCACGGCCGACCAGATGCTCCAGGCCACTTCGAACCTGAGGTCGTAAGCTCATGAAAGCGCCCGCCTTTTCTTCGATGCTCCTTTCCTCCCTCGCCGCCCTGCTGATCGCCACCCCGGCCCTGGCCGGCGCGAGCGTCTCGCTGCGGCCCGACACCACCGACGCCGACGGCAAGATCACCCTGGGCGAGCTGTTCGACGGGGCCGGCGCGGCCTCGAGCGTGGTGGTCGCCACCCGCGTGGGCCCCTCGGCCGTGCTGGACGCCGGCGCGGTGCAGATCGCCGCCCGCCGGGCCGGCCTGGATTGGGACAACGCCAACGGCGTGCGCCGGATCATCGTCCGCCAGGGCTCGGACGCCGGCCTGGCCGGCGCGCCGCGCGGCAACGTGGAAGTTCTTGCCTACGCCCGCAGCCTGGCGACCGGCGAGATGGTCCAGCCGGAAGACCTGGTCTGGGTGAAGATGGCCGCGGCCCCCTCGGACGCCCCGCGCGACGCCGACGACGTCATCGGCATGACCGTCAAACGCCCGCTGCGCCAGGGCGCGGCCGCCAGCCTGCGCGACGTCTCGACCCCGCAGGTCATCAAGGCGGGCGATATCGTCGCAGTCACCTACGAGGACGACGGCGTGGCCCTGACATTGCAAGGCAAGGCCATGTCGGCGGCGGCCATCGGCGAGAGCCTGATGGTCCAGAACACCGCCAGCAAGAAGATCATCGAGACCGTGGTCACCGGACCCGGCTCGACCGCCGTCGGCCCCCAGGCGATGCGCCTGAAGGCCAACCGTAACAACACGCTGCGCTACGCCGCTCGCTGAGAAGGTCACACACGATGCGCCCCGCCCTCGCCGCCCTCCTGCTGCTCGCCCCGCTCGCCGCCTGCTCGACCGTCACCGAAGCCGTGAAGGGCCCCGAGCTGGCCCCCGTCGGCTATCCGGCCCAGCTGGCCCCGATGACCCAGCAATACGCCGCCCCGCCCCAGGCGGCCTCGGCCAACTCGCTGTGGCGCACCGGCGCGCGCACCTTCTTCAACGACCAGCGCGCCAGCAAGGTCGGCGACATCCTGACCGTCAACATCGACATCGACGACAGCGCCACCACCAAGAACCAGACCTCGACCTCGCGCACCTCGAACAGCAATCTGGGCGTGCCGAACTTCCTGGGCCTGGAATCCAGCCTCGGGAAGATCCTGCCGGGCGGCTACGACCCGGCCAACATGATCAACACCAAGTCGGGCTCGTCCAACGCCGGCGCCGGCGCGGTGAACCGCTCGGAAAAGATCAGCCTGACCATCGCCGCCGTCGTCTCGGGCGTGATGCCCAACGGCAACCTGGTGATCCAGGGCACCCAGGAAGTGCGCACCAACGCCGAGGTCCGCCAGCTGACCGTGGCCGGCATCGTGCGTCCGGAAGACATCTCCTCGGCCAACACCATCAAGCACACCCAGATCGCCGAAGCCCGCATCAGCTACGGCGGCCGCGGCGACATCAGCCGCGTCCAGAAGGTCCCGGGCGGCCAGGCCCTGGTCGAGAAATTCTCGCCGTTCTAAGGGCTTGGCTCCGGCCGCCCCGGGGGCGACTTGGGGCCGACGCCTTGATCGGGCGGGCGCGCGGGGCCAGATTACCCTGCGTCACAGCGCTCGCCCGGACTCGTCGGGCCTGAATCCGGAGCCGACCCCATGAGCAAGACCGCTCGCGCCTTTTCCGCCCTGGTCGGCGCCGCCCTGCTGGCGGTCGCCCTGCCGGTCGTCGCCAACGCCCAGCCGTTCAGCGGCCCGATGGGCGTGACCGGGCGCTGGGCGATCGACCTGCCGCGCTCGAAGTTCAACGCCGCCCTGACCGGCCCGCCGCCGCTGAGCGGCGAGCTGGACGTCACCATCGACGACGGCAAGAGCCTGGCCTGGACCCTGGTCGAGGTGGATGAGGCCGGCGTCGCCGCCCTGCAGTTCGCCCACGCCGTGCTCGACGGCCCCACGACCCAGGCCGTGGTCAACCTGAACCTGGTGACCATCAGCGTGCAGCGCGTCGGCCAGGCCGCCGTCACCGTCACCACCCACGGCGAGCAGGGCTCGCGCCGCCAGTCGATGAAGGTCACCCGCACCGACGCCGACACCCTGCTGGTCGAACAGGACATCGACGGCAAACCCGGCCCGCCGGACCAGACGCTGATCCTGACGCGTGTGAAGTAGATCGCCCTGCAGGGAAGGCCCTGCACCGAACCCTTGCCCCCTACGGACCGCTTCGCGGTCGTCTTCCCCCGGAGGGGGAAGAGCGCTGGTGCGAGGCTCCGCCCCCTACGGGGGCGGACAGACCGCGAAGCGGTCAGGTGGGGGCAAGTGGGTGTGATCCCACGCCTCCCCCTCGCCACAAGGGGGAGGGACGGAGTCCTTGGTGGGGACACGCCCAAAGGCATGTCCTCGGCCTACCTGTAGTTCAGCGTCCAGCTGACCGTCAGCGGGCCCGCCTTCGGTCCGCTCGTGCATTCCACCAGGCTTTGGAACGCCCCGGTCGGGGTGCGGTAGGCCTTCTCGTCCTTCAGCGGCCGCGAGGTGCAGCCCAGTCCCGTCACCGTGAAGCGCCGCACGTCGCCCTGGCCGTAGGTCGTGGCCCCGCCCTTGGTGGCCGGAGCCGACGAGAAGCCCGCGAACGACAGGTCCACGGCCTTGATCCCCTGCCCCGCCTTGGGCGTGAAGACGTCCGTGCGGCGGATTTTGCCGGGCTCCAGGACGTAGGTGGTCTTCACCGAGACCCGATCGTCGGCGATGGGCGCGCTGGTCCCCAGCTTGTCGAGCCGGTCCTGGTCGTAGGTGACGACGGTCCGCGCCCCCTGCTCCGTCACCTTGACGTTCCGGGCATAGGCCAGCGGCGTCACGCGCGCGCCGTCGGCCAGGGTCAGGCGCGGCAGCAGTTGCGGGAACTCGCCGTCGGCCACGCCGGCCAGCATGCCGGGCGAGAACGGGATCGGGTAGTAGGGCGTGTTCTCGTGCTGGCTCTTGCCGCCGTTGATGATCGGCAGGCCAACGACGCGGCCACGGTCGCGCAGGGTGACCACCAGCCGGTCGTGCCGGCCGCGCGCGAACCAGGTCACCCGGCGCTTGGGCAGCGTATCGAGCCAGGCGGCGTAGCCTGGGTCGGGCTCCTTGTCCTTGAAGCCCAGCTCGTCCCAGATCGCGCTGGTGTAGATGTGCTGGCGGGCCAGGCTGAGGTTCTCGCCCAGGATCCGGTGCTTGCCGCGATACTCGTCGGTGCGCCGGCCGTGCTCCCACAGGTTCACCGAGCCCATCTTGGGATCGAACCAGAAGTCCATGTAGCGGGCCGTGACGCGCGACGAGAAGGCGTAGGCCATCGTCTTTTCCTGGGGCGTCAGCACGTCCAGCTTGGCCGCCGCGGTCAGCACCTCCAGGAAGGCCGTCTCGCCATAGGTCCCGATGCTGCGGCCGTATTCGAAGCCCTCGCCCCGCAGGTTCAGGCGCGGCAGCATCAGGTCGACCGACTTGCGCAGCCAGCCCTTGACCTCCGGGGTCGCCGGCATGCCCGCCTCGATCAGGCGGTGGCTGATCTCGCCGATCAGCAGCACGCTGTAGCGGTCGAACCGCCCGTCGCCGTCGGTCTCGTCGGCGAAGCCGTACTCGCCGGAATATTTGCGGTAGTGGTCGAGCGTCTTCTCCAGCAGGGCCTCGCTGGCCGAGGCGTCCTCCCAGCCCAGCTGGTAGCGCAGCCGCGCCACGCTGAAGGCCACGCCGTAATAGTTGTTGGGCAGGTCGATCAGGGTCAGGTCGTCGGTGCGGACGAAATGGCGCCAGTCCAGCTTGGCCTTCAGCTTGGCCAGGGTCTGGGGCGACACCGCCTGCTGCAGCAGGCCGGCCTGCTGCAGCATGTGCAGGGCCTGGCAGTAATAATAGATGCCCCAGGTGTTGTTGGTGTCGTCCGCCGTCATGTCGGCGATCTGGCGGTAGCCGGCCAGGTAGGTCGCGAACTTCGGGTCGTCGCGCGGCGTGTCGATCAGCAGGTAGGCGAGACCGATGGCCACCTTGCCCGGCAGGAACTTGTCGTCGGCGTCGAACACCCGCACGCCGTCCAGCGTCATGTCGCGCTTCTCGACCATCAGCTTGTCGAGCAGCACGGCCATCTGGGGCAGCAGGCGGGTCTCGACCGTCCGGTTCATCGGCGGGACGGTTGCGTAGGCCTGCCCCCGCCCGCCGGGGTCGGCGACCGACGCCGCGACGGCCAGCGCCGGCGATGCGACCGCCGCCAGAGCTGCGGCCAGCAACAGGCGCTTGCGGATGGACTTGAACGACATGGTTTCCCCGCCCTCGTCAGCCTTAGGCGGAGACGATTTCTTATGTGGCCAGGCCATCTAGCTACCCGCGCCACACAAGTTGTCAAGCCAATTTGCGGATACGAGCGACGACGGTCAGACCAATATCAACCCATTGGAAACCTAGAAAATCCGCGCCGCCCCGAGGCGGCGCGAAGAGGCCTCACCAGTTGTACATGGTCCCGTCCTCCAGCCGGTTCACCGGCAGGTAGGCGCGCTTGTAGGGGTATTGCTCGGCCAGGGCCTCGTCGATGCCGACGCCCAGGCCCGGCGCCTCGCCCGGATGCAGCAGGCCGTCCTTGAAGCTGTAGGCGTGCGGGAACACCGCGTCGGTCTCGGGCGTGTGGCGCATGTATTCCTGCAGCCCGAAGTTCGGGATCGACATGTCGAAGTGCAGGGCCGCGGCCATGGTCACCGGCGACAGGTCGGTGGCCCCGTGGCAGCCGGTCCGCACGTGGTGCAGGTCCGCGAAGGCGGCGATCTTGCGCAGGTTGGTGATGCCGCCCGCGTGCAGGACCGTGGCCCGCAGATAGTCGATCAGCTGTTCCTGGATCAGGATGTTGGCGTCCCAGACGTGGCTGAAGATCTCGCCCACGGCCAGCGGGGTGGTGGTGTGCTGGCGGATCAGGCGGAAGCCGGCCTGGTTCTCGGCGGGCACCGCATCCTCCAGCCAGAACAGGCGGTAGGGCTCCAGGTCCTTGCCCAGGCGGGCCGCCTCGATCGGCGTCAGGCGGTGATGGACGTCGTGCAGCAGGTGGACGTCGTCGCCCAGCGCCTCGCGCGCGGCCTCGAACAGTTTGGGGGCGTGCTTGAGGTACTTGGCCGTCGACCAGACGTTCTCGCTGGGCAGGTCGGCGTCGGCCGGCTCGTAGAACATCTTGTCGCCCGACACCCCGTAGGTGCTGGCCAGGCCGGGCACGCCGGTCTGCAGGCGAATGGCCTTGTAGCCCATGGCCTTGTACTTCTGGGCCTCGGCGATGGTGTCGGCGATGGTCTCGCCGTTGGCGTGGCCGTAGACGGTGACGCCCTCGCGGCAGGCGCCGCCCAGCAACTGGTACAGCGGCAGGCCGGCCACCTTGGCCTTGATGTCCCACAGCGCCATGTCGACCGCGGCCAGGGCGGTCATGCCCACCGGGCCGCCGCGCCAGTACGAGCCGCGATAGAAGAACTGCCAGATGTCCTCGATCCGGTGGGCGTCGCGGCCGATCAGGCACGGGATCATGTGGTCGCGCAGATAGCTGACCACGGCCATCTCGCGCCCGTTCAGGGTGGCGTCGCCGACGCCGGTGACGCCGTCCGAGGTGGTGATCTTGAGGGTGACGAAGTTGCGCCCCGGGCAGGTGACGATAACCTTGGCGTCGATAATCTTGAGCATGGAGTGTTGGTCTACCTGGGTCGCTTAAGTGGCCTGACCAATCCATAGACAACATATTACAAATGCGCCAGTGCGACGTGGCGTCTTTCGCGACCTTGCTCTAGGCTGCCTTCGGCCCGGCGATGCGCGCGGGGCGGGAAAGTCTCATGACCACGTCGACCGCTGAAACCCGCAAGCTCTACCAACAGGTCGCCAACGCGATCGCCGAATCGATCCGCGAGGGCGCCTTCCAGCCGGGACACCGCCTGCCCTCCGAGCGCGACCTGGCCGAGGAATACAAGGTCAGCCGTCCCACGGTGCGCGAGGCGATGATCGCCCTGGAAATCCGCGGCCTGGTCGAGGCGCGTCACGGTTCGGGCGTCTATGTGACCGAGGCCGCGCCGGTCGAGGCGCCCGCCCCCGAGCTGGACATCGGCGCCTTCGAGCTGACCGAGGCCCGCCGCCTGATCGAGGGCGAGTCCTGCGCCCTGGCCGCCACCACCATCACCGACCAGGAACTGATCGACCTGGAGCGGATCCTCGACGACATGGTCGAGGAGAACGAGCACGACGTGCGCGGCGACCTGGCCGACCGCCGGTTCCACGTCACCATCGCCCGCGCCACCCGCAACAGCGCCCTGGTCACCGTGATCGAGAACCTGTGGGACCTGCGCTACAAGTCGCCGCTGTGCCGGGCGATGCTGGAACGCGCCCGCCAGGTGGGCGTGCGGCCGCTGATCGACGACCACCAGGAAATTCTCAGCGCCCTGAAGGCCCGCGACCCCAAGGAAGCCCGCAACGCCATGCGCGAGCATTTGGGCCGGGTGATCGACAACCTGCTGACCGCCACCGAGATCGACGCCATGCAGCAGGCCCGCAGCGAGGTCGCCGCCCGCCGCAACGAGCTGGCGCGCCGCTCGCTGATCTAGGCGCAAATCCCCGCAAGACCTGGGCGAATCGAAGCTGAGAGGATGGGCGGCTGGAGGTAAGGATCCAGCCGCCCGTCGCCGGCCGGCCCCGGGAGGAGGTGCGATGAAGGACAAGTTCATCGCCAGGCCGACGAGGTTCGTCGAACGCCACCATAGCTGAGCCGCGCCGCTATGCAAGCAAATTGGCCTGACCATTTATCGTACAACACCGCTATGTGGCCAGACCGATACCGCTCACACCGCCAAAACCGCCCGTATTGACTTGACCAGCGGCTAAACCGACCTAGCACTGGCCGGCGACGTGGCGGCACAGCCACGCGCCTTGGGGAGAAGCATGTCCATGCGGGCCAGCCTGATCATCGCCCTTTCGGCCCTGGCTCTGACCTTCGGCACGGCGACGGCGGCGCCCGCCGAACGCCCGGCGGCCGCTCGGACGGCGACCGCCGCCCAGGCCCTGACGCTGGGCCGCCAGGTCGCGGCCTGGCAGCTGAGCCACATGGACAAGTTCGACTACACCCACGGCCACCGGGCCACGCCCGATCCGCGCGGCTGGGTGCAGGGCGCGCTGTTCGTCGGCCTGGCCGCCTTCGCCGAGCGCGCCGGCGACCCGGCCCTGGTCCAGGCCGTCCGCGACCACGGCGTCCAGCAGGACTGGAACCTGGGTCGCCGCCCGCTGCACGCCGACGACCACGTGATCGGCCAGGCCTGGCTTTGGACCTACGCCCGCGACCACGACCCGGCCCAGATCGCGCCGCTGAAGGCCCGCTTCGACGCCATCCTGGCCGATCCGCCCAAGGCCGACCTGACCTTCATCGACGGGACCGAGGACCAGCCCTGCCAGGTCCGCTGGTGCTGGAGCGACGCCCTGTTCATGGGTCCCGCCGCCTGGACCGGCCTGACCCAGGCTGCCGGCGACCCGCGCTACGCCGCCTATGGCGACAAGGAGTTCTGGGCCGCGACCGACTGGCTGCTCGACAAGCAGGAAGGCCTCTACTACCGCGACAGCCGTTATTTCGACCGCCGCGACGACAAGGGCCGCAAGATCTTCTGGAGCCGCGGCAACGGCTGGGTCTATGCCGGGATCGTCGACATCCTGAAGACCCTGCCCGCCGACCATCCCTCGCGGTCGCGCTACGAGGCCCTGTTCCGCCGGATGTCCGACCGGCTGATCACGCTGCAGAAGCCGGACGGCTACTGGCCCCCGTCCCTGCTGGCGCCCGAGAACACCCCGCCCGAGACCAGCGGCACCGGCTTCTTCGTCTACGGCCTGGCCTACGGCCTGAACCACGGGCTGCTGAAGGGGCCCAAGTACGAGACGGCGATGGCCAAGGGCTGGTCGGCCCTGGCCGTCGCGGTCCAGCCCGACGGCAAGCTGGGCTGGGTGCAGCAGATCGGCTACGCCCCCGACCACGTCGAGGCCGACGACACCCAGCTTTACGGCGTGGGCGCGTTCCTTCTGGCGGCGTCCGAGGTCGGCAGGCGATAGAACCCCAAAGACAGAACCGAAGCGTTTCCCGCTTCGTTGAGACAAAGCCATGGCCGAGACCGTCAACATCGTCTGCCCGCATTGCGACGCCACAAACCGCCTGCCGGCCGCGCGCGACGCCAGGGCGGCCAAGTGCGGCCGCTGCGGCCAGCCGCTGTTCACCGGCCAGCCGATCGACCTGACCACCGCCCGCTTCCGCAAGCATGTCGCCAACAGCCAGGTCCCCATCGTCGCCGACTTCTGGGCGGCCTGGTGCGGGCCCTGCAAGGCCATCGCCCCGATCTTCGCCAAGTCCGCCGCCGAGCTGGAGCCCCGCGCCCGGTTCGTGAAG
This sequence comes from Caulobacter sp. CCG-8, assembly GCF_037402475.1. NCBI lineage: Bacteria > Pseudomonadati > Pseudomonadota > Alphaproteobacteria > Caulobacterales > Caulobacteraceae > Caulobacter > Caulobacter sp. CCG-8. The sequence goes on from NZ_JBBEUD010000018.1 coordinate 106,504, forward strand.
GTCGACGTCGACGCCGAACCCGCCCTGGCCCAGGCCTACGGCGTGCGCGGCATCCCGGCGCTGTTCCTGTTCAAGGACGGCAAGGTGGCGGCCAACCAGGCGGGCCTGCCCGATCCCGGCTTCTTCCGCCGCTGGCTGGACGAGCACGCTCCCGTAAGCTGAACTGGCGCTTCCGGACCCGGGGACGCGGCGGCGCGTTCTTCAAGTCTCCCGCATCCACCGTCGGACGATCGCGATGCTCAAAGAACTCGGCCTAATCGCCCTGCCGCCCCTGGCCCTGCTGCTGTCGAACTGCAGCGCCGGCCCGTCCCTGCCGCCCGAGCAGGGCTATGGGCCCAACCCCGTCCTGCCCGCCGCCAAGAAGCAGGCCATACCGGTGATGAAGATCGCGCCGGCGGTCGGCTGGGCGGACGGCCAGACGCCCGACGCCGCTCCCGGTTTCGTCGCCACCGCCCTGGCCCGGGGCCTGGACCATCCGCGCTGGCTGTACGTGCTGCCCAACGGCGACGTGCTGGTGGCCGAGACCAACGCCCCGCCCAAGCCCGAGGACAGCAAGGGCATCAAGGGCTGGTTCGAGAAGCAGATCATGGGCAAGGCCGGCGCGACCGTGCCCTCGGCCAACCGGATCACCCTGCTGCGCGACGCCAATAACGACGGCGTGCTGGAAGCCCGCACCGTCTTCCTGTCGGGTCTGAACTCGCCGTTCGGCATGGCCCTGGTGGGGAACACCTTCTACGTGGCCGACAGCGACGCCCTGCTGGCCTTCCCCTACCAGACGGGTCAGACCCGGATCACCGCCGCGCCCCGCAAAGTCGCCGACCTGCCGGCCGGGCCGATCAACCACCACTGGACCAAGAACGTCATCGCCAGTCCGGACGGCGCGAAGCTGTACGTGACCGTCGGCTCCAACAGCAATGTCGGCGAGAACGGCATGGCCGCCGAGGAGCGCCGCGCCGCGATCCTGGAGATCGACCCGGCCACCGGCGCCAGCCGCGTCTTCGCCTCTGGCCTGCGCAATCCCAACGGCATGGGCTGGCAGCCGACCAGCGGCGCCCTGTGGACCAGCGTCAACGAGCGCGACGAGATCGGCAACGACCTGGTCCCCGACTACATGACCTCGGTCAAGGACGGCGGCTTCTACGGCTGGCCCTACAGCTATTACGGCCAGACGGTGGACGCGCGGGTGAAGCCGCAGCGGCCGGACCTGGTGGCCCGGGCGATCAAGCCGGACTACGCCCTGGGCGCCCACACCGCCTCGCTCGGCCTGACCTTTTACGACGCCGACGCGTTCCCGGCCCGCTACAAGGGCGGGGCCTTCGTCGGCCAGCACGGCTCGTGGAACCGCAAGCCCGTCAACGGCTATCGCGTGGCCTTCGTGCCGTTCGCCAACGGCATGCCGTCCGGCCCGGCCGAGCCGTTCCTGACCGGCTTCCTCGACCCCAAGGGCCAGGCCCTGGGCCGTCCGGTGGGCGTGGCGGTCGACCGGTTCGGCGCCCTGCTGGTGGCCGACGACGTCGGCAACACCGTCTGGCGGGTGGCGGCCAACACGCCGCCGCCGGCGCCCAAGCCCGCGCCCTGAGCCGAACGCAAGACGCCCGCCCCTCGCGAGGCGGGCGTCCGACCTAGCCGGTCAGGCTAGATCAGCAGCAAGGACCGCCGTTGCAGCAGGCCGCGCCCAGGGCGCAGCAGGCTTGGACGGCCTTGGTCACGGCGGCGGGCGCGGCGGCGTAGGCGGCCGTGGCCGAGACCAGCAGCATCAGCGCCGCGGTGGAGAAGATACGTTTCATGATGAGTTTCCGATTTTCAGATTGAGGAAGGTCTTCTGAAGTCGGAAGTCACCGTGGAGGGGGCAGGTCCGGCGCCAGGGCCCGTCCCGGCGGCATGGCCGCGGGTTCGGGCGCGATGGCCGGGGCGTCGCGACGGACCGGTTCGGACAAGGCGTGCTCGCGGGCGACGATGACCTGGCAGGCGACCACGCAGGTCTGCGGACAGGCCGACTTGTCGATGTCGCGGCAAGGCGCGTCCGGGCAGCAGTCCATGGGCGCGGCCATGGCGGGGGCCAGCGGACCGGCGACCAGCAGCAGCGCGCCCAGGAGCGCCACGCTCCAGGCCAGCCAGCTCGTTCTGATCGAAGCGCGCGCCATGGCCAAGTTCTAGGTCGGGACGCGCGGCTTGCGAAGTCCCGTCATCCCTTAAGGGTGTTAGACCGCCACCGCCTCTTCCGTCCCGACCTCGCGCGGCGGGGCGTTGAAGACGGTCTCGTTCAAGATGCCCTCGCGCTTAGCCACGATGGTCGGCACCAAGGCCTGGCCGGCGACGTTCACGGCGGTGCGGCCCATGTCGAGGATCGGGTCGATGGCCAGCAGCAGGCCCACGCCTTCCAACGGCAGGCCGAGGGTCGAGAGGGTCAGGGTCAGCATGACCACCGCCCCGGTCAGGCCCGCCGTCGCCGCCGAGCCCAGCACCGAGACGAAGACGATCAGGCCGTAGTCGGTCAGGTGCAGCGGCAGGTGATAGAACTGGGCGATGAAGATCGCCGCCACGGCCGGATAGATGGCCGCGCAGCCGTCCATCTTGGTGGTCGCGCCCAGGGGCACGGCGAAGGCGGCGTAGGCGCGCGGCACGCCCAGGCGGGTCTCGGTCAGGCTCTCGGTCACCGGCAGGGTCCCGATCGACGAGCGCGAGACGAAGCCCAGCTGGATGGCGGGCCAGGCTCCGGCGAAGAACCGCAGGGGGTTCAGGCCGTTCAGCGCCAGGATGGTCGGGTAGACCACGAACAGCACCAGGGCCAGGCCGATATAGATCGCGCCGGCGAAGGCGCCCAGCTGGCCCAGGGTGGTCCAGCCGTACTGGGCCACGGCGTTGCCCAGCAGGCCGACGGTGCCGATCGGAGTCAAGCGGATCACCCACCACAGCACCTTGCGCACCACGGCCAGGGCCGAGGCGTTGAAGGCCAGGAAGCCCTCTCCTGCCGGCCCGACCTTGATCGCCGCCACCCCGGCCACCAGAGCCAGGATCAGGATCTGCAGCACGTTGAACGAGGCCGTGGTCGTGGCCGCGCCGTCCGTGATCTTGGTCGAGGCCTGCAGGCCCAGGATGTTGGAGGGGACCAGGCCCGTCAGGAAGTCCAGCCACGAGCCGGTCGTGCGCGGGGCGTGGGCGGCGGCCAGGTCGACCACCGCGTGCTCGCCCGGACGTAGCACCAGGCCCAGGGCGATGCCGATGGCCACGGCGATCAAGGCGGTGATCGCGAACCACAGCAGGGTGCGCCAGACCAGGCGCGCGGCGTTCTGCAGCTCGCGCAGATTGGCGATGCTGGCGACGATGGCCGTGAACACCAGCGGCGGCACCAGCGCGCGCAGCAGCTGGACGAAGATCGACCCGATCTGATGCAGGGTCTCGGCCAGGCCGTAGCCGGGCTGGCCCTCGGCCGGTCCCAGCGAGCGGGCCAGCAGACCCAGCCCCAGGCCCACGACCATGGCGACCAGCACCTGGACGCCGAAACTGCCGATGAAGCCGCCGGCCTTCCTGGAGGTCGGGTTCGGGGTCGCCGGCGAAGGAGAAGTCTGGACCTGAGCCATCTGGATCCTCGCGAAGGCCCGGTCCGGGCCTTCCAGCATAACGTGACAAGGCCCGGCGGGATCAAACCGCGCGGGCCATCTTGCCCCCGGTTCTGGCGCCGCCGGGTGGAAACGCCCAACCAGAATTCATGGACGCGGGATCAATGCATCTGGATCGACCAGGTTCGCGCAAGACGGCGCCCGGCGTCGGCGTGTCACATGGTCAACGCCCCCTCTCGGCCCCTAGAAGAGGTGTCGGCCGCAGCCTCCAGTATCCAGGGATTTCCAATGAGCCTGTCCTTCCTCGTCGGCGCCATCATCGGCTCGGGCGTCTTCATCCTGCTGGGCCGCGCGCCCGCGCAGAAGCTGGTCGACGCCGTCCAGGCTCGCATCGCCAAACGCTGAAGCTGGTCGAAAGCAACGCGCGAACAGCCCGAAAGTCTTCGTGACGTTTTCATGCCTGAACACGCAGGCGTGTCGGAACGAAAGTCTTGGCGAACGCCTTTATTCCGCATCGGCGCGCGGCTCGCACGCCTTTTGATGCCAAGGAGGCGTACATGTCTATTCTTGCGTGGATCGTGCTCGGCCTCGTGGCCGGTTTCATCGCCAGCAAGCTCGTAAGCCGCACCGGCGGCAGCCTGGTGGTGGACCTGGTGCTCGGGATCGTCGGCGCCGTGGTGGGCGGGTTCCTGTTCAACCAGTTCGGCTCCGCCGGAGTCACCGGTCTGAACCTCTACAGCCTGCTGGTCGCCGTGATCGGCGCGGTCGTCGTCCTGGCGATCTACCACGCGTTCACCGGTCGCCGAGCGCTCTGACGCTTTCGACCGACCTGGAAACAGCGCCTTCGGCTCAGCCGGAGGCGCTTTTCTTTGGTCTGTGCTCCAGAGCGAAGCCTTAGACGTCCACCGCCTGGGCCAGCATCTTGAGCGCCACGCGCAGGCATTCGATGCGCAGCGGGCCACGGCCGATGTCGCCGAGCCGGACCTGCCGATGGTGGGTGTAGCCGCCGCGGCGGGCGCATGCGAAATGCACCAGGCCCGCCGGCCGCTCGGGGTCGCCGACGTCCTCGGCCCAGCCGGTGATCGAGACCGCCACGTCGGCTTTGGATCGCCGGATCGCGCCTTCGGCCATGGCGATCGCCGTCGGCTGCGACACCGCCCCGCCGTGCGGCAGGAACGACCGCGGCACCTCCAGAAGCTCGACCTTGGCGTCGTCGGTATAGACCACGAAACCCCGCTCGAACGCGTGCGAACACCCCGGCACGTCGGTGAGCAGAGAGGCCAGCAGGCCTCCCGTGCAGCTCTCCGCCGTGGCCAGGGTCAGCCCGCGCGCGCAGGCGGCCTCAAGGACCGCCCGAGTCAGTTCGTCGATGTCCGACGGCAGGATCGGATCAAGCGCCTCGGCCATGGGCCCCTCCGAAGGCGGGGAAGGCCCGAAGGCCCTCCCCGTGACGTCAGTTCGGCTGTTTGCCGCCCAGTTCGGCCATCAGTTCTTCCTTGCGGGCCTTCATGCGCTTGCCCATCGCCTCGAGGTCTTCGTCGCCCTTCTTGGCCTGGGCGAAGATGCCGCCGGGCTGTTCCTCTTCCTTGACGTGGTGCTTGATGTACTCGCCCAGCACCTTGACCTTGGCGTCGTAATACTCGTCGCCGGGCTTCATCGCCTCGATCTCGGCGATCAGCTTCTTGGCGCCGTCGTGCTCGACATAGGCTTCGTCCAGCATGTCGTCCTCGACCTCGCCGCGCTCCTCCGGATAGAGGATTTCCTCCTCGATCTGGGTGTGTACCTTGAGGGCCAGGGCGATCTTGTTGAACAGGGCCAGCTTCTCGCTGTCCGCTTCCAGCTGCTCGTACTCGTCGAACCAGCCTTCAACCTCGCGGTGATCGGCCTTGAGAAGCGTGATGGCCAACGGGTCGCGGCGGCCGGTGCGGCGCGTGCGGCGGGGCTTGGCGGATTTGGTCGATGAGCTCTTGGCGGAGGTCGCCATGGTGTCTCTCCCTGAAGGCTGGATCGCCTTGGTCAGCGGAGCACAAACACTTCGCATCCAGAGATGTTCCGGAACGCGGGAGGTCACCGTGCAGTATTGCGGGACGCGTCGACTTCTCGACAAACAGTATTCAGAACCGCTCTCAACTAGCGGCCACCCGACATGAAAAAGCCCGGGCGCGGAACGCCCGGGCTCCTTCGATCGCGGTCGGTTCGGCCCTAGTGGGCCGCGACGACCTCTTCCTGGATTTCGTGGACCTTGGCGCCGCGCGCCGCGAACGCGAACCACAGGACGTAGACGTAGCAGACCAGCGGGGCGATGAAGCCCATCGAGATCGAACCGGTCATCTCCTCGATCTTGGCGAAGGCCAGCGGCAGGAACGCGCCGCCCACGATCGCCATGCACAGCAGGCCCGACGTCGCCGAGGTCGGGGCCGACGAGCGCTGCAGGGTCAGGGTGAAGATGGTCGGGAACATGATCGAGTTGAACAGGCCGATCAGCAGGGCCGCGAAGGCCGGGATCAGGCCGCTGGTCACCGGCGCCGAAGCCAGCAGCAGGTTCACCGTGCCGGCGTGGGCGGTCGGGGTCATGTCCTTGGTCAGGATGACCACCAGGGTCAGGGCGATGGCGCCCACGGCCACGAAGGCCAGCAGGGAGTAGTCCTTGATCTTCCGCAGCAGGGCCGAGCCGCCGAAACGGCCGATCATGGCGAAGACCATGTAGAACGTCGTCAGCTTGCCGGCCTGTTCCGACGGGATGTCCAGGATGCGGGTCTGTTCCAGGAACAGCAGCAGGTGCAGCGAGATCGCCACCTCGGCGCCGACATAGAGGAAGATGCCGATCGCGCCCAGGTTCGCCCACTTGGAGGTCAGGGCGGTGAAGGGGTTGACCAGGTGGCCGGTCTTCGGCGCGGCGTCGGTGATCCGCTGGCGGACCAGGAAGATCAGCAGGATGAACAGGGCCAGGCCCACGCCGATGGCGAAATAGACGTTCGAGACGAAGCCGAGGGCCTGCTCGCGCAGGGCCTGGGTGATCACGATGTCCTTCTTGAAGATGTCGCCCTTGAGCAGGAAGTTCGCGCCGAACCACAGGCCGCAGGCCGCGCCCAGCGAGTTGAAGGCCTGCGACAGGTTCAGCCGGAACGAGGACTCCTCGGGCTTGCCCATCGAGGCGATCAGCGGGTTGGCCGCCACCTGCAGCAGGGTGACGCCCGAAGCCATCACGAACAGGCCCACCAGGAAGACGCCGAAGACGTGCAGCTTGGCCGCCGCGATGGCGATGAAGCACCCGGCGACGATGCCGCCCAGGCCCACCATCACCGACTTGGCGTAGCCCAGCTTGGAGAGGAACGCCGCCGAAGGCAGCGACATGATCCCGTAGGCGATGAAGAAGGCGAAGCCGGTCAGGCTGGCTTCAACGGGCGACAGCGTGAAGACCGTCTTCATGGTCTTCAGCAGCGGATCCAGGAGGTTGGTGACCAGTGCCCAGATGAAGAATAGCGCGGTGACGTAGACGATGGCCAACGCCACCCCCTGCCCCGACTTGGGCGCCGCTCCGGAAACCGGAGCCCGCGCCGCACCCATACCTGCCATTTTTGTTTCACTCCCTGTCCGACGTTGCGGGACGCGCCATCCACCCCAACGGTGACAACGTTGTCAAGCGTCGAGGCCGAAAACGGCCCGCTCCAAGATCCCGTCGAGACGCCTTCTGGGAACCGATCACCCGATTCGACGGTTGATCGGAAAACTCCGACAAATCCCCGTCGATGGGAAGACCGTGATGTCGATGATCGCCATTCTGCTGACGTCGGGCCTGGTGACCGTGATCGCCGTGATCGGTCTGGCCGACGCCTTCACCCACCTGCTGTGCTGGTCGGCGCGCTCGCTGCGCGAGCCCCGGGCGCTTCGCGTCGCCAGCCCGTCGGCGGACGCGGCCCGCCGCGAACGCCTGGCCGGCTGACGCTTCTAAGCGGCCTTGCGGCTGGGCGCACTGGAGACGGCCCAGACGTCGTGCGCCGCTTCGCCCGCCAGGATGTTCTCGGCGGTCAGTAGGCCGCTGAGCGTGGCGTGGTCGCGCTCGCCGTCGCGGTGCAGGCCGTTGCGGCCCGCCAGGTGCAGGCTGGGGAACTGCATCTTCAGGTCCAGGCGGATCATGGCCCGATGCTCGGCGCAGTCCTCGTCCTCGATCGGCAGGACCTTGCGCTGGCGGATCACGCGGGCGTCGCGGACGGCGGTCGGGTCCATCAGCCCCATCACCGCGGCCTCGCGCCAGGCCAGGGCCACCAGGTCGGCGTCGCTGGCCGTCCACAGGCCGTCCCCCTCGAAGCAGAAGTATTCCAGGCCCAGGCAGCTGGCCGCCTCGCCTTCCGGCGCCATGGCTGGCGACCAGGCGCGGTAGTTCTGCACCCGGCCGACCTGCAGGTCGGTGTCGTAGACGTCGATGGCGGTCTCGCGCAGCGGCTGGCGCGTGCGGCCCACCAGGGCCACCGTGATCTGGTCGCGGTACATCAGCTCGCCGGCGTGGAACAGGCTGATCGGCGTCGGCCGCAGCATGCCCATCAGCTCGCGCAGCGGCGCGGTCGAGACCACGTGGTCGGCGGTGCGGACCTCGTGGGCGCCGTCCTCGCGCAGGACCGTCACCGTCCACAGCTTGGCGGCGGCGTCGAACTTCAGGGTCTCCACGCGGCGGCCCAGGGCCACCTCGCCGCCCAGGGCCGCGATCTTCCCGGCGCAGGCCCGCCACACCGCCCCGGCGCCGTCGCGCGGATAGCGCAGGCTGGCGCTCGGCTTGCGAGCGTTGGCGCTGCCAGCCGGCGTCTGGTCGCTGATCAGGCCCGACACCTTCTCGGCGAAGGGCCGGAACAGCATGGTCGACAGCCGCGCGCCGACGCGGTTGCGGATCTCGTCGGCGAAGGTCCGGGGCGACTTGATCGGGCGGATCTTGGCCAGGCCGAACGAGGCCAGGCAGGCCGCCCCGCCGCGCAGACCCAGATGCGCCAGGGCTTCCAGGATCTTCAGCGGATAGGCGTAGAAGCGTTCGCGGTGATAGATGCGCGCCGCGCGCGGCCGCTCGACGAAGCCGTCCGGCAGCAGCTCGGACCACAGGTCCAGCACCCGCGTGGAGGCCGAGGCGTAGGCCCCGCCGCCCAGGTCGATCCGGAAGCCGTGATGCTCGATCGTGCGGCTGGAGCCGCCGACCTCGCGCGGGTCCATCTCCAGCACGGCGACGTCGCGCCCCGCCTTGGCCAGGACATAGGCGGCGGTCAGGCCGGCTGGACCGGCCCCGATCACCAAGGTTTCGACGTGCTGCCCCATGACGCGATGATCCCCGTTCGAAGACCATGGTCGCGCAATAAGGTTAAGACCGCCCCGCCGGACGTGGTGAACCGGCCTTAAACTTGAGCGTGAGGCGCTATGCCGCGCCCCCGTCTCCTAGGCCAGTTGGTCGCCGATCGGCAGGGTGCGGATGCGCTTGCCGGTCGCCGCGAAGACGGCGTTGACCAGGGCGGCGGGCGACGGCGGCAGGGCCGGCTCGCCCAGGCCGGTCGGCGGGTTGTCGCTGAGCACGAAATGCACCTCGACCTGCGGCGCGTTGGCCAGGCGCAGCATCGGGAAGTCGCCGAAGTTGCTCTGGGCGACGGCGCCGTTCTCGATGGTGATCGCCTGGGCCAGGGCGCCGCCGATCCCGTCGATGACCGAGCCCTGCACCTGCTGCTCGGCGCCGTTGGGATTGACGATCTGCTTGCCGACGTCGACCGCCGCCCAGGCCTTGCGGACGCTCGCCTTGCCGTCGGCCACCGCGACCTCCATCACCACCGCCACATAGCCCCGGTGGCTGTAGTGGCAGGCCACGCCTAGGCCGACGCCCTTGTCGGTCTTGCGCCCCCAGCCCGAGGCCTCGGCGGCCTTGTCGAGCACGGCGCGCATGCGGCCGGTGTGGAAGCTGTCGCCCTTGCCCGGCTCGCCGATCAGGCGCGGCGCGCCCAGCAGCTTGCGGCGGAACTCCACCGGATCGGCGCCGGCGGCGTAGGCCACCTCGTCGATGAAGCCCTGGTAGACGAAGCCGTAGGCGTTGTTGCCCGGGGCCCGCAGCCAGCCGGTCGGCACGCCCAGCGGCATGACCGACACGTCCTGGGCGTAGTTGTCGACCGCGCCGTACGGGAACTGCGTGCCGCCGATATTGGCGGCGCGGGCGAACTTCGTCCCCTCGCCGAAGGTCACGAAGTGGTTGCGCCAGGCGACCAGCCCGCCCTGGGCGTCCAGCCCCGCCGTCAGCCGGTGGTAGCCGGCCGGGCGGTAGAAGTCGTGCTGCATGTCGTCCTCGCGGGTCCACAGCAGCTTGACCGGCGCGCCGATCGTCTTGGAGATCCACGCCGCCTCGACCATGAAGTCGTTCATCAGCCGCCGGCCGAAGCCGCCGCCGCTGCGGGTGAAGTGGATCGTGATGTCGTCGGGCTTGATCCCCAGGGTCTTGGCCACCAGCTCGCGGCCGTCCTCGGGGTTCTGGGCCGGGGCCCAGATCTCGACCTTGCCGTCCTTGAAGCTGGCCGTGCAGTTCTGCGGCTCCAGGGTGGCGTGGGCGTTGAACGGGTAGCTGTAGTCGGCCTTGACCACCTTGGCCGCGCCCTTCAGGGCGGCGTCGACGTCGCCGACGGTCTTGAGGCTGCGGTGCGGTGGCTGGCCGTGCAGTTCGGCGGCCTTGGCGATGAAGCCCGCGCTGCTCTGGCCGCTGGTCGGATGGTCGGCCCAGGTGACCTCCAGGGCGTTGCGGCCCTTGCGCGCCTGCCACCAGGTGTCGGCCACCACGACCACGCCGCCCAGCAGGCCTTCCAGCTCGGTTCCGCCGTCCACTACGAAGACATGGCGCACGCCCTTGACCGCCTTGGCCGGGGCCAGGTCGACCTTGGCCACCTTGGCGGCGAACACCGGGGCTTTGAGGAAGGTGGCGTACAGCATGCCCGGCACGCGCACGTCGATGCCGTACAGCGGCTTGCCCGTGACGATGGCCGGGGTGTCGGACTGCGGCTGGGCCTTGCCGATGATCCGGTAGGCCTTGGGGTCCTTCAGCGTCAGGGTCTTGGGATCGGGCGGGGTCAAGCCGGCCGCGGCCTGGGCCAGTTCGCCGTAGGACGCGCGGCGCTTGCCGGCCTTGTCGACCACGAAGCCCGGCTCGGTGGCCAGGCCGGCGGCCGGGACGTTCCAGCGCTGGGCGGCCGCCTGGATCAGCAGGGCCCGGCCCACGGCCCCGACCTGGCGCATCGGCTCCCAGTCGTCGGGCGTGGAGGTGCTGCCGCCGGCCGACTGCTCGCCGAACACCTTGGCGTCGATCGGGGCCTGCTCGATGCGGACGGCCGACCAGTCGACGTCCAGCTCCTCGGCGATCAGCATCGGCATCGAGGTCTTGATCCCCTGCCCGATCTCCGGCCGCTTGGCGGCGATGGTCACCACGCCGTCCGGCGCAATGCGGACGAAGGCGCTGAAGGGGTTGGCGGTCGCTTCGCCCTGCGCCCGCACCAGGCCCGGCAGGCTGAACGACAGCAGCAGGCCGCCGCCGGCCGCGGCGCCGGTCTTCAGGAACAGGCGGCGCGAGGGGTTCTCCAAGATCGCGTCCATGCTCACGCCTCCACCTGGCCCGAGGCCGCCTTGATGGCCTTGCGGATGCGGATGTAGGTGGCGCACCGGCAGAGGTTGCCGTTCATCGCCGCGTCGATCTCGTCATCGGTGGGCTTGGGTGCGGCGGCCAGCAGGGCCGTGGCCGACATGATCTGGCCGGCCTGGCAGTAGCCGCACTGCGGCACGTCGATGGCCTTCCAGGCGTCCTGCACCTTGGCCCCGACCGGGTTGGCGCCGATCCCCTCGATCGTGGTCACCGCCTTGGCGCCCACCCGGGCCAGCGAGGTGACGCACGAGCGCATGGCCACGCCGTCGATGTGCACCGTGCACGCCCCGCACTGGGCCACGCCGCAGCCGTACTTGGTTCCCACCAGCCCCAGAACGTCGCGCAGCACCCACAGCAGGGGCGTGTCGGGCTCGGCGTCCACCGTGTGGACCTGACCGTTGACCTTCAAGCTTGTCGACATGCCGCTACTCCCGAACCGGTGCGGCGCCAGAGTGCCAAAGGCTTGAGGCCGCGACCAGAGGCCGCGTCGCCGACAAAACTGTCATAAAACCGTCACGTGGAGCTTGAACGCGGCCGCCTTCCGTGGTTCCGCTCCGCGCTTCCGGACGTTCCGTACAAGGACGTGCGCCAAATTCCACGCTTCGAACAGAGGATGAAGCGACCATGCTGGGCTTGTTCCGGGCCGTCATGCCCAAGGAAGACCGCTTCTTCGAGCTGTTCGCGCAGCACGCCGCCACCCTGGTGGCCGGCGCCAAGGCGCTGCGGGACCTGATGGAAGGCGGCGACGGCGTCGAGGCCGCCAGCGCCCGCGTCTACCAGCACGAGGAAGAGGCCGACGAGATCACCCGCCAGGTGATGGGCGCGATCCGCCGCAGCTTCATCACCCCGTTCGACCGCAGCGACATCCAGGACCTGACCACCTCGCTGGACGACGCCATCGACCAGATGCGCAAGACCGCCAAGGTCGTCAGTCTGTTCGAGGTCAAGACCTTCGAGCCGCAGATGCGCGAGATGGCCGCGATCATCGTCCAGGCCGCCGAACTGACCGTCGAGGCCGTGGCCCTGCTGCCCGACATGCGCAAGAACGCCCACCGCCTGACCGAGCTGGCCGTCCGCGTGACCCAGATCGAGGAGCAGGCCGACCAGATGTACGACCACGGCCGCAAGGCGCTGTTCATGGCCCACCGCAACGGCGACCCGATGACCTTCATCGTCGGCGTCGACATCTACAGCCACCTGGAGAAGGTGGTCGACCGCTTCGAGGACGTGGCCAACCGCATCAGCGGCATCGTGGTCGAGCAGGTCTAGTGGACCCGACCTTCCTCATCCTGGTCGTGCTGGTGGTCGTGGCCCTGGGCTTCGACTTCCTGAACGGCCTGCACGACGCGGCCAACTCGATCGCCACCATCGTCTCGACGCGCGTGCTGTCGGCGAAGTGGGCGGTGCTGTGGGCGGCGTTCTTCAACTTCATCGCCTTCGCGGTGTTCGGCACCAGCGTGGCCAAGATGGTGGGGGCCGGGATCATCGACCCGCACATCATCACCGACCGGCTGATCTTCGGGGCCCTGATGGGCGCCATCGCCTGGAACCTGATCACCTGGTGGGCCGGCATCCCCTCGTCCAGCTCGCACGCCCTGATCGGCGGCCTGGTCGGGGCCTCGGTGGCCAAGGTCGGCGGTCTGGGCGCGGTGCAGTGGGCGGGTCTGGGCAAGACCGCTGCGGCGATCGTCGTCTCGCCCACCCTGGGCTTCCTGCTGGCCCTGCTGCTGGTGCTGGTGGTCTCCTGGACCTTCGTGAAGAGCTCGCCGTTCTTCGCCGACCGGGTCTTCCGCAAGGCCCAGTTCGTCTCGGCGGCCCTTTATTCGCTGGGCCACGGCGGCAACGACGCCCAGAAGACCATGGGCATCATCGCCGCCCTGCTGTTCGCCCACGGCATGAGCGACCAGCCGGGGCACATCCCGTTCTGGGTGGTCATCTCGTGCCAGACCGCCATGGCCCTGGGCACGCTGTTCGGCGGCTGGCGCATCGTCCACACCATGGGCAGCAAAATCACCCGCCTGACGCCGATGCAGGGCTTCTGCGCTGAAACCGGCGGCGCCATTACGTTGTTCTTCTTCACGCACCTTGGCGTTCCGGTCTCGACGACTCACACGATCACGGGCGCTATTGTCGGCGTCGGCGCTTCGCGTCGGGTTTCGGCCGTCCGTTGGGGCGTGGCCAAGAGCATCGTGACCGCCTGGATCGTCACCCTGCCCGCGGCCGGCCTGGTCGCGGCGGCGTTCTACTATCTCGGGTTCTGGATGAAGTGACCGACACGGCGGGCGGGAAGCAGGGGGGCAAGTCCGGACAGCGGCGACGCCAGGTCGCCGCCCTGCCCTGGCGCGTGGACGCGATCGCCGGCCTGCAGGTCCTGCTGGTGTCCTCCCGCGAGACCCGCCGCTGGGTGATCCCCAAGGGCTGGCCCATGAAGGGCAAAACCAACGCCCAGGCCGCCGCCCAGGAAGCCTACGAGGAGGCGGGCCTCGACGGCCGGATCGAGGCCGAGCCTATCGGCGAATATCCCTATCTCAAGCGCCTCAAGAGCGGCGCCGCCCGCCCGGTGACGGTCGACGTCTATCCGCTGGAGGTCACCGGCGAGCACGCGATCTGGCCCGAGAAGGGCCAGAGGACCCTGAAATGGATGTCGCCCGTCGAGGCGGCCCTGGCGGTGCAGGAGCCGGAGCTGCGCGACCTGATCGCCCGCTTCGCCAAGGTCGAGCTGCCGGCCGACGAGCGCCCGGCCCCCGCCCCAGCCCCGACACCGATGCGCGTGGCGCTGACGCGCCTGCGCCGGCGGATCACCGTGGCCTGGGGGCGCCGGCGCCGCTGGCTCTGAGCACAGGCTGGGGATAACTCGACAAGCCGCTTCGCATTCACTATGTTCTCGTTACGTTCCGTCGCGAGAATCGCCATGCAACTGTCCCTCGACCTGTCGACCTCGCCCCTAGAGGCCATGCGCGACGGGCTGATAAAGACCTTCGGGCCCCAGCGGCCCACCCGGCGGCTCGACCCGGTGTCGCAGCTGGTCAAGTCGTCGATCAGCGGCCGGACCAAGGACGCCGTGTCCTGGGCCGTCTACCACCGCCTCAAAGAACGCTTCGCCACCTGGGAGGAACTGGCCGAGACGCCCGACGCCGAGGTCCAGGCGCTGATCAAGGACGTCACCTTCCCGGACGAGAAGGCCCGCCACCTGCCCCACGCCCTGCGGCTGATCCAGGTGCGCAGCGGCTGGAAGCTGTCGCTGGATCACCTGGCCGAGCTGGAGCTGGACAGCGCGCGCTGGTGGCTGCAGGGGCTGCCGGGCGTGGGGGTCAAGGTCGCCGCCTCGGTGCTGAACTTCAGCCCCCTGAACATGCGGGCCCTGGTGGTCGACACCCACGTCCACCGTGTGGCCACGCGTCTGGGCCTGATCCCCGCCGGCTACGACACCACCCACGCCTACCGCGCCCTGATGGACATGGTCCCCGACAGCTGGACGGCCGAGGACCTGTACGAGCTGCACTGGCTGATGAAGGGCCTGGGCCAGCTGCTGTGTTCGCATCACGCGCCGCGCTGCGGGGCCTGCGCGCTGAAGGCCACCTGCCCGAGGGTCGGGGTGGAGCGCAGCGCCGATATCCTGGCGTGGCGGCCTAGGTCGTAGAACCCTCTGCCAGAGGGAGAGGGTTTCCGGTGAACCTCCGCCTTTCCCGCACGCTCCCCACCCATGCCTCAGGACATCCGCATCGGCACGGCCGGCTGGAGCGCGCCCCGTGACCTCGACGTCTTCCCGGTCGAGGGCACAGGCCTGGAACGCTACGCGGCGGTGTTCGACGCGGTCGAGATCAACTCGTCCTTCTACCGCCCCCACCAGCGCAAGACCTACGAGCGCTGGGCGGCCTCGACGCCGGCCGGGTTCCGGTTCGCGGTGAAGGTCATCCGCACGGTCACCCACGAGCGGAAGCTGGTCGATTGCGCCGAGCCCTTGGCGCGGTTCCTCGACGAATGCGGCGGGCTGGGCGAGAAGCAGGGGCCGCTGCTGATCCAGCTGCCGCCCAGCCTGAGGTTCGACGCCCGGATCGTGGAGCCCTTCCTCACGAACTGGCGCAAAGCGACCAAGGCCGCGACGGTGCTGGAGCCCCGCCATGCCACCTGGTTCGACGCCCCCGCCGAGGCGTTGCTGCGGGCCTTCGAGATCGCCCGGGTCGCCGCCGATCCGGCCGTGGTCCCCGTCGCCGCCGAGCCCGGGGGTTGGCGCGGCCTGACCTATCGCCGCCTGCACGGCTCGCCCGCGATGTATGCGACGTCCTACGATGACGGACGGCTGGAGCCCCTGGCCGCGCGGATCGCCGGCGAGGCCGACGCGGCCCAGGCCTGGTGCGTCTTCGACAACACCCAGTTCGGCGCGGCCACCACCGACGCCCTGAAACTGATGGGCCTTATTTCGCCGCGGCCAGCTCGGTGAAGGTCTTGGTCCCGATCGGATAGCGGCGCCAGTCGTTGAAGTCGAAGTGCCACCACTCCTCGGGATAGACGCTGAACCCCTCGGCCCCCATCGCCTGGCGCAGGACGGCCCGGCGCGCCCGCTGCGCCGTCGTGCCGCCCACGAAGTCGGCGTAGGACCGGGTCGAGAACTCGTCGTAGCGGCCCGGCATCTCGACGGCCTCGCCGGTCTTCAGGTCGTACAGCGTCAGGTCCACCGCGCAGCCGCGGTTGTGCCGCGAGCCCTCGGCCGGGTCGGCGACGAAGACGTGGTCTTCCGGCGGGGTGGCCTCCCAGAACATCCAGGTGACGTACCATGGCCGGTAGGCGTCGTGGATCAGCAGGCCGTAGCCCTTGGCCGCCAGCGCCTTGTGGGCGCGGCCCAGGGCCTGGGCCGCCGGGCGCTGCATATAGGCGGCCGGGCGCTCGTAGAGCGGGATGCCCATGAAGTTGTCCGAACCGGCATACCAGATGTCGAGCTTGATCCCCGGATCGACGGTCGTGACGTCGACCAGGTCGGACGGCAGGCGCTCGCCCGTCTCGACCGGCGGCGTGGCGGCCAGGGCCCGTCGGCGCAGGGCCGCCGGATCGGCGCGGACGGCCTGGTGGATCCGCTCGCGCGTCTCGGCGCCGAAGTCGTGGAAGGCCAGGGCCTTGCCGTCCAGGCGCAGCCCGCCCTTCTCGAGGATCAGCTCGCCGCCGCCCGCGACGGCGTAGCGGTCGCCGCCCAAAGGCGTCAGCCGCGCGGACTTGAAGCCCGCGCCGTCGATGTGCAGCGCCCCGTCCTTCTCGAACAGGGTCAGGGGCGCGGCCTTGTCTCCATACTGGCCGATGGCCGCCCACTCCGCCTTCGTCTGGCCAAAGGCGGCCGGGGCGACAAGCCCGGCCGCGGCGATGGACAGCACCGATCGTCGAACCAAACCCCGCATCGCCGCCCCCCTTTTGGCGCTTCTTCCGCTACTTCATCGTCGGGATGACGAAGGCGCTGTCCTCGACCTCCCCCTCCGGCCACCGCGCGGTGATCGTCTTGACCTTGGTGTAGAACTTCACGCCCTCGACGCCGTGCTGGTTGGTGTCGCCGAACGCGCTGCGCTTCCAGCCGCCGAAGGTGTGGTAGGCCACCGGCACCGGGATCGGCACATTGATGCCGACCATGCCGACATTGACCCGCGCGGCGAACTCGCGCGCCGCCCGGCCGTTGCGGGTGAAGATCGCCACGCCGTTGCCGTACTGGTGCTCGGACGGCAGGGCCAGGGCCTCCTCGAAGCTCTCGGCGCGCACGATCTGCAGCACCGGGCCGAAGATCTCCTCCTGGTAGGTCTTCATGCCCTTCTTGACGCCGTCGAACATCGACGGGCCGATGAAGAAGCCCTTCTCGAAGCCCTGCAGGGCGAAGTCGCGGCCGTCGACCACCAGCTCGGCGCCTTCCTCGACGCCGATCTTGATGTAGTCCGCGATCTTGGCGCGGTGGGCGGCGCTGACCACGGGACCGTAGTGGGCGGCGGCGTCGGTGGAGATGCCGACCTTCAGGGTCTCGATCTCGGCGACCATCCGCTCGCGCAGCTCGTCGCCGGTCTTCTTGCCGACGGGAACGACCACCGGCAGGGCCATGCAGCGCTCGCCGGCCGAGCCGAAGGCCGCGCCCGACAGGTCCTTGACCACCTGGTCCAGGTCGGCGTCGGGCAGGACGATGCCGTGGTTCTTGGCCCCGCCCATGGCCTGGACGCGTTTCCCGTGCGCCGTGCCGGTCTGGTAGACGTAGTGGGCGATGTCGGACGAGCCGACGAAGCTGACGGCCTTGATGTCCGGGTGGGTCAGGATGGCGTCGACGGCGGTCTTGTCGCCGTGCACGACGTTCAGCACCCCGGCGGGGGCGCCCGCCTCCATCATCAGCTCGGCCAGCTTGACCGGCACGGTCGGGTCCTTCTCCGACGGCTTGAGGATGAAGCTGTTGCCCACGGCGATGCTGATGCCGAACATCCACATCGGGATCATGGCCGGGAAGTTGAACGGGGTGATGCCCGCGCAGACGCCCAGCGGCTGGCGCATCGAATAGACGTCGATGCCGGGGCCCGCGCCCTCGGTGTACTCGCCCTTGAGGATGTGGGGGATGCCGCAGGCGAACTCGATCACCTCCAGGCCGCGCTGGATGTCGCCCTTGGAGTCGGCGATCACCTTGCCGTGCTCGGACGACAGGATCTCGGCCAGGGCGTTCATGTCGCGCTCGATCAGGCGCTTGAACTCGAACATCACCCGGGCGCGGCGCTGCGGGTTGGTGGCGGCCCAGCCGATCTGCGCCTTGGCGGCGGCCTGGACGGCGGCGTCCAGCTCGGCGTCGGTGGCCAGGGCCACGCGAGCCTGGATCTCGCCGGTGTTCGGATTGAACACATCGCCGAAGCGGCCGGACGTTCCCTCGAGGGCTTGTCCGTTCACGAAATGGCTGATGGTCCGCATGATACGCTCCCTAGATCTTGTTTTGCGCGTCATTAGCACCCTGCGACCGGGCCGTATCGCGCAAATTCTCCCCACCACAAATCGTGATGAGGGCGGCTATTCCTCCACGTGCACGCGGCGGAACCGGCCCTGCAGATAGACCAGCGGCTCGTGGTCCGGGTCATAGCGCAGCTTCACCACCCGCCCGACATAGACCCGGTGGTCGCCGGCGTCGAAGACCTGATGGGTCACGCATTCGAAATTGGCCATGCAGTCGGGCAGGATCGGGACGCCCGTGCCCCAGGTCTCGGTGTCGATGCCCGCGAAACGGTCACCGTCCTTCTGCACGAACTGGCGGGCCATGGCCTGCTGGTCGGCGTGCAGCACGTTGACCGTGAACCGCTCGGCCGCGTCCAGGATCGCCAGGCTGCGCGAATTGAGGTCGACGCAGACCAGGGCCAGCGGCGGGTCCAGCGACACCGAGGTGAAGGAATTGGCGGTCAGCCCCACCCGGCGGCCGTCCTCGCAGACCGTGGTGACCACGGTCACCCCCGTGGTGAAGCATCCGAAAGCGTGGCGCAGCGCCCGGGCGTCGTGCGCGCCCCCCTCGCCCAGTTCGATCGTGACCGGTTGACTCATTCCCTAACCAGTGAGGCAAACCGGCGTTACGGGCAAGGGTTGGGGAGGCAGACACGGGTCCTCGACCTCGGGCTTTCGCGACGAGTGGGTGGGGAGGCGCGGAGCGGACCGGGCTTCGCCCGGAGACCGTGAGTTTTGTGTG
>NZ_JBBEUD010000019.1:0-110627 GCF_037402475.1 Caulobacter sp. CCG-8
CCTCCAAAGCCAAGCTTGTTCAGGGCTCCCGATGTGTGGCTTCGATGCCACTTCCGGTGGCGTTTCGGTCGCGATCGACCCGTGTCACGCGAAAATTTATCGCCCAGACCGGCTTCCGCCTGAGATTCTGCCATCAAACCCCGTAGCGCGTTCCTCGGATTTGCGTCATGAGAGCAGGATGGAAGGACGCGGGTCGGCAACTGGCCCGCTGAATGAGGTTTTGAGGATAAGATGGCGAACGGTGTCGTTAAGTGGTTCAACCCGGCCAAGGGCTTTGGTTTCATTCAGCCCGAGGACGGCGGCCAGGACGTGTTCGTCCACATCGCCGCGGTTGAACGCTCGGGCCTGTCGGGCCTGAACGAAGGTGATCAGGTGGCTTACGAGCTGGAAGAGGATCGCCGCTCGGGCAAGACCTCGGCCGGCAATCTGCGCGTGACCGGCCAAGGCGCGGCTCCGGCGGCCTCGCGTCGTCCGCCGCGCGACTTCGGCGGCGCTCCCCGCGGCGGCGGCTACGACGCCCCGCGCGGCGGCGGCTACGGCGGCGGCGGCACCGGCGAAGCCGGTACCGGCGTGGTGAAGTGGTTCAACAGCACCAAGGGCTTCGGCTTCATCCAGCCGGACAACGGTGGCGGCGACATCTTCGTGCACATCTCGGCCGTTGAACGCGCCGGCCTGCGCGGCCTGAACGAAGGCCAGCAAGTCGGTTACGAACTGGAACAGGACCGCCGCTCGGGCAAGACCTCGGCCGGCAACCTGCGCATCCTCTAAGGATCGGAATACGGCCGGGCGCGGAGCGTTCGGCCGGCCTTTCGACCTGAAGATCAGGCCCCGCTGGAGCCTTTCCCCGTCGCTGAGACGGTGGAGGGGTTCCTGCGGGGCCTTTTTCGTGTCCGGAATCGCGGGCGAACGGCGCGCCTAGGCTCCGCGCAACTCGCGTTCGGCGGCGGCCTGGTTCACCGCGAGGGCGGTCATGTTGGCGATGCCGCGCGCGGTGACACTGGGCGTCAGCACGTGCAGCGGCCGGCTCATGCCCAGCAGCAGCGGCCCGACCAGCAGGCCCTCGGTGGCGGCGCTGAGCAGGGTCAGGGCGATGTTGGCCGCGTCCAGGGTGGGCATGACCAGCAGGTTGGCCGAGCCCTTCAGGGCGCTGTCGTGCACCAGGCGGTCGCGCAGGGCCTGGGACAGGGCGGCGTCGGCGTGCATCTCGCCGTCGACCTCCAGTTCGGGCGCGCGCTCGCGGACCAGGGCCAGGGCCTCGCGCATCTTGCGGGCGGTCGGCGAGTTGCTGGCGCCGAAGCTGGAGTGCGACAGCAGGGCCGCCTTGGGCGTCAGGCCGAACCGGCGCACGGATTCGGCGGCCAGCAGGGTCATCTCGGCCACCTGCTCGGCGGTCGGGTCGACATTCACGTGGGTGTCGCAGAAGAACAGCGTGCCGTTGTCGATGATCAGGGCCGACAGGGCGTAGACCCGGCCGACGTTCTCGCGCTTGGGGATGATCGGCAGGACATAGGTCATGTGCTGCCACCAGTCGCCGGCCCCGCCCACCAGGGCGGCGTCGACGTGGCCGGCCTGAAGCAGCATCGAGGCGGAGACCGTCCGGCGGTTGGTCACCCGGCGCTCGGCGGCCAGGGGCGGAACGCCCCGACGGCTGACCAGGCCCTGGTAGCGCTCGACCAGCGGGGCGAACAGCGCCTTGTCGGCCGAGGGATCGAGGATCTCGACGCGGCCGTCGAAGTCCAGCCGCAGGCCCATCTCCGACGCCTTGGCGACGATCGTCTCGCGCTTGCCGATCAGGACCGGCTTGCAGAGCCCTTCGTCCAGCACGGTCTGGACGGCGCGCAGCACGCGCTCGTCCTCGCCCTCGGCATAGGCCACGCGCAGGCCGCCGGTCTTGGCCGCGGCCTTGGTGGCCTTGCGGGCCCGCTCGAACACCGGTCGCATCAGCTGGCCCGAGCGATAGACGAACAGCTCCAGCTCGGCGCGATAGGCGTCGAAGTCGGCGATCGGCCGGGTGGCGACGCCGCTGTCCATGGCCGCCCGAGCCACGGCCGGGGCGATCTGCAGGATCAGGCGCGGGTCGAACGGCTTGGGGATGATGTACTGGGCGCCGAACATCGGGGCGACGCCGCCATAGGCGCTGGCCACCACTTCCGAGGCCTCGGCGCGGGCCAGCTCGGCGATGGCCTCGACGGCCGCCACCTTCATGGCCTCGTTGATCTCCGAGGCGCCGACGTCCAGCGCGCCGCGGAAGATGAACGGGAAGCACAGGACGTTGTTGACCTGGTTGGGATAGTCGCTGCGGCCGGTGGCCATGATGGCGTCGGGACGCTGGGCGGCGACGATCTCGGGCAGGATCTCCGGTTCGGGATTGGCCATGGCCAGGATCAGCGGGTTCTCCGCCAGCAGCGGCAGCCACTCGGCCTTGAACACGCGCGGGGCCGAAAGGCCCAGGAAGATGTCCGCGCCGGGCAGAACGTCGGGCAGGGTCCGGGCGTCGGTCTGGCGGGCGTAGCGGGCCATGTTCTCGGGCATGTCCGGCTCGCGGCCGGCGTGGACCACGCCCTTGATGTCGGTCAGGGTCACGTTCTCGACCGGCAGGCCCATCGAGACCAGCAGGTCCACGCAGGCCAGGGCGGCCGCGCCGGCGCCCGAGGTGACCAGCTTGACGTCCTGGAGGGTCTTGCCCTGCACGACCAGGGCGTTGCGGACGGCGGCGGCGCAGACGATGGCGGTGCCGTGCTGGTCGTCGTGGAAGACCGGGATGTTCATCCGCTCGCGCAGCTTGCGCTCGATGACGAAGCATTCCGGAGCCTTGATGTCCTCCAGATTGATGCCGCCGAAGGTGGGCTCCAGGGCAGCGACCACCTCGATGAAGCGGTCGGGATCCTCGGCGTCGACCTCGAGGTCGAACACGTCGATGCCGGCAAACTTCTTGAACAGGACCGCCTTGCCCTCCATCACCGGCTTGGAGGCCAGCGGGCCGATATTGCCCAGGCCCAGCACGGCGGTGCCGTTGGAGATCACGGCCACCAGGTTGCCGCGGGCGGTGTAGTCGCGGGCGGTATCGGGATCGGCGGCGATGGCCTCGCAGGGGGCTGCGACGCCGGGAGAATAGGCCAGGCCGAGGTCGCGCTGGGTGGCCATCCGCTTGGTGGCCTCGATCTGCAGTTTTCCGGGCCGCGGCAGACGGTGATAGTCCAGGGCGGCTTTACGGAAATCCTCGTCCATCGATCGGTCCTCGGTGACTGCGCAAGGTGAAGCGGCGCGGATCGTCTGGTCTGGAAGTCGGTGCGATCCGTCAGGGCCTAGCTACCGGTGTTGGCGACGTATTTCCAACCTTACCCAAGGGCCGACGGCGTTTTTTACGGTTCGGGGCGCTCGGCGGGCGATCGCGGCTGGCTCGCTAAGTAATAAAAGACTTATATAACGCCTATCCGGCGGGCGCCGAGCGCCGTCCTGCAAGGCGGTTGGCCGTCTTGGCGAGACGGAACGGCCTGCGGGCTGGACTTGCGGGCGGGGCGGTTTCAGCATCGCCCGCAAGGCCCATGGGTCTAGAATGTCGCGCGGCGACGCCGAACAGGGAAGCACGAACGCATGAGCGGCCTGACCACCCACATCCTCGACACGGCGATCGGTCGCCCGGCGGCCGGGGTGGCCGTGCGGGTTTCCGCGCGGCGCGGGGAGACGGTCAGCCTGCTGAGCGAAATCCGCACCGACGCCGACGGCCGGGCGCGGCTGGTCGAGGGCTCGGACCTGGCGGCCGGCGGCTACCGGCTGGAATTCGCGGTGGCCGACTATTTCAAGGCGACGGGCGCGGCCGTCAGCGATCCGCCGTTCCTGGACGTGGTGACGATCGACTTCGCCGTGGCCGATCCGGCCCAGCACCATCATGTGCCGCTGCTGGTCTCGCCGTTCGGCTACTCGACCTATCGAGGCAGCTGAGATGGCTTCCGTGCGCTTCCTGCTGAACGGGGAGGTGGTCGAGGCCAAGGACGTCGATCCCACCCGCACCCTGCTGGAGCACCTGCGCGGCGACCTGCGCCGCACCGGGACCAAGGAAGGCTGCGCCGAGGGCGACTGCGGCTCGTGCACCGTGCTGGTCGGCGAGCTGGAGGGCGAGGGCCCCAATTCGAAGGTGGCCTGGCGGGCCGTGAACAGCTGCATCCAGTTCGTGCCGATGCTGGACGGCAAGGCGGTGATCAGCGTCGAAGGCTTGGGCAAGGACGAGCCGCACCCGGTGCAGGCGGCCATGGTCGAGCATCACGGCTCGCAGTGCGGCTTCTGCACGCCGGGCATCGTTATGTCGCTGTATGGCCGGGCCGTGGCGGCCAAGGGCGCGGACGCGCCGGTCGACGAGGTGCTGGCCGGCAACCTGTGCCGCTGCACCGGCTATGGCCCGATCATCGCGGCGGCCGAGACGATCCAACCCGAGGCCGCGCCCGATGTGGCGCGTGAACTGGCGGACCTCCGCCGCGACCAGGCGCTCGCCCTGGACTACGCCGATCCGATCGCCGGTCTCACCCGGCGCTGGTTCGCCCCGTTGAGCGTGGACGAACTGGCCGCGACCTATGCAGCCCACCCGGACGCGGTGATCGTGGCCGGCGCCACCGACATCGGCCTGTGGGTGACTAAGCTGCGCAAGCCGCTCAAGACCCTGATCGACATCGGCCGGGTCGACGCGCTGAAGACCATCGCCCGCGAGGACGGTCGGCTGCGGATCGGCGCCGGCGTGCGCTATGTCGACGCCCTGGAGATGCTGAGCGAACTCTATCCCGACCTGGGCGCGATGATGCGACGGCTGGGATCGACCCAGGTGCGCAACAGCGGGACGATCGGCGGCAACATCGCCAACGGCTCGCCGATCGGCGACATGCCGCCGGCCCTGATCGCGGCGGGCGCGAGCCTGGTGCTGCGGCGCTGGAACGAGCGGCGGACGATCCCGCTGGAAGACTTCTTCATCGCCTACGGTAAGCAGGACCGCGTCCCCGGCGAGTTCGTCGAGGCGGTGCTGGTCCCAGAGCCCGCGCCGAACGCTCTGTTCAAGGTGTTCAAGCTGTCGAAGCGCTTCGACCAGGACATTTCGGCGGTGTGCGGAGCGTTCAACATCCGCATCGTGGACGAGGTCGTGACCGAGGCGCGCATCGCCTATGGCGGCATGGCCGGCACGCCCAAGCGGGCCACGGCCTGCGAAGAGGCTCTGGTCGGCCAGCTGTGGAACCGGACCACGATCCATGCCGCCGTCGAGGCCCTGGCCGGGGACTTCACGCCCCTGACCGACGCCCGCGCCTCGGCCGCCTATCGGGCCATGACCGCCGGCAACATGCTGCGCAAGGTGTTCATCGAGTCGGCCCGGCCGGACCTGGAAACGCGCGTTCCGGAGGCGGCCCATGGCTGACTCGGGCGCCAAGCTGGTCGAGCCGGTCGTCTTCCAGGGCGTCCACGCCTCGCTGCCGCACGACAGCGCCCTGCGCCACGTCTCGGGCGCGGCGATCTATGTCGACGACATCCCCGAACCGCCCGGCCTGCTCCATGTCCATCTGGGCATGAGCCAGAAGGCCCACGCGCGGATCGTGTCGATGGACCTGTCGGCCGTGCGCGCCTCGCCGGGCGTGGTGGCGGTGCTGACGGCCCAGGACATCCCCGGCGAGAACGACGTCAGCCCGGTGATCCACGACGACAGGCTGTTCGCCGACGGCGAGGTGGTCTGCGTCGGCCAGAGCCTGTTCGCCGTGGCCGCCACCTCGATCGCCGCCGCCCGCGCCGCCGCGGCCAAGGCCGTGGTCGAGTACGAGGACTTGCCGGCCGCGATCACCATCGGCCAGGCCCGCGAGGCCGACCTCAAGATCGAGGCCAGCCAGCGCATGGCGCGCGGCGACGCGGCCGCCGCCCTGGCGGCCTCGCCCCGGCGGCTGCAGGGCTCCTTCGCCATCGGCGGCCAGGACCACTTCTATCTCGAGGGCCAGGTCGCCCTGGCCACGCCGCGCGAGGGCGGCGACGTCCACATCTGGTCGTCCACCCAGCATCCCAGCGAGGTCCAGCACCTGGTCGCCCACGTGCTGGCCGTGCCCAGCAGCGCGGTCACCGTCGAGGTGCGCCGGATGGGCGGCGGGTTCGGCGGCAAGGAGACCCAGGCCTCGCTGTTCGCCGCCGCCGCGGCCCTGGTGGCGGTCAAGACCGGCCGCCCGGCCAAGGCCCGTCCGGATCGCGACGAGGACATGGTCATGACCGGCAAGCGGCATGACTTCGAGATCGGCTACGATGTCGGCTTCGACGACGAGGGCCGACTGATCGGCCTTTCGCTGGAGCTCGCCTCACGCTGCGGCTCGACCACCGACCTGTCGATGGCCATCAACGACCGGGCGATGTTCCACGCCGACAATTGCTACTTCCTGCCGGCCGTCGAGATCGTCTCGCACCGCTTCAAGACCCACACCGTGTCGAACACCGCCTTCCGGGGCTTCGGCGGGCCGCAGGGCATGGCCGCAATCGAACACGTGATGGACGCCGTCGCCCAGGCCGCGGGCCTGGACCCGCTGGAGGTGCGCCGCCGCAACCTCTATGGCGGCGAGGGGCGGAACCTGACGCCCTATCATCAGACGGTCGAGGACAACGTCGCGCCGCAGCTGCTGGCCGAGCTGGCCGCGTCCTGCGACTACGAGGCCCGCCAGCGGGGGATCGACGCCTACAACGCCCGCAGCCCGGTGCTGAAGAAGGGCCTGGCCCTGACGCCGGTGAAGTTCGGCATCTCGTTCACCACCACCCACCTGAACCAGGCCGGGGCGCTGCTGCACCTCTACGCCGACGGCTCGATCCTGCTGAACCACGGCGGCACCGAGATGGGGCAGGGGCTGTTCGTCAAGGTGGCCCAGATCGTCGCCGAGGCCTTCAAGGTGGGCGTCGACCGGGTGAAGGTCAGCTCGACCGTCACCGACAAGGTGCCCAACACCTCGGCCACCGCCGCCTCGTCGGGCACGGACCTGAACGGCATGGCGGCCCTGAACGCGGCTAACACGATCAAGGCGCGGCTGATCGAATTCGCCGCGAAGAAGTGGGGCTGCGCGCAGGGCGACGTCGAGTTCACCCCCGAAGGTCTGCGGGCCGGGGCGGAGCTGGTCCCGTTCGAGGTGCTGTGCCGCCAGGCGCACCTGGCCCGGGTGTCGCTGTCGTCGACCGGCTTCTACGCCACGCCCAAGATCCACTACGACCGCAAGACCCACACCGGCCGGCCGTTCTACTACTTCGCCTATGGGGCGGCCTGCAGCGAGGTGCTGATCGACACCCTGACGGGCGAGATGAAGGTCACGCGGGTCGACATCCTGCACGACGCCGGCCGCTCGATTAATCCGGCGATCGACCTCGGCCAGATCGAGGGCGGCTTCGTCCAGGGCATGGGCTGGCTGACCACCGAGGAGCTGGTGTTCAGCGCCGACGGCCGTCTGCTGACCCACGCCCCGTCGACCTACAAGATCCCCACCTGCGGCGACCGTCCGGCGGTGATGAACATCGCTCTCTGGGAAGCGGGCCGCAACTTCGAGGAGACGGTGCACCGCTCCAAGGCCGTGGGCGAGCCGCCGCTGATGCTGGCCCTGTCGGTGCTGTCGGCGGTGAACCGCGCGGTGGCGTCTGTGGCCGACCACAAGGTGTTCCCCGCCCTGGACGCGCCGGCGACGCCGGAGCGGATCCTGATGGCGGTGGAAGATGTCAAGCGGAGGGCGGCGCCGTGAACTGGGCCCGCTCCGCCCTGGCCCAGCTGGCCCTCGACGAGACTGTCGCCCTGGTGACCATCCTGGCTGTCGAGGGCTCGGCCCCGCGCGACGCCGGGACCAAGATGGTGGTCTGGGCCGGCGGCCAGGCCGGTACGATCGGCGGCGGCAACCTGGAGCACCAGGTCGCCGATCAGGCGCGGCGGATGCTGCTGACCCAGGTCCATTTCGCCCTGCAGGACTATCCGCTGGGTCCGCTGCTGGCCCAGTGCTGCGGCGGCCGCGTGCGGCTGCTGATCGAGCGCCTGGACAAGTCCGCCGTCGACTGGCTGACCGACGCCGCGCGCCGGCTGGACGCGGCCCAGCCCTTCGAGGTGCGCACCCGCTTCAACCCCGGCGCCCTGCTCAAGACCATCGCCCCGGTCGCGGCCTCCAGCCCCGACGGCGCGGCCATCACCCTGGCGGGCGAGCCGGCGACCGCGCGCGGGGCGCGGCCGACCCTGGGCGACGTGCTGGTCGAGCCGCAGGACCTGCCGCGTCCGCCGGTGCTGCTGTTCGGGGCCGGCCATGTGGGCCAGGCCGTGGCCCGGGCCCTGGAGCCGCTGCCGTTCCGTCTCTCCTGGTACGACACCCGGCCGGAGACGGCGCCGATCCCCGGCGTGACCGTGGGCACGCCCGCCGAGCTGGCCGCCGCCGCCATGGGCGCGGGGCCGGACGCCTACATCCTGATCATGACCCACGACCATAACCTGGACTACGCCCTGACCTCGTCGGCCCTGGCCGGCGGGGCGTTCGGCTATCTGGGCCTGATCGGGTCGGACACCAAGAAGGCCCGGTTCCTGAGCCGGCTGCGCAAGGACGGCTTCGGCGATGGGGCGGTGGCCCGCATGACCTGTCCGATCGGCCTGCCGCACCTGAAGAACAAGGCCCCCGAGGTGATCGCCGTCTCGGTGGTCGCCGACCTGCTGATGCGGCTCGAGGCCGCCCGCGCTGCTACGAAGGATCTCCAGCTTGCAAGCCTATAGGGCGTCGATCCTCCACCTGGAGGACGACCCGAGCATCACCGATGGCGAGGCGCACGCCTTCCACGAGGACGGCCTGCTGCTGGTCGATGACGGCCGCGTGGTCGCCTGCGGCGACTACGCCAAGCTGGCCGACGAGTTGGGCGACACGCCGGTGGAGGACCTGCGCGGCAAGCTGATCGTCCCCGGCTTCGTCGACACCCACATCCACTTCCCGCAGGTCGACATCATCGCCGCCCACGGCGAGCAGTTGCTGGACTGGCTGGAGCGCCACACCTTCCCGGCCGAGGCCGCCTTCGCCGACCGGGGCCACGCCGAGGAGACCGCCGAGTTCTTCGTCGAGGAACTGCTGCGCAACGGCACGACCAGCGCCCTGGTGTTCGGCTCGGTGCACAAGGTCTCGGTCGAGGCGCTGTTCGCCGCCGCCCTGAAGCGCGACATGCGGCTGATCGCCGGCAAGTCGCTGATGGACCGCAACGCCCCGCCCGGCCTGACCGACACGGTCGAGAGCAGCCGGGCCGACATGCAGAGCCTGATCGCCGATTGGCACGGCAAGGGGCGCCTGGGCTACGCGGTCACCCCGCGCTTCGCGATCAGTTGCAGCGACGAACAGCTGACCATGGCCGGCGAGGTGCTGGCCGAGCATCCGGGCCTGTGGATGCAGACCCACCTGTCGGAGAACCTGCGCGAGATCGCCGACACCGCCCGGCTCTTCCCGGAGGCGAAGGACTATCTGGACGTCTACGACCGCTTCGGCCTGGTCGGGAAGCGCTCGGTCTTCGCCCATTGCGTCCACCTGGGCGCGGAGGCGTTCGACCGGCTGGCGGACGCGGGCTCGGCGGTCGCCTTCTGCCCGACCTCGAACCTGTTCCTGGGCTCGGGCCTGTTTCCGCTGCAGACGGCCTGCGCCCACGGGGTGAAGGTCGGGATCGGCACGGACGTGGGGGCGGGGACGACGTTCTCGATCCTCCACACCCTGGGCGAGGCCTACAAGGTGGGCCAGCTGCGCGGCGAGGCGCTGGACCCGTTCCACGCCCTCTACCTGGCCACGCTCGGTGGGGCGCGGGCCCTGGGGCTGGAGGACGAGATCGGCAGCCTGGAACACGGCAAGATCGCCGACTTCCTGGTGCTGGACCTGGCGGCCACGCCGCTGCTGGCGCGGCGGCTGCCGGCGGCGAAGAGCCTGGAGGACCGGCTGTTCGCGCTGACGGTGCTGGGGGATGACCGGGTGGTCGAGCGGACGTACGTGGCCGGGGTGGAGCGGTATCGGCGGGGATAGCGCGGCGAACACTTGCCCCCACCTGACCGCTACGCGGTCTGTCCGCCCCATAGGGGGCGGAGCCTTTACGGCGCTCTTCCCCCTCCGGGGGAAGACGATCGCGAAGCGATCCGTAGGGGGCAAGCGTTAGCCGCCTAGGCGCTCATGGTCTCGCGATACAGCTTCAACAGCCCCTCGGCCTTGACCCCGACGGTGATCGCCTGGATCGGCTGGTCGTCCCAGGCGCTCGGCCCGAACAGTTCGCCCTCGACCTTCTGGCAGGTCTGGCCCAGGGCGATGCCGTCGGTGATCACGCGGATCGAGCCCTTGCGGACCTCGAACAGCGACGGATCGATCACGTAGGCCACCGCCGCGGCGTCGTGCACGCAGCAGCCGACGATGCCGTCGCGGCCGCCGTAGAAGGCCGCATAGGGCTTGGAGATGGCGTTGAGAAAGGCGCCGGCCGGGCCGCCGGCCGCTTCCAGGGCGTCCATATAGGCCGGGTTCATCACCACCTGGGTGGTGACGTCCAGGCTGACGGCCGTCACGTGCCAAGGGGCGGTGAACACCAGGTCGGCGGCTTCCGGATCGTTCCAGATATTGGCCTCGGCCACCGGGGTGACGTTGCCCGGCTTGCCGGCCACGCCGAACGCGCCGCCCATGATCACCACGGCCTTCAGCAGGGTGGCGACCTCGGGATCGGCCTTCAGGGCCAGGGCCAGGTTGGTCAGCGGTCCGACCGCCACCAGGGTGATCTCGTCGGGGTTGGCGCGGGCCAGGTCGATGATCGCCTGATAGGCCGGCTTGGCCTCGGGCTCGGCGGCGACCAGGCCCGTCAGCTCGACGTCGCCCAGGCCGTTCTCGCCATGCACGAAGGTGGGCGAGGGATTGCGCGGCCGGGTCAGCGGCTTGTCGGTGCCCTTGAAGACCGGGGCCGTCAGGCCGAAGCGATGCTTCAGGTAGAGGGCGTTGCGGGTGGTGGTGTCGATGTCGGCGTTGCCGAACACGGTGGTCACGGCCACCAGGTCGAGCGCGGGGCTGGCCTCGATGAAGAGCAGCGCCATGGCGTCGTCGATGCCGGGATCGGTGTCGAAAATGATCTTTTGGGTCGTCATCCGAAGGACTTATCTCATCGTGTGATGAAGGGGGAGACCCCTCCGAAACGAACCATGCTCCCGGCGCGAACCGGGAGCATGGCGGGAACGATGGCGATCCTTCGGGACCGCCCGGCCGGGGCCGGGCGGGACGTCGGGACTAGCGCCGGGCGCTGATCGAGATGCCGACGATCCGAGGCTCGTTGACGAAACCGGTCAGGTTGTTGAAGTCGATCGCGCCGCGCAGGTTCACCTCGTTGGTGATGTTGCGGGCGAACGCGGCGATCTCGTAGGCGCCGTCCTGCTTGGCGTAGCCGAGCTTCAGGCCGCCCTCGAAGTCGCCCTTCGAGTAGAACTCCTTGGACTGGTACAGGAAGATGTTGGTGTAGCCCTGCTTGAACCAGTCGGTGTAGGCGAACAGCTCGCCGTCGCCGATCGGGTAGCTGTAGCGGGCGGTGAAGTTCAGGACGTACTTCGGCGCGTTCGGGAACGGGTTCCCGTCGACCAGGGCCTGGCCCGCGGTGTTCAGCGGGTCGGTGACCGTGCACTGGGCG
This sequence comes from Caulobacter sp. CCG-8, assembly GCF_037402475.1. Lineage (NCBI taxonomy): Bacteria > Pseudomonadati > Pseudomonadota > Alphaproteobacteria > Caulobacterales > Caulobacteraceae > Caulobacter > Caulobacter sp. CCG-8. The sequence goes on from NZ_JBBEUD010000019.1 coordinate 11,632, forward strand.
CAGACCGCCACGGCCAGATCCTTGTCCTTGATCTTGGTGTGGTTGTAGCTGTAGCCGGCCGTCAGCAGCAGGTTCTCGGTGACCTTGAACTCGCCGTCGAACTCAACGCCGTAGGCTTCGCCCTTGTCGGCGTTGATCAGCAGGGTGTTGTTGCCCGCGCCGCCGATGGCGCTGAACTGCGGGTCCTTTTCCTCATAGGTGAAGGCCGCGCCGTTGAAGCGGATGCGGCGGTCCAGCAGCTCGCTCTTGAAGCCGACTTCGTACGACTGGATGGTTTCCGACTGGGCCACCGACGGGTTGGCGCCGAAGACCACGTCGCGGCCCTGGATCGTCGGGCCGCGGAAGCCGTGGGCGGCGCGGGCGTACAGGCTGAAGTCGTCGCTGACGTCGTAGAAGGCCGACAGGTCCCACGAGACCTTGCTGTCCGACACCTCGACCTTCGGGGCGGTCGAGCCGACGATGGTCATGGTCTTCTTGTCGTCGGTGTAGCGGGCGCCGCCGGCGATCTTCAGGGCCGGGGTGATCTGGTAGGTGACCTGGCCGAAGCCCGCCCAGGCGGTGTTCTTGTGGTTCAGGGTCGCCTTGGCGAAGCCGGCGTCCGTGGTCAGCAGCATGTCGGACTTGAAGTAGTAGCCGCCGACCTGCCAGGTGAGCGGGCCGTCGGTGTCCGAGGCGAAGCGCAGTTCCTGGGTGTACTGGTCCAGGTCGTCGATGCCGTCCTTGGTGTCGGAGTCGAACGGGATGAAGCCCGGGCCGACGCCGGCCACGCCGCCGTCGATGTCGCCGCGGCTGTAGCCGTTGGTGGTCTCGTAGGCGCTGATCGAGGTCAGGGTCACGGGGCCGAAGTCGTAGTCGATCTTCAGGCTCTCGCCGTTGCCGTCGTACTTCTGCGGGTTGCTGCCGCCGCCGTTGTAGAAGACGGAATCCCGGTCGAAGTTGCCGTTGATCTGGTTGCTGCCCTTGGTGAGGATGTTGGCGCGGAAGATCGCGGCCGTGCCGTCCAGGCTGCGGTTGTGGGCGTTGAGCAGGACGCTCAGGTCCTCGGTCGGGGTCCACAGCAGTTGGCCCCGGATGGCGTATTCGTCATAGCCGCCCATGGCGTCCTTCACGTGGGTGAAGGTGTTGTCGATGTAGTCGGCGCGGTGTTGGCCCAGCACGGAGATGCGGCCGGCCAGCTTGCCTTCGACCAGCGGGCCGCCGACGCCGCCTTCGGCGGTCCACGAGTTGTACGAGCCGTAGGTGAGGGCGGCGTTGGCCTTGTAGGTCTGGCTCGGCTTGACGCTGTCGAACTTGACGATGCCGGCGGTGGTGTTGCGGCCGAACAGCGTGCCCTGCGGGCCGCGCAGCACTTCAACCTGGTCGACGTCGAAGATCGGCGTGCTCTTCAGCACGACGTTTTCCATGACCACGTCGTCCATGATCACCGAGACCGGCTGGGAGGCGGCCAGGTCGAAGTCGGTGTTGCCCAGGCCCCGGATGTAGAAGCGCGGGGCGGCGCGGCCGTTGGAGCTTTCGACGAACAGGCCGGGCACGCGGCTCGACAGGGCCAGCACGTCCTCGCCGCCGGCGAACAGGGCTTCCAGCTTCTCGCCGCCCATCGTGGCGACCGAGACGGGAACTTCCTGGATGTTTTCGGCGCGCTTCTGGGCCGTGACGATCACGTCGTCCAGCGTGACGGCGCTGGTGTCCTGGGCGAAGGCCGGGGCGGCGGCGCCGACGGCCAGGGCCAGGGCGGTGAGGGCGGCGCCGCGGTGGAGGCGGCTGCGCAGCTTGGTGGCGGTGGTCATTGAAGTATCCCCTTCATGCGTCGGCGGCCCGACGCTTGAGGGTGCAATGCACAATGAGCGAGCCGAATCCAAAGGATTGATGACGTATCGACCGCCGTTTGGTGAAGTTTTTGCCCTGGTTGTTACTATTTGACCACGCAGAGACACGACTGCCCAAAAGCAGATCATAAGTCAGGGATTTATTACTTATCTTCATGGTGCGGACGATCTGTCGCTTACGGCGCAAGGCGTTGATCAACGCCGTCCTGCAGAAGCGACACGTGCGCGGAGACGATTTTCCAGCCCGTTTCGGTGCGTATCCAGGTCTGGCTTTGACGGCCGGTGCGTTTTGCCCCTTCGCGCACGAATTCGACGTTGGCGATTGCGAAGTCTCGCCCAAACGTGGTGATTTCAGTCCTTAGGCGCGACCTCTGGGGCGAGCCGCCCGAACGGCCGATTCGAAACGCCGCGATCGCCTCGAAGCCGTAGAGGTTTTCGGCCACGCCGTAGCGGACCGTCTGGGGCGCGTCGCGGAAGAAGCCGTCCAGCGCCTCGACGTCGTTGGTCATCAACGCCGTCTCGTAGGCGTCGATCTGCGCGGTGACTTCAGCGACGACGTCGGGTTCGTTGACGGTCATGCGCGGACCTCGCCGGGCGGGACGGGCGGCGGACGGTGGGCGGCCACGACGCCGGCTCGTTCCAGCCGCAGGGCGGCGGCCAGGGCCATTTCCTCGCGCCAGGCGGGGGCGATGATCTGCACGCCGATCGGCGGCTTGCCCGGGCGGTTGACCGGCGCGGCCACCACCGGCAGGCCGATATAGCTGATCGGCTGGGTGTAGGCGCCCAGGTTCCTGCGCACCGAGACGGGCTGGCCGTCCATCTCCATGGTCGCCTGGCCGATGCCTGGGGCCGGGCACACCGAGGCGGGGGCCAGCAGCACGTCGAAGTCCTCGAACACCCGACGCGCGGCGTCGCGGAACACCGGGCGATAGCGGCGGGCGGCCTCGGCGACGGCTTCGGGCGCCAGGGCCCCGGCCAGCAGGCGGTCGCGGACGGCGGGATCGTAGTCCAGCGGCCGGGTTTTCAGGTCTGGCCCATGCAGGTGGGCGGCCTCGATCGGGGTCAGGCAGAAGGCGGCGGCGCGGGCCTGCTCGGCGCCGGGCAGCTCGACCCCGCGCCGGGCCTGCAGGGCGTCGGCGACGATCTCCAGCGCCTCCAGCACCTCGGGAAAGGCGCCCTGCGCGAACCAGCCGCCCAGCACGCCGACGCGGAGCGGTCCGTCGGCGATGGCTTGCAGGCGAGGGGCGGCCGGTTCGGCGGGCCGACGGCAGAGCGGATCCAGCGGATCGGGGCCCTGCATCAGGTCGTAGGCGAGTGCCAGGTCGGCGACCGAGCGGGCGAACGGCCCCACATGGTCCAGGCTCTCGACAAAGGGAAAGGCGCCCTGGCGCGACAGCCGGCCCAGGGTGGGCTTCAGGCCGAACACGCCGCACAGGCTGGCGGGGACCCGGATCGAACCGTTGGTGTCCGAACCCAGGGTCAGGGGGACCAGTCCGCCGGCGACCGCCGCCGCCGAGCCGCCGGACGAACCGCCGGCGATGCGGGCCAGGTCGTGCGGGTTGCGGGTGGGGCCGTCGTGGGCGTTCTCGGTGACGAAGCCGTAGGCGAACTCGTCCATGTTCAGCGCCCCGACCAGGACCGCCCCGGCGGCGGTCAGGCGCTGGACGGCGGTGGCGTCATGGGCGGCGGGGGCGGCGTCGCGGCGGATCTTCGAGCCCGCGATCGTGGTCACGCCTTCGATGTCGAACAGGTTCTTCACGGCGAACGGGACGCCGGCCAGCGGCCCCACCGGCCGTTCGGCGGCGAGGTCGGCGTCGATCGCCTCGGCCTGGGCCAGCGCGCGCTGGGCGACGAGGGCAGTGTAGGCGTTGAACGGGTCGGTCCGCGCGCGGGCCACGGCGGCCTCGGCCTCCTCGCGCGCGGTGGTCCGGCCTTCGCGGATGTCCGCCGCGACGGCCTGGGCCGACCGGAAGTCCAGGGCGGAACCCGGGGGGCTCATGGCTCGAACGCCTCGATCGGCGCGGCGGCGTCCAGGTCCATGGCGAAGGTGGCGGCCTGGCGGCGCAGCAGGGCCAGGTTCTCGAGCGTCCCGGCGCGGGTCTCCGGCGGCAGGGCCAGGCCGAGCGCCGCGGCCCGGTCGTCCGCATAGGCGGCGACCGTGTCGTCGTCGAGGGCCAGGAACGCTGCGAGCGCCGGATCGGTCGCCATGCGGGGCGAGCTCCACAAGTAAGAAAAATCTTCATAACCGGGATATCCGGCCGCGACCAGCATGATAGCGCCTTGGGGCCCGCCGACGCTCGTCCGCGCGTCATGCCGATCCCCGCTTTGCCCGCCGGATGGGCGCCCGCGATCTTCGGCGCTCGGTTCGGCGCTCCAGCCTAGGGCGGCGGGGCCGGGGCGCGCCAACTGAGCCCAGGTAATAGAGGGCTTACTTCATGCGGCATCACCTGGCCTCGACCCCGGACACCGTGCGGTTCGGCATCTTCGACGCGGCCTTCGATCCGGTGCTGACCGTCGCGCCCGGCGACACGGTGGTGATCGACTGCGTGTCGGGCGGGCCCGAGGTGATGCCGGCGCCGGACTCCGGCTTGGTGATCCCGCCCGCCCTGCAGACGATCCACGACGCCCGGCTGGAGCGCATCGGCCCCCACATCCTGACCGGTCCGGTGGCCATCGCGGGCGCCGAGCCGGGCGACACCCTGGAGGTGCGGATCGAGGCGATCGAGCCCAACAACAGCTGGGGCTACTGCGCCGTCCGCCCGCTGGCCGGGACCCTGCAGGACGAGTTCCCGGAGCGCTATGTCAGCCACATCACGGTCGATGCGGGGGCGGGGACCTGCAAGCCGGCCTGGGGCCCGACCCTGCCGCTGCGGCCGTTCTTCGGCACCACGGGCGTGGCCCCGCCGCCGCGCTACGGCCGCCTGTCCAGCCGCGAACCACGCGAGCACGGCGGCAACATGGACTGCAAGGAGCTGGTCGCCGGCTCGACCCTGTTCCTGCCGGTCTGGGTTCCGGGCGCGAACTTCAGCGCCGGCGACGGCCACGGCCGGCAGGGCGACGGCGAGGTCTGCGTCAACGCCCTGGAGATGGGCCTGACCGGGACCTTCACCTTCGTGCTGCACAAGGCCGCCGACACCGGGGTCCGGACCTGGCCCAGCGCCGAGAGCCCGACCCACCACCTGACCTTCGGCTTCAACGAGGACCTGGACCTGGCGATGAAGCAGGCGCTGCGCGAGATGATCGCGCTGATCGTCTCGCGGACTTCGCTGACGCGTGTGCAGGCCTATCAGTTCTGTTCGCTGGCCGTGGACTTCCGCGTGACCCAGACGGTCAACGGGGAGAAGGGCGTGCACGGGATGCTGGAGAAGGGCGTGTTGTTCTAGGGCGATGGCTCACCCGCTTGCCCCCACCTGACGGCTTCGCCGTCTGTCCGCCCCCATAGGGGCGGAGCCTTCGCGTACCGAGCGCTCTTCCCCCTGTGGGGGAAGACGACTGCGAAGCGGTCCGTAGGGGGCAAGTGCTCGCCGCACCTATTTCCGCAGATACCCCTCAAGCAGCTCCGACGCATGCACCAGCCGCGCCCGGCGCCACTCCGGCTTGCTCATGTCGGTGTCCAGGGTCACCGACAGCGAATAGCCGTTGGCCAGATGGAAGCGGCTCATGGCCGCGATGGTCACGTAGATCTGGGCCCAGTCCAGGTTGTCGCGGAAGATCCCCTGCTTCTGGCCGCTGTCGATCAGGTGCTCGATCGTCCGGCGCAGCGGGAAGGCGGTCTCGGTGACCTTGCGCGACTGGGCCACGAACTTGCCCTGCAGCAGGTTCTCGTTGCGCAGCAGGCCATCGATGCGCGGGTTCTTCTCGAAATAGTCGAAGGTGAAGCGCTGCAAGGCCAGGAAGCCTTCCAGCGGCTTGTCGAAATCGATCTCCAGCTCGGCCTCGCGGCCGCGCAGGTCCTCGTAGGCGGCCTCCAGCACCGCCAGGTACAGGCCCTTCTTGTCGCCGAAGTAGTGGTAGAGCATGCGGATGTTGCACTTGGCGGCCTTGACGATCTTCTCGATCCGCGCGCCCGCGTAGCCCGCCTGGGAGAACTCCTTGAGCGCCGCGGTCAGGATCGCCTTGCGCGTCCGCTCGGCGTTACGTTTGCGGGGCGCCGGAGCGGCGTCGTCGGTCGGTACGGCCGAAGGCGTCTCTACCTGGGTGGTCACGGCGTCTTTGCTCCCGCTTCGATCCAGGCGCCCAACTGGGCGCGTTCCTGATCGGTAATGTGAGTCTCGTTTCCGAGCGGCATGCTGGTGGAGTCAACCGCACGTTCCCGGATCTTGCCCGCATAACGCGCCATGCCCGCCGGGGTGTCGAAGACCGCGCCGTTCGGCGGGGCGGTGAATCCCTTGTGGGTCGGGGCAGCAGAGTGGCAGGTCACGCAGTGCTTCTGGACGATGGCCTGGGCGACGGGGAAGGGCACGTCGGAGAGCTTTTCCACCTTCGGTTTGTGGCTGGCGATCACGCTGGCGAAGAACACCAGCATCACCCCGGCGAAGATGAAGCCCGGCTTGATGATCCCGTGGTGGCGCAGGATGAAGAAGTAGCGGATCGACACCCCGCCGGCGCTGATCACAGCCAGCAGCAGCCATGCCAGAGGGTGACCGGTCACCGCCGGATAGTGGTTGCTGATCATGATGAAGATGACCGGCAGGGTCATGTGGGTGTTGTGGACCGAGCGCTGCTTGCCCATCGCGCCCAGGCGCGGGTCGACCGGCCGGCCGGCCAGCATGTCGGCGACGATCTTGCGCTGGTTGGGGATGATGATCAGGAACACGTTGCCGACCATGCAGGTGCCGATGATCGCACCGACGTGGATGAAGGCCCCGCGGTCGCTGAACAGGTGCGTCAGCGCATAGGCCGCGCCGGTCAGGGCCAGGAACCAGACCGCGCCGAACAGCCGGGGCCTCGCGCCCAGGGGCGAGCGGCACAGGCCCTCGTAGACCAGCAGGCCGCCGAAGATGAAGGCCAGGCCCGTGGCGATCGCGCCGGCCTGGCTGAAGGCGTGCTTGGAGGCGTCGATCAGATAGACCGGCGCGCCGACATAGTAGAGCACGATCAGCAACGCGAAGCCCGACAGCCAGGTGGTGTAGGCCTCCCATTTGAACCAATGCAGGTGGTCGGGCATGTGGGCCGGAGCCGTCATGTACTTCTGCGAGTGGTAGAAGCCGCCGCCGTGCACGGCCCACAGCTCGCCCTTCACACCGTCCTTCTCGGGGACCGGCGGGCGCAGGTTGTTGTCCAGCCAGACGAAGTAGAACGAGGCGCCGATCCAGGCGACGCCGGCGATCACGTGCAGCCAGCGCAGGCCCAGGTTCAGCCAGGTCGTGACGTCATAGTCCATCTAGGCGGTCACCGCGTCTTGCAGCCGAAGCTTGGAGATCAGGCCGATCTGCTTGATCGCTTCCGCGATCTCGGCGGCCCGGTCGTTGGAAAGGCGCGCCTGCATGGCGGCCAGGATCGAGGTCTTGTCGTTCAGCCGCACGGCGATGATGAACGGGAAGCCGAAGCGCTCGCGATAGGCGGCGTTCAGGGCGTGGAAGCGTTCGAACTCCTCGGGCGTCAGCCTGTCGAGGCCGGCGCTGGCCTGTTCGGCGTTGCTTTCGGCGGTCAGATGCTTGGCGATCGCCGCCTTGCTCGCCAGCTCCGGGTGAGCGCGGATCAGGGCCAGCTTGTCGGCCTCGGGCGCGGCGTCCAGCACGGCCATCATGGCCGCGTGCATGGCCTCGACGCTGGCGAACGGCGCGGCGTCGTACGACCGCTCGACCACCCAGGGCGACAGCTCGAAGGCGAAGCCCAGGCTGGTGGCGAAGCCGGTGCGGTTCATCCGGTTCAGGTCGGCCAGGGTCAGGGGCGGGGCGCTCAAGCCTTCGTTCCTCGATAGGGGTGTGTGGCGATCCAGTGCCGGGCGATGTCGATGCGCTTGGCGACCCAGACCTTGTCGTGGCTCGTGACGTGTTCGAGGAACCGGCGCAGGGCCATGATCCGGCCGGGCTTGCCGACGATCCGGCAGTGCAGGCCGATGCTCATCATCTTCGGCGCGGTCTCGCCCTCCAGGTACAGCGCGTCGAAGGCGTCGCGCAGATAGGTGAAGAACTGGTCGCCGCTGTTGAAGCCCTGGGGCGCGGCGAAGCGCATGTCGTTGGCGTCCAGGGTGTAAGGCACGATCAGCTGCGGCTTGCCGTGCTGGTCGTCCCAGTAGGGCAGGTCGTCGGCGTAGCTGTCGGCGTCGTAGACGAAGCCGCCTTCTTCGACGACCAGCCGCGCGGTGTTGGGGCTGGTGCGGCCCTGGTACCAGCCCAGCGGCCGCTCGCCGGTCAGGCGAGTGTGGATCTCGACGGCCTTGGCGATGTGCTCGCGTTCGACCTCCTCGGGGAAGTGCTGGTAGTCGATCCAGCGATAGCCGTGGGTGGCGATCTCCCAGCCGGACTTCAGCATGGCCTCGACGGCGTCGGGATGGCGCTCCATGGCCTGGGCCACGCCATAGACGGTCAGCGGCAGGCCGAATTCCTCGAACAGCCGCCGGATACGCCAGAACCCGGCGCGCGAGCCGTATTCGTAGAGGCTCTCCATCGACATGTGCCGGGCGTCGGGGATCGGCTGGGCGCCGACCATCTCCGACAGGAAGTGCTCGGCCTGAGGGTCGCCGTGCAGGATGGAGCGCTCGGCGCCTTCCTCGTAGTTCAGCACGAACTGCACGGCCACGCGCGCACCGTCCGGCCACTGGGCATGGGGCGGGTGCTCGCCGTGGCCGATGAGGTCGCGGGGATAGGTCGTCATGCGAAGACCTTCGCCGCCGCGTCCACGCCCGCGCCCGCCGGAGCCTTGAGGCCCTCCCAGCGCAACACCGCCTCCAGCGCCGCCAGGGTCTGCAGCACGGCGTGCTTGCGGGCGTTGACGCCCATCGCCCCGATCCGCCAGACCTTGCCGGCCAGCGGGCCGAAGGCCGCGCCGATCTCGATCTCGAACTCGGTGCGCATGCGGGCCTTGACCCGGTCGTAGTCGACGCCGGCCGGGGCGAGCACGGCGGTGACGTTGGTCATCTTGTGGGCCTTGTCGCCATAGACCTGCAGGCCCATGGCCTCGACCCCGGCCACCACCGCGGCGCCGGCCTGGGCGTGGCGGGCGAAGCGGGCTTCCAGCCCTTCCTCCAGCACCACCCGGGCGCATTCGCGGGCCGCGAACAGCATCGAGGCCGCCTCGGTGTGGTGGTTCAGGCGCTTGTCGGACCAGTAGTCCATGATCATCGCCAGGTCGAAATAGTTGGAGGCGATGCGGCGGCCGTTGCCGACCGTCCCGCCGGTCGCCAGGCCCTTCTCCACGTGGCGACGGCCGAAGATGTGCTCGGCCGCGCGGTCGCTGATGGTGATCGGACCCGAGCCGGACGGACCGCCCAGACACTTCTGCAGGCCGCCGGTGACGATGTCGGCCTGCCAGGCGTCCACCGGGACCGACATGCCGCCGATCGTGGCCGTGGCGTCCACATAGAGCAGGGCGTCGTAGCGCCGGCAGATCTCGCCGATCCCCTCGATCGGCTGGGCCATGGTGGTGGAGGTGTCGCCGTGCACGCAGGCCACCAGGCGCGGGCGCACGCGCTTGACCGCGTCCTCCACCGCCTGCGGGTCGACCACGGTTCCCCACTCGCCGTCGACCAGGGTCACGCGGGCGTCGCACCGCTCGGCGATCTCGGACAGCAGCAGGCCGAAGCGCCCGGCGTTGACCACCACCACGTCGTCGCCCGGCGCCAGGGTCGAGACCAGGGCCGCCTCGATGGCCGCGCGCGAGGTGCCGTCGATCAGGAAGGTCCAGCGGTTCTGGGTCTGGAAGACCTGACGATACAGCGCCATGGTCTCGTTCATGTAGCCGGTGAACTCGGGGTCGAACTGGCCCAGCAGCTGCACCGACATGGCGCGCAGCACGCGGGGGTGCACGTTGATCGGGCCGGGCCCCATCAGCAGGCGGGCGGGGTGGTCGAGTTCGCCGAAAGTCTGGGTCATGCGCGTTCGCGTCGTTCTAGCTGGTCGATGAAATGGAGCATGGCGGTCGCCGCCAGGGCGCAGTCGGCCTCGGTCACGGCCTCGCGCGGATTGTGGCTGATCCCGCCCTCGCAGCGGATGAACAGCATGGCGGTGGGGCAGAGGTCGGCGATGACCATGGCGTCGTGGCCGGCCCCGCTGGGCAGGCGGCGCGGCGCTTGGCCGGTCGCGGCGACGGCGTCCTCCAGCAGGGCGGTCAGGCCGGGATCGCAGGGGCTGGCGGCGAGGTCCTGCATCAGGGTGACCGAAGCCTCCAGGCCGCGTCGCGCGGCGATGGCGTGGATCTCGGCGGTGACGGCCTCGACGGCCGCGTCGCGCGTGGCGGCGACCTCGGCCCGGACGTCCATGGAATACTCGACCGCGCCGGGGATGACGTTGAAGGCGCCGGGTAGGGCGGTGATCCGGCCCACGGTGCCGACCAGACCGTCTTTCCCGCCCGAACAGATCCGCTCCAGCGCCAGGATCGCCTCGGCGGCGGCGGGGCCGGGATCCTTGCGCAGGTTCATCGGCGTGGTGCCCGCGTGGCCGGCCACCCCCGCGAACCGCACCATCAGCCGCTTCTGGGCGGCGATGGCGGTGACCACGCCCAGGGCCAGGCCCTCGGCTTCCAACACTGGGCCCTGCTCGATATGGGCCTCGAGGAAGGCGAAGACCTCGCCGGGCTTGCGGGCGGCCTCTTCCAGGCGCGTCGGGTCCAGGGCGAAGGCGGCGAAGGCCTGGGCCAGGCTGACGCCGTCGCTGTCGGTCATCTCCATGACGCTGGGATCGACGGTCCCGGCCACGGCGCGGCTGCAGGTCATGGAGGCGGGGAAGCGCGATCCCTCCTCGTCGCCGAAGGCGATCACCTCGACCGCGAAGGGCAGGCGGCGGCCGGCGCGGGCCAGGGCCTCGACCACGTCGATCCCCAGCATCACGCCCAGGGCCCCGTCATAGCGGCCGCCGTTGCGGACGCTGTCGATGTGCGAGCCGGCCAGCAGGGCCGGGGCGTCCGGCGTCGCGCCCTCGTAGCGGCCGACCAGGTTGCCGGCGTGGTCGCGGCGGGCGCTCATGCCGGCCTCTTCCATCCAGAAGGCCAGGGTCTTGAGGGCCTCGTCGTGGGCGGAGGTCAGGAAGCGGCGCACCAGCATGCCCTCGGCTTCGCTGTAAGGCGGCGCGCCGATCAGGTCGCAGCGGGTCTTGGCCCGGACGCCAGGCTTGAAGTCGCCGATCTCGAAGGCCTCCGCCACCCTGCCGGGCTCCCCTTTGCCGTACATCCTATCCGTGACATGCTTGCCTAGCATCGGCGAGCGGCAAAGCGCGCGATGATCGGCGACGCGGGACGGCTTCCCGCGCGGATGCCCAGGCAAGCGCCAGACCTGACGACCGGCGCCTGCAGCTAAGTCATAAATCACTTACTTAGCGAAAGACAGGCCTGCCCCTTGATGAGGTGCGGAACGAGGCCAGGGAACGCCCGCGCCAAGCCGCCGTTGGTTCATCCAGTTGGGCTGTCCGGGCACGAACCATGTCGACCTCGATCAACGCCTTGCCCCGCAAGCTCGTGAAGCGCGTCCAGCGGACGAACGCCGCAAAGGCGATCGAGCTGGCCTCGCGGCTGGGTTATGCGGCGCGGGGTCTGGTCTATCTGGGCCTGGGGACCGTCGTCCTGCTGGCCGCCCTGGACCTGACGCCGCGCGCCAAGGGCGCCAAGGGCATGCTGCGCGCCTGGGCCGACTGGCCGCTGGGCTGGGCGCTGATCGGCGCGATCGGCGTCGGCCTCGCGGGCTTCGCGGCCTGGCGGGTCCTGCAGGCCGTGTTCGACGCCGACCGGCACGGACGCACGCTCAAGGCCTGGGCGGTGCGGGCCGGCCAGGCGTTCAGCGGACTGGTCTATGGCGGCCTGGCGCTGTCGGCCTTCGAGCTGCTGGATGAACTGGAAGATGTCGGCGAGGTCGATGAGGAACAGAGCGTCCATCACGCCGCCCGGACCGTCCTCGACCTGCCTTATGGCGACGCCTTGCTGATCGCCGCCGGCCTGGCGGTCGTGGCTTTCGCGGTCGGCAATGTCGTCCAGGGTCTGATGCAGGACTTCAGCAAGCGGCTCGACTGCGACGACAAGACCTGCCGCAGGGTCGTGCCCCTGGCCAAGGCCGGCTACGGCGCGCGCGGCCTGGCCAGCTTGCCGCTGGGCGTTTTCCTGGTGTTGGCCGGCCTGGAGGCGCGGGCCGGCGAGGCGCGCAGTTGGGGCGGGGCGCTGCAGGCGATCGAGCACCAGCCGTTCGGCAGCGGGGCGCTCGTCCTCGTCGCTGCCGGTCTGATCGCCTTCGGACTGTTCGGCCTGGTCGAGGCGCGCTACCGGCGCATCCGCCCGCCGCCGGAAGTCACCCCATAGGCGGCCGAGGGGCTAGGCCGCCCCGGCCGTCCACGCGTCCAGGTCCTTCAGCGCCCGCACGCTCATCAGCCGCTTCTTGGCGCGGCCGCGTTCCTTCAGCGGGATCTTCTTGCCCTCTTCGTCGACCTTGGGGGCTTCCAGCGGCGGCAGCAGGCCGTAGTTGATGTTCATCGGCTGGAAGGTGGTCTTGCCCTCGGCTTCCAGGTGGCCGCCGGTGACGTGGTCGACCAGGGCGCCCAGGGCGGTGGTCGGTGGCGGGGCGTCCAGCGTCCGGCCCAGGCGCTCGGCGGCGGCGAAGCGGCCGGCCAGCAGGCCCGTGGCGGCGCTTTCGACATAGCCCTCGACACCCGTCATCTGGCCCGCGAACCGCAGGCGCGGGGCCAGCCTCATGCGCAGGGACCGATCCAGCAGGCGCGGGCTGTTGATGAAGGTGTTGCGATGCAGCCCGCCCAGCCGCGCGAACTGGGCGTTCTCCAGACCCGGGATCATCCGGAACACCTCGGCCTGGGCGCCGTGCTTCAGCTTGGTCTGGAAGCCCACCATGTTCCATAGCGTGCCCAGGGCGTTGTCCTGGCGCAGCTGGACGATGGCGTAGGACTTCACGGTCGGGTCGCGCGGGTTGGTCAGGCCGACCGGCTTCATCGGGCCGTGGCGCAGGGTCTCGCGACCGCGCTCGGCCATCACCTCGATCGGCAGGCAGCCGTCGAAATAAGGCACGTGCTCCCAGTCCTTGAACTCGGCCTTGGGGCCGTCCAGCAGGGCGTCGATGAAGGCCTCGTACTGGTCCTTGTTCATGGGGCAGTTGATGTAGGCGGCCGCGTCGCCGCCCGGGCCTTCCTTGTCGTAGCGCGACTGGCGCCAGGCCACGTCCATGTCGATCGACTCGACGTGGATGATCGGGGCGATGGCGTCGAAGAAGCTGAGCTGGCCTTCGCCGGAGAGCTCGAGGATGGCGTCGGCCAGGGCGGGCGAGGTGAGGGGGCCGGTGGCGACCACCACATTGTCCCACTCGGCGGGCGGCAGGCCGGCGATCTCCTCGCGGACGATGGTGATCAGCGGATGGGCCTGGATGCGGCGGGTGACCTCGGCCGAGAAGCCGTCGCGATCGACGGCCAGGGCGCCGCCGGCGGGCACCTGATGCTGGTCGGCGGCCGACATGATCAGCGAGTCCAGCTTGCGCATCTCGGCGTGCAGCAGGCCCACGGCGTTGAACTGCCAGTCGTCGGAGCGGAACGAGTTCGAGCACACCATCTCGGCCAGGCCGTCGGTCTGGTGGGCGTCGGTGAGGACGGGCCCGGAAGGCTCATGGCGGCGCATCTCGTGCAGGACGACCGGGACGCCGGCCTGGGCGATCTGCCAGGCGGCCTCGGACCCGGCCAGGCCGCCACCGATGACGTGGATGGGAGAGGCGGAAGTGGGGGAAGTGCTCATGGGCGCCTCTTACCCCCGCTGGCCACGGGATGAAACCTGTGTCTAGGCTGCCCGCCTGTCGGGGAAGCGTCGGGGGCGACGATGGCGAGGTTTTCGGTTTCGGGCGCGGCGACGGCCGGCTTCGGGGTGATCGGCCGCGCGCCGCTGGCGGTGCTGGCCTGGGGGCTGGTGATCCTGGTGACCCTGGTCGGGCCGATGGTCGGCCTGATGTGGACGCTGGTCCCGCAGTTCATCGCCTTCATCAAGTCCATGCCCGAACCGGGCTCGGCCGCGGCGACGCCTGGCGACGACCCGGCCATGCTGGCGCGGATGATGCAGCTTCAGAGCAGCCTGATGGGCGTGAACGCCATCGGCTGGGTGGGCGGCGCCCTGGTCAAGGGCGTGGTCGTCGGGGCCGTGTTCCGCGCCGTGCTCCAGCCGGACCAGAAGCGCTGGGCCTATCTGCGACTGGGCAAGTCGGAGCTGTGGCTGGCCCTGGTGACGCTGGTCCAGGGCATACTGTTCATGATGGCCTATTTCGCGGTGGCGATCGGTGGATTCATCCTGGGCATGATCGTCTATCTGGCCGGGGCCGCGATGGGCGACGGCGGCAAGCTGGTCGCCGGTTTCCTGATCGTCCTGGTGGTCCTGGCGGCGGCGGGGCTGCTGATCTGGGGCGTGCTGCGCCTGTCGATGGCCGGGCCGATGAGCTTCGCCGAGGGGGAGTTCCGCCTGTTCGAATCCTGGGCCTTCACGCGCGGCCAGAGCGGCCGGCTGCTTGGCATGGCGCTGCTGATGGCGCTGATCCTGATCGTGCTGGAGATCGCGCTCTACGCGATCGTGGGCGGCGGCGTCGTGCTCGCGGTGGTGGCCAGCGGGACCGGCGAGGGCCTGACCGAAATCCTCGATCCCCTGAAGGGACAGCCGCCCGAGGTCTGGCTGCGGGCCTCCTGGCCGTTGATCGCCTGTGGCGCGGCCGTGCTGTCGGTCATCGCCGCCTTCGCCATGGCCCTGGTCGGCGCGCCCTGGGCCAAGGCCTATCAGGAACTGGCGGCCTCGGGCGCGGGCAAGGCCTGAGCCGTCCACGCGGCGCGCCCACGAGGCATCGCGGCCACGTCCGGCGAAATTCAGCGTGACACCCGCCGCGACTCGTCGCCAAGCGGGGGGCGAACCGCTTATGTCTCTTGGGATTGAGGGGTTCGCGCGATCGCGGACGGGAGAGGCTTTGATGGGCGAGGGATCGGCGACGATCGGCGGGACCGTTCGCGCCGGCATGGCGGGATGGACGCCGGGGGTGCGCGCCTGCTGGGCCGCCCTGGTCGCCGGCGCCGTGCTGGGCCTGCTGCCCCGCGCCCTGTCGCCCGGCCTGGCCTTCCTGAGCCTGCCGTTGGAGCTGGCCGCCACGACGCTGGCCTACGGCGCCCTCTATCGCCACGCGTTCGGCGGTCCCGCCGGCTGGAAGGGCCTGCGCTGGGGCGTCCAGGAATGGCGGCTGCTGGCGGTCCAGGCCCTGGTCACCGTCATCCTGACCGTCGTCATGGCCGTGCTGGCGGTGCTGGTCGGGGCGGTGGTCGTGGGGATCGCCAAGAGCAACGCTCCCGGCCTGGACATCACCTCGGTCGACGCCTGGCGCGGCGCGCTGGACGGTCCCGGCGCCCTGGCCGCGAGCCTGCCGCCCCTGCTGTCGATGGCGATCATGGTCTGGCTGTTCCTGCGCCTGTCCCTGGCCCCGGCCGCCACGGTCGACCTGGACCGGATCCAGGTGCTCAGCGCCTTCGGGCGCACGCGCGGCGTGGTGCTGGTCCTGGCGGCGGCGGGCGCGGTCCTGGCCGCCCCGGCGGTGATCCTGGTGGTCGCCATTGGCTATCTGCGGGCGGTCGCCGGCTTTTCCGAGGGCGCGCTGATCCCCGAGCTGGTCAGCGTGGCCCTGGTGTTCTTCTATCTCATCCCGGTCTGGACCGCGGCCCTGGTCGACGTCTATCGCCGCCAGCCCGCCCCGACCCCTGGAACCCTGCGGACATGACCACCTTCTCGCCCGTCCAAGCCGCCCTCGAAGGCGTCCGCATGACGCGCCGCAAGCCGCTGGTCGTGCTGGCCTGGGCCGCCTGCTACTTCGCCATGCTGGTCGTGCTGGGCCTGGTGGTCGCCTTCGCGTTCGGCGGCACCGTGCGGGCCGACCTGGCGCTGCTGTCGCGGACCAACGACGTGCGCGAGCTGATCGACATCGTCGCCCGCCGCAAGGGCACGCTGCTGCCGCTGATCGCCTTCGCGGTGGCCCTGCAGTCGGTGATCAGCGTGGCGATCATGCGGGCGGTGGTGCATCCGCAGGAGCGGCGCATGGCCTATCTGCGGGTCGGGGCCGAAGAGGGGCGGCAGTTCGTGGTCGCCCTGGTCGGTTGGGCCGTGGCCCTGATCGTCACCGCCCTGCCCAGCGCCGTGCTGGTGCTGATCGGCGCGGGGCTGATCAGCCTGGGCGCGGTCGAGACCAACCGCTGGGTCGAGGTGCTGGGCGCCATCGCCGTGGCCGGCCTGTCGATCTGGTTCGGCATCCGCCTGTCGCTGCTGTCGATCACCACCTTCGCCGAGGGCAAGCTGTCGCTGCGCCGGACCTGGGCCCTGACCGACCATCATTTCTGGCACCTGCTGGGCATGTACGCCCTGGCCTTCGTGATCACCTTCCTGGTCAGCGTGGCCCAGACCGTCGTGGCGGGCCTGATCCTCAGCCTGTCGGGCGGGGCGACCAACATCGTCATGCTGGCCCTGACCGGCCTGGCCAACCTGCTGCTGGCGCCGTTCTTCTTCACCGTGCAGATGGTCGTGCTGACGGCCGCCCCGGCCCGGGCCTATTACGACCTCCACGAAAGCGAGCTGGCCCCGGCGCCCCTCTAGGCGTTCGCGCTGGGCCGGGCCGACGCCCGGTCCCGCCAGGCCTTCAGCCGCCCGGCCTCCTCGGGCACCTCCAGGCCGATGAAGCCGGCGAAGTCGATCGTCGTCAGGGCCACGATGTCGGCGATCCCGTAGGCGTCGCCGGCGATCCATTCGCGGCCGTCGGCCAGTTCGCGGTCCAGCCAGGTCATGGCCCTGGCGGCGATGGGCCTGTTGGACTCGCCGAACTGGCGGTTCTGCACCAGCAGCGACGCCGTCAGCGGATGGGCGTGGCGCCAGTACATGCCGACCGGGACCATCAGCTGGAACTCGATGCGCCGGACCCACATTTCGGCGCGCGCTTGCGACAGGGCGCAGGTCCCGAACATCGGCGGCGCCGGGTGCAGGGCTTCCAGATAGCGGCAGATGGCGACGCTCTCGCTGATCGTCTGGCCGTCGTCCAGCTCCAGCACCGGCACCTGGCCCAGGCTGTTGCGCGCCTTGTGCTCGGGCGACTTGTGGCCGCCCTGGCGCATGCCGATGCGGATCTCCGGCAGGTCCAGCCCCTTCTCCGCCGCGAAGATGCGCACCCGGCGCGGATTGGGAGCCGGATTGGCTTCGCCGTAGAGCTTCATGATCGTCCTCCCGCCGGCCTGTTCCGACCGTGTCAAACGAACGTTAGAATTGGCGGGCGCGTTTGCACAGGGCGAACATCTCCGCCGCCCCTTCAAAAGGAGCGGGCCCGGGGGCTGTCGCACGGTCGCGAACCTTGATAGGCGTGGTCGGGATTTAACGGGGCATGGCGATGGATCAGTTTTCGGCCACGGACGCGGCTCTGGCCGGCTTTCGGGCGGCGAGCGAGAAACCCAAGACGGTGGCGATCTGGGCCGGGATCATGGCGATCCTCTCCTTCGTCGTCGCGGCCCTTGTGCTGTCGGCCTTCGGCGACAAGCTGACCGCCCTGACCGAGGCGCTGGAGGCCGATCCCGATCCGCAGACCACCATGGCGGCGATGAGCGGCCTGTGGCCTCTGTTCCTGGCCTCCATGGTCTATGTGCTGATCACCAATTCGGTGCTCGTGGCCGCGGTCAACCGCCTGGTCCTGCGCCCGCACGACAGCGCCGGGGCCTATCTGCGGCTGGGCGGCGCCGAGCTGCGTCAGGCGGCCGTGCAGGTGCTGCTCTATCTGGTGCTGTTCGGGGCCTATTTCATCGGCGTGCTGTGCCTGGCGATCCTGGCGGGCGTGGGCACGGCGATCGGCGGCCAGGGCCTGGGCGTGCTGCTGGCCCTGGTGTCGTTCGTGGCCTTGATCGCCGGCCTGATCCTGCTGTCGGTGCGCCTGTCGTTCGTCAGCACCCTGGCCTTCGACACCGGCCGCATCGATCTGAAGGCCTCGTGGGACATGACCAAGGGTCGGTTCTGGCCGCTGTTCGGGACCTATCTGATCGCCACGGTGCTGGCGGCGGTGGTCTATCTGCTGCTGTTCGTGATGATCGCCGCCGTCGGTTCGATCGCGGCCGTCGCCATGGGCGGCGGCCTGGCCTCGGTGGGCGACGCGCTCCAGAACGAGGCCAAGTCGCTGAAGGACCTGTTGTCGGTGAGCGGGGTGATCAGCTCGCTGCTGCAGGGCCTGATGTCGGTGCTGGTGTCGCTGATCGTCTTCGCCCCGGCCCCGACCATCTACGCTCAGCTCAAGGGCCGCGACCTGACTGACGCCTTCGGCTAGGCGCCGGGCGTGGGGGATTTCGCGTTCGGCCGGGCCGTCCTGGCGGGCTTCGACCTGCTACGTCGACGACCGCTGGCGACTCTCGGTCTTGCGGCGGTCGGCGCGGTGGCCACGTTCGCTGGGCGGGTGACGGCGGTGATCTCGAGCCACTACACAGTGGCCGCCTTCACGCAATCGGAGTCCCTGCTGGCCGCCAGTACGGCGACGACCTTGATCGCCGTCCTGGTGTTCCTTCTGGTGATGGCGGTCATGGCGGCGGCTGTCGTCCGAGGCGGAAGGATCAGGGTCGGCGGCGACGAGGTCCGGCTGTTCCTCCTGTCGCTCGTGGTCTTCCTCGCCCTGGCCATCGTCCTCCTGGCGGTCGGCGTGGGCGGGGCCGTCACCGCGGTGGGCGGCTTGCGAGGGACTTCGGAGGACATCGTCATGTTCACCGCCCTGGCGCTCGGCGTGATCGTGGCGATCGTCCTGGCCAGCCGGTTGTCGCTGGCCGGCCCCTTGACCGTACAGGATGGACGGTTGCGGTTCATGGCGTCCTGGCGGCTGACGCGGTCGCGGCGATGGAAGGTCTTGGGCGTCTTCCTCGTCACCCTGCTGATCGCCGGGCTTATCGGCGGCCTGGGCAGTTTCCTGCTCGCGACGGCGATCCCCGCGCTGGGTCTGGACAACGCGTTGACTTACGATCCGTCCCTGGCGGTCGCGCTGACGGGCCTGGTCCGGCCTGTGGTGCTAGGCCACCTCCTCTCGCAGGGACTGCTGGTGGGCTTGGCCGTGCTGATCCCGTTCGCGTCGGCGACCTACATCTGTCGGAGCCTGGTCGGCGATCCCGTCGCCGACCAGGTCGCCGTGTTCGACTAGGGCCCTCCGAATGACCGTGACCACGCTGAGCCGATTGGTGCTCGCGGGCGTTCCGTTGCTGCGGCGCGCGCCGCTCGCGGTGCTGGGCTGGGGCGCCTGCCTGTTGCCGCTCAGCGTGTTCAGCACCCTGCTGGACGCCGTGTACGATGGGTTGAAGGGCCCGTGGTCCTATGTCGGGGCGGAGCGGGGCGCCGGCTGGCTGCAGTTCGGCGTGCTGTTCTCGAACCTTCTGGTGATGTGCCTCGGCATGGCGATCCTGGCTGCCGCCGTCTTCCGGGCGGTCGCCGATCTGGAACGGACGGACGGTCGCTGGATGCGCCTGGGCGCCGACGAGCTCCGCCTCGGACTCGTCTGGTGCCTGATGTTCGTGGCCGTTTTCGCCGGCGTCTTCGTCCTCGTCGTCATCGTCGCCGCGGTCGCCCGTGACTCCGAGTTGGCGACGAAGACCAGTACGCTCGTGACCGTTCTGGTCCTGGCGGCGGTGTCGCTGGCGCGGTTCTCGTCAGCGCCCGCCATCACGCTCTTCGAACGGCGGATCGCGATCGCGGAGTCCTGGCGGATGACGCGCGGACGCTATCGGCTGGCCATCGTCTGCGCCCTGCTCTTTCTGGCGGCCTACGGCGGCGGCGAATGGTTGCTGTCGGCGCTGGGCGACGTGTTCAAGCAAGGCGGCGCCGACGCGAAGATCGGCGACGATCCCTTCATCATCGAACTGGCGCGCTACGCCGCCGAACCCGAGCACCTGGTTCCGAACCTGGCGCGCGTGGTGGTCGGAACCTTCGCGGGCGTCGTCGCCTACGCCCCGATGGCGGTTCTGTATCGCGACCTGACCGGCAGGAATCCCGCCGACCAGGCGGCGGTGTTCGACTAGGGGGAGCGGGTGAAGACACTTTCCTGGCCCGACGGCGTCCTGTCCGGCTTCCGGCTGGTCGCCCGACGGCCGCTGGCGGCGCTGTCCTGGGCGCTGGTGTTCATCGTGGGCGGGACCATCCTGGCCGGCTTCCAGGTCGCGGCCTGGCAAGGTTTCGCGGCGGGGCGGAGCCTTTCGGACGTCGCCGTGCCGTTGGGCCTCGGCGGCCTCGTTCTGGACGTCCTGACCACGACCGTGGCGAGCGCGGCGGTCCTTCGCGCGACGATCCGGCCCGACGACCGCCGCGCGGCCTGGCCGCGCCTTGGCGGCGGCGAACTCCGCCTTCTAGTCCTCGTGGCGCCGGTGACCGTGATGTCGATCGTGATCGCGGCGCCGATCGGGGTCTTCCTGCTCGCAAGGGTCCTGGAGCCGGGGCCGCTCACCACGAGCCTGGCCCTGCACCTGGGCGCCGTGATGCTGACCGCGGCGGGCGCCCGCCTGGCCCTGGCGGCGCCGGCGACCCTCGCCGACGGACGCCTGCGCCTGGCGCGCGCGTTGGGTCCGAGCCGGAAGCTTCATGTCCGGCTGGCGACGCTCTTCGTCGCGACGCTGCTGTTGTCCATGGCGATCGAATGGGCGGGATCGTGGGCGCGCGACGCGCTGGGCCTGGCCCAGCCGCCGGTGCTCCGGGCGTCGTCCCTGGCCGCCGCGCTGAACACGGCCTTCGGGCCTGTCGCGATGGCGTCCAGGGTTTTCGGTGGCCTGGTCCATGCCCTGGCCTTCGCGGTGCAGGTCGGCCCGATCGGCTACGCCTTCCATCGCCTGATGGAAGGTCCGGCCGACCGGGCCGACGTTTTCTAGCCTAGGCCCGCTTGCTCTTCTTCAGCTCGGCCACGCGCTCCAGCCGCCGTTCCTCGTGGCGGGCCAGGACGTCCTTCAGATAGCGGCCGGTCCAGCTGGCCTCGACCTTGGCCACGTCCTGGGGCGAGCCCACGGCGACAATCTGGCCGCCGCCGTCACCGCCTTCCGGACCGAAGTCCAGCAGCCAGTCGGCGGTCTTCACGACGTCGAGGTTATGCTCGATGACGACCACGGTGTTGCCCTGGTCGACCAGCTCGTGGAGGACCTCCAGCAGTTTCTTGGTGTCCTCGAAGTGCAGGCCGGTGGTCGGCTCGTCGAGGATGTACAGCGTGCGGCCGGTGGCGCGCTTGCTGAGCTCCTTGGACAGCTTCACCCGCTGCGCTTCACCCCCGGAGAGGGTGGTCGCCTGCTGGCCCACCTTGATGTAGCTGAGGCCCACGCGCTTGAGCGTCTCCATCTTGTCGCGGATCGGCGGCACCGCCTTGAAGAAGTCGGCGGCTTCCTCGACCGTCATGTCCAGCACGTCGGCGATGGTCTTGCCCTTGAACAGGATGTCCAGGGTCTCGCGGTTGTAGCGCTGGCCCTTGCAGACGTCGCAGGTGACGTAGACGTCGGGCAGGAAGTGCATCTCGATCTTGATCAGGCCGTCGCCCTGGCAGGCCTCGCAGCGGCCGCCCTTGACGTTGAAGCTGAAGCGGCCGGGACCGTAGCCGCGCGCCTTGCTCTCCGGCAGCTGGGCGAACCAGTCGCGGATGGGGCCGAAGGCGCCGGTATAGGTGGCCGGGTTCGAGCGCGGGGTGCGGCCGATCGGCGACTGGTCGATGTCGATGACCTTGTCGAAGTTCTCCAGGCCCTCGATCCGCTCGTGCGAGGCCGGGGCGTCGCTGGCGTTGTTCAGGCGGCGCGCGGCGGCCTTGTACAGGGTCTCGATCGTGAAGGTCGACTTGCCGCCGCCCGACACGCCCGTGATGCAGGTGAAGGTGCCGACCGGGATCTCGCCCGTCACATCCTTCAGGTTGTTGCCCTTGGCGCCGACGACGCGGAGCATCTTCTTCTTGCTGATCGGGCGGCGCTGTTCGGGCACCTCGATCTCGCGTGCGCCGGTCAGGTACTGGCCGGTGATGCTCTTCGGATTGGCCATGATGTCGGCCGGCTTGCCCTCGGCGACGATCTCGCCGCCGTGCACGCCCGCCGCCGGACCCATGTCGATCACATAGTCGGCGGTGAGGATGGCTTCCTCGTCGTGCTCGACCACCAGCACCGAGTTGCCCAGGTCGCGCAGGCCCTGCAGCGACTGCAGCAGGCGCGTGTTGTCGCGCTGGTGCAGGCCGATCGACGGCTCGTCCAGCACGTAGAGCACGCCGGTCAGGCCGCTGCCGATCTGGCTGGCCAGCCGGATGCGCTGGCTCTCGCCGCCGGACAGGGTGCCCGAGCCGCGCGACAGGTTCAGATAGTCCAGGCCCACGTCGACCAGGAACCGCAGGCGGTCGTTGATCTCCTTCAGGATCCGCCGGGCGATCTCCATCTGCTTGTCGGTCAGATGGCCTTCCAGCGCTGTGAACCAGTCGCGGGCCGGGCGGATCGCCAGGTTCGAGACGGCGGCGATGTCCAGGCCGTGGATCTTCACGGCCAGGGCTTCGGGCTTCAGGCGCTTGCCGTGGCAGACCTCGCAGGGGGTGTCGGACTGGTAGCGGCCCAGCTCCTCGCGGACCCACGAGCTGTCGGTCTCGCGCCAGCGGCGCTCCAGGTTCGGCAGCACGCCCTCGAAGGGCTTGGCCACCTCGTATTTGCGGGCGTTGTCGTCGTAGACGAACTTGATCTTCTCGCCCTTGGAGCCCTGCAGCACGATCTGGCGGGCGCTTTCCGGCAGCTTGTGCCAGGGCTCGTCCATCGAGAAGCCGTAGTGGCGGGCCAGGGCCTGCAGGGTCTGGGTGTAGAGCGGCGATGGCCCCTTGGCCCACGGGGCGACGGCGCCCTTGTGCAGGCTGCGGTCCTTGTCGGGGATCACCAGGTCGGCGTCGAAGGCCAGCTTGGCGCCCAGGCCGTCGCAGGCCGGGCAGGCGCCCGCCGGGTTGTTGAACGAGAACAGCCGCGGCTCGATCTCGGCGATCGTGAAGCCGCTGACCGGGCAGGCGAAGCGTTCCGAGAACAGCAGCCGACGCGGCTCCTTCTCACCTTCCTCGACGTTGGCCCATTCGGCCACGGCCAGGCCGTCGGCCAGGCGCAGGGCCTGCTCCATGGAGTCGGCCAGGCGCTGCTCCATGCCCGGCTTGGTGACGATGCGGTCCACGACTACGTCGATGTCGTGCTTGAACTTCTTGTCGAGGGCGGGGGCGTCCTCGATCGGATAGAACTCGCCGTCGATCTTCAGCCGCTGGAAGCCGGCCTTCTGCCACTCGGCGATCTCCTTCTTGTACTCGCCCTTGCGGTCGCGGACGACGGGAGCGAGCAGATAGAGGCGCGTGCCTTCCGGCAGGGCGGTGATCTTATCGACCATCTGGCTGATGGTCTGGCTTTCGATCGGCAGGCCGGTGGCCGGCGAGTAGGGAACCCCGACCCGCGCCCACAGCAGGCGCATGTAGTCGTGGATCTCGGTGACCGTGCCCACCGTCGAGCGCGGGTTACGCGAGGTGGTCTTCTGCTCGATCGAGATGGCCGGCGACAGGCCCTCGATCAGGTCCACGTCCGGCTTGCTCATCAGCTCCAGGAACTGGCGGGCGTAGGCCGACAGGCTCTCGACGTAGCGGCGCTGGCCCTCGGCGTAGATGGTGTCGAACGCCAGGGAGCTCTTGCCCGAGCCCGAAAGCCCGGTCAGCACCACGAGCTCGCCCCGCGGGATGTCGACGCTGACGTCCTTGAGATTGTGCTCCCGCGCGCCGCGCACGCGGATGAAGTTCAGTTGTTCAGCCATGTTTTCCGGAACGCGTAGGGCCGTGGGAGGAGCCACGGCGAGACGGCTATATGTAGGGCGCAGACCGGCGATTAACACAAGAACAAGGTGCGAACAAATGTCGCTGTGGCGGCAGGTGGCGACAGACTGCTGACATCAGGTGTCAGCAGGGCCTAAAGTCGCGCCGCCGCCAGGATCGGGCCGCCGTTCTTCGCCTGGACCAGCACCGCCGTCCGCAGGGCCGGATCGGCCGGCGGCGTGGTCGCGAACGCCACCGGGGCGCCGTTCCAGCCGCCCAGCCGGGTCAGCTCGCGGACCACGTCGCGGTGGGGCAGGGTCTTGCCGTTGTTCTCGCCGCGCTGGATGGCCACCTGCTGAACGCGTGGATCGTAGCGCACCAGCCAGACGTCGGCCCCGGCCTTGGGGGCTTGGCCGGCCCCGATCTCGACCCGGCCGCGCGACACGGCGACCGTGGCGTCCATGGCCGGGCGGGCGCGGCGCAGGGCCAATTCCACGTCGCGGGCGTCCGTGCCGATCAGGTCCTCGCGGCCCTCGACCACCATCTGCGGCGTGCCCAGCTGGGCGCCCAGGCCGCGGGCGTAGGCCTTCTGCCGGTCGGTGAAGGCCGGCTTGGCGAAACTATCTTTCCAACCGAGCTGGTCCCAGTAGGTGACCCCGAAGCTCAGGGCCAGCACCTCGGGCCGGTCGGCCAGGGCGTTGAGGTTGGCGGTGGCCGGCGGGCAGGACGAGCAGCCCTGGCTCTGGAACAGCTCCAGCACCACCGGCCGCTGGGCCGTGCCGCCGGTCCCGGCCATCGACCAGGTCCCGACGGCGACCGCCAGGACCGTCCCGGCCGCCAGGCTGGCCCAGGCCGTCTTCCGCATCGTGGTTCGTGTCATGGCGCGCGTCCTCCTTGGTCGTCGAGGATCAGTTCGCGGCGGGACCGGCGGAGGTTACAGCGTTCACGAACAATAAACCGCCTTTGGAAGCGCAACCTTCAGCACCCTTGGTGTCTATGGCGCGGACGGATCGCGCATCCTGCGCGCCCTCGAGGACGACGAGCTTGGCCAAGGCGGCGGCGAAGGAAGAGGCGAAACCGGCGGCCCCCGAGGCTCCGGCCAAGGGCAAGGGCGGCAAGGCCGCCAAGGTCGTGCGCCAGCGTTCCGAGATCGACGACATCATCACCCTGGTCGTCTGCGTCGCCTGCGCCATCTGGGCCTTCAAGATCATCGTCGACCTGAGCGCGCTGAGCTTCTGAGCTCGGGTTTCTTCCGCATCATAAATAGCGCCGTCATCCCGGGCCTTGCGCCCGGAACCCCTCTGTCGGTCGCAAGTGCAGTTGAGGCGGCTCGCCAGCGAACCGCTTGCGCCTCGCGTGCGAGCTGAACCAGGAATCCCTGGCGCAAGGCCCGGGATGACGAGGGGATAGGTCTACCCCAGCGCCGCCGCCGCGCCGCCCGCGGGCGGGGCGCTCAGGGCCACGTCCAGGGCCTCGACCAGGCGCTGGGCGGCGATCGGCTTGGCCACGAAGCCGTCCATGCCGGCGGCCATGTAGCGCTCGGTCTCGTGGCTCAGCACGCTGGCGGTGACGGCCAGGATCGGCGTGCGGGTCCGGCCCTCGGCCGCCTCGCGGGTACGGATCACGCGGCCCGCCTCCAGCCCGTCCATGCCCGGCATGTGGATGTCCATCAGGATGGCGTCCCAGGGACCGGACTCCCACATCGCCACCGCCTCGTGGCCGTCGCGGGCCACGCCGCAGGCGACGCCCAGATGGCCCAGCATGGCCTGCAGGACGGTGCGGTTGGTGGCGTTGTCGTCGACGACCAGCATCTTCAGCGCGCCGCCCATCGCCGGCTCGTCGGCGACCGGCTCGACCTTCGTCGGCTGGCCCACCGGCGTCAGGGCGGGGCAGGGGGCCTCGAAGGTGAAGCAGGCGCCGCCGGCCGCCGGGCTCTCGAAGCCGACCTGGCCGCCCATCAGCGTCATCAGCTCGCGGCAGATGGCCAGGCCCAGGCCGCTGCCGCCCGTGCGGCGCGTGCTGGAGCCGTCGACCTGGACGAATTTCTCGAAGATCTGGGCGCGGCGCGCCTCGGGCACGCCCACGCCGGTGTCGGTCACGGCGCAGGTCAGGGTCTGGGCGTCGCCGCCGATCCGCACGGTCACCTGGCCGGCGTCGGTGAACTTGATGGCGTTGGAGATCAGGTTGCTGAGCACCTGGCGCAGACGGGCGGCGTCGCCGTCGCGCCAGCCGCCGGCCCCGGGCTCGACCTCCAGGGCGAAATCCAGGCCCTTGTCGTGGGCCAGGCCGCCGTAGAGCTGGCGCAGGGTGTCGGCCAGGGCGTCCAGGTCGAACGGCGCCCGGACGATCTCCATCTTACCGGCCTCGATCCGCGAGATGTCGAGCACGGCGTTGATCACGTCCAGCAGGGTGGCGCCGGACTGGTGGATGGTGGCCAGGCGGGCGCGCTGCTTGGCCGAGAGGGTGTCGCGGTCCATGGCCTGGGCCATGCCCAGCACGCCGTTCAGCGGCGTGCGGATCTCGTGGCTCATGGTCTCGAGGAACTCGGTCTTCACGCGGCTGGCGGTCTGGGCGACCACCATCAGGTCCTGGGCCTCGGTGCGCAGGCGGCGGTTCTCGTCGAGCTCGGCTTCCAGCTTGCGGTTCAGGGCGTCGGACGCCAGGCGGGCGCGCAGCTCGCGCATCACCGCCCCGCGCATCAGGGTCGACATGCCCAGCGCCGCGAAGGCGCCGGCCACGCCGATGAAGCCGTACTGGCTGACCAGGTCGCCGGGGGCGTTGCGGGCCATGACGACCAGGCCGACGATCGCCGCGCCGACGCTGACGAAGGCCACGCGCCGGGTGGGGGCCGAGGTGGCGAACACCAGGGCCATCAGCACGAAATAGACCAGCTTGGCCGGCTCGAAATGGATGCTCTGATAGGCCGCGACATTGGCCATGAAGAGCGTGTTCATCGCCAGGGCGGCGGTTTCCATCGCCGGCATGTCCGGCGAATGGGTCTTCAGCCGGCGCCAGAACCAGAGCCCGGTCGCGGCGGCGGCCACCGCCAGCCCTTCCAGCAGGACCAGGGCCGCGCCCTTCTCGTAGAAGGGATGCGACAGGCTGATCACGCAGTAATAGGCCGCGGCCGCCGCCAGATAGCCGCGCAGGATGGGCACGTACGAGCTGACGATCTCGTTCGACGGTATGGGTTCAGGTTTGCCGAACGTCCACTTCATGAGCCCCCGCGCGCCCTCTTCAGCCCCCTGGCTTGAGCACACCGTAGGAGATCAAGGTTAAGTTGCGATTGAGAGCGCTACCGTTGTCGGACAATAGCTAGGCGGCGCGATCGATGCGGGCGGCGTAGCAGCCGGGCTTGGCGTAGTGGGCGTGCAGGTAGGCCACGGCGGGGTTTTCCAGCATCCGCTCGATCACCGGGGCGGCCGTCGCGCCCTCGACCACGTCGGCGTCGAGCAGCATGCCGGCCGCGTCAAAACCGCGCAGGGACAGCAGGCGGCGGCGCAGGGCCGGGGGCAGCGCGTCCTTGGTCGTGGCGGGAGCCTGGGCCGCCTCGCGGACATAGATGGCGTAGCGCGAGCGGAACGGCGTGTCGGCGGCCTGGTGCTCGTGGTTCAGCAGGATCAGGGTCTCGCCCGGCGCGGCGTCGTCCAGGGTGACGCGGCAGGGAAAGGCGAACGGCGCGTCGGCGACGACGCGCAGCATGCCGCGCTCGGCCAGGGCGTCGTCGTCGAGGGCGAACAGCGGCGCGAACGGCTCGATGGGCAGGCTGGAAACGGTGAACGACATGACGGGCTCCTGTGATGAGAGCCCGATCCTGACGGCGGCCGATCCGGGCCGACACCCGATCCTTGCGGTCGAGTCGAAACTTGCCGAACGCCGGTTGATCGCTTAGATCGTCCGTGCTCGAAATCCCGGGCTCACCGATGGAGGCCACCATGGACATTGCGATGGACGACCGTTTCGCCCTTCCCACTGACCTGACCGTGGTTTCCCATGCCCGCCTTCATCACCCTGGATTCCGTTCGCGCCGACACGCCTGACGGCCGCGTCCTCTTCGACAATCTGACCCTGGCGATCGGGGCCGAGCGCATCGGCCTCGTGGGCCGCAACGGCGTGGGCAAGTCCACGCTGTTGTCGCTGATCGCCGGGAGCCGCGCCCCGACCTCGGGAACGATCAGCCGCGCCGGCGTGGTCGGCGTGCTGCCGCAGCTGCACGCTCCGCCGCCGGGGGCGCGCGTCGCCGACCTGCTGGGCGTCGGCCCGGCCTGGGACCGGCTGTGCCGGATCGAGGCGGAGGAGGGCAGCGAGGAGGACCTGGTCGAGGCCGACTGGAGCCTGCCGGGCCGTGTCGCCGCCGTCCTGGCCGAGGTCGGGCTGTCGCGCTGGGACGCCTCGCGCCCGGCGGCCCAGCTCAGCGGCGGCCAGATGACCCGCCTGGCCCTGGCCGGCCTGCTGCTGGCCGCGCCCGACGTCATCCTGCTGGACGAGCCGACCAACAATCTCGACGCCGGGGCCCGCCTGCTGCTGGCCGACGTCCTGCGGCGCTGGAAGGGCGGGGCGGTGGTGGTCAGCCACGACCGGGCCCTGCTGCGCGGCATGGACCGCATCGTCGAGCTGACCAGCCTGGGCGCGGCAAACTACGGCGGCGGCTACGACCTCTACGCCGAGCGCAAGGAGAAGGCCGCGGCCGCCGCCGAGCACGACCTGGAGGCGGCCGAGCGCCAGGTCCGCCAGGCCGCGCGCGAGGCCCAGGTCGCCCGCGAGCGCAAGGCGCGCCGCGACGCCGCCGGGCGCAAGTTCGCCGCCAAGGGCAGCGAGCCGAAGATCCTGCTGGGCGCCCAGGCCGAGCGGGCCGAGAATAGCGGCGCACGCGAAGGACGGCTGGCCGACCGCGCCGCCCAGGAGGCCGCCCAGGCCCGCGAAGCGGCCGACGCGAAGGTCGAGCGCCTGCGCCGCCTGGCCTTCGACCTGCCGTCCTGCGGCCTGCCCGCCGGACGGACGGTGCTGGACTTCGACGCGGTGGGGTTCGCCTATCCGGATGGACCGCCGGTCTTGTCTGACTTGAGCTTCCGCCTGGCCGGTCCCGAACGCGTGGCCCTGGTCGGGGGCAACGGAGCGGGGAAGTCCACCCTGATCAAGGTGGCGACGGGCGGGTTGGAGCCCACGACGGGGACCGTGACGCGCGGCGTTCCGGCGGCCCTGCTGGACCAGCGCGCCGCCGTGCTGGACGAGACCCAGACCATCCTGGAGAACTTCCGCCGCCTGAACCCGGCCGCCGGCGCCAACGAGGCCCACGCCGCCCTGGCGCGCTTCTTGTTCCGCAACGTCGCCGCCCACCAGGTCGTCGCCACGCTCAGCGGCGGCGAGCGCCTGCGCGCGGCCCTGGCCTGCGTGCTGATGTCGGCCGACCCGCCCAAGCTGCTGATCCTGGATGAGCCGACCAACCACCTGGACCTCGACTCGGTCCAGGCGGTGGAGAGCGCCCTGGCCGGCTACGACGGCGCCCTGCTGATCGCCAGCCACGACGAGGATTTCCTCGAGGCGGTGGGCGTGGAGCGGCGGATCGACCTTAGGCCGCGGTGACCTACACGTTACGGTTTGTTGCTAATCACTCTCAACAGCAGCTATACGGCGCCATCATTCGAACTGCCGGGGCGTCGATCATCATGCGGACCATCTCCATCAGCCGTGCGCGGCGCGCCTCGATCCTGACCGGCCTCAGCCTGACGGCCCTGGCGATCGCGACCGCCGCCCACGCCGAGGACAAGGCCGAGCCCACCGACGTGGACCAGCTGGTGGTCACCGCCGCCCGCACCATCCTGCCGGCCAGCGCCCTGCCGCTGACGGTGGACGTGATCGATTCCGAGGCCCTGACCCAGCAGGTCGCCATCAGCGGCTCGGTGGTCGACGCGGTCTCGAACCTGTCGCCGTCGTTCTCGCCGACGCGCCAAAAGCTGTCGGGGGCGGGCGAGACCCTGCGCGGCCGCTCGCCGCTGTACGCCATCAACGGCATTCCGCAATCGACCCCGATCCGCGACGGCTCGCGCGACGGCTACACGATCGATCCGTTCTTCATCGATCGGGTGGAGGTGATCTACGGCTCCAACGCCCTGCAGGGCATCGGCGCCACCGGCGGCGTGGTCAACCAGGTGACTGTCGGCCCGCCCAAGGCCGACGGCGTCACCGGCAAGGTCCTGACCCAGGTCAGCGCCGGCGACGACCTGGGCGACAGCGTCGGCGGCAAGGTGGCCGGCCTGGTGGCCTGGCGCGGCGGGGCGTTCGACGCCACCGTCGGCGCTGCCTACGACGCGCGCGGCGCCTTCTACGACGGCGACGGCCGCCGCTTGGGGATGGACGGCACCCAAGGCGAGGTCCAGGACTCCAAGGCCCTGTCGTTCTTCGCCCGCCTGGGCTGGCAGCTGGGCGAGAACACCCGCCTGGACGTGGTGGCCAACCGCTTCGAGCTGAAGGGCGACGGCGACTACGTCACCACCACCATCTCGGCGACCAATCCCAAGCCCGCCACCAACGGCGACCGCACGTTCCATGTGCCGACCACCAGCTTCCGCGGCGTCCAGCCCGGCGAGCCGGCGGCCAACCGCGTCGAGACGGTGTCGGCCTCCTTGGTCAACAGCGACCTGGCGGGCGGCAACCTGATCGCCCAGCTGTTCTTCAACCGCTCGCGCGACACCTTCGGCGGCGACATCAACGCCACGTTCCAGGACGTCCGCATCGCGCCGCTGAACACCCTGTTCGACCAGTCCTCGAACCGCTCGCGCAAGCTGGGCGCCCGGGTCAGCTACGAGCGGGCCGTTCCAGGGATCAAGGGCCTGACCGGCACCGTGGGCCTGGACACCATCAACGACCGCACCGAGCAGGTGCTGATCGAGACCGGCCGCGCCTGGGTGCCGCCGACCAAGTTCCAGAGCGTCGCGCCGTTCGTGCAGGGCAACCTCTCGCTGCTGGGCGACAAGGTGCACCTGGCCGGCGGCGTGCGCTTCGAGAACGTCGAGCTGAAGGTCGACGACTTCACCACCCTGGCCTTCTACGGCTCGCGCAAGGTGGCCGGCGGCAATCCCGACTTCAAGGCGACGCTGGCCAACGGCGGGATCGTGGTCGAGCCGGTGACGGGCCTGCGCGTCTACGCCAGCTACGCCGAGGGCTACACCGTGCCCGACGTCGGCCGGATCCTGCGCGGCATCAATGTCGACGGCGTCGACGTCGACACCTATCTGAACATCGAGCCGATCGTGTCGAACAACCGCGAGATCGGGACCGAGCTGAAGCGCGGACCGTTCGACGCCAGCGTCAGCTACTTCTGGTCCAGCTCGAAGCTGGGCCAGCTGCTGATCAAGAACAGCGGCGGCATCTTCGACGTCCAGCGCCAGCGGGTCGAGATCGAGGGGCTGGAGGCCAATCTGAAGGCCCGCACGCCGATCCAGGGGCTGGTCGTCTCGGCCGGCTACGCCCACCTGAAGGGCCGGACCGACACCAACGCCGACGGCAAGGTCGACAAGGACCTGGACGGCGCCAACATCTCGCCCGACCGCCTGAACCTGGCCGCCGATTACCAGGGCGACAAGTGGGGCCTGCGCTTCCAGATCCAGAACTACATCAAGCGCGACATGCAGAACGCCCTCGTGAAGGACGACTTCACCGGCTACACCCTGGCCGACGCCTTCGTGCGCTATGAACTGCCGGTCGGCGCGCTGTCGCTGGGGATCCAGAACCTGTTCGACGAGCAGTACATCTCGTACAACTCCGACACCACGGCGCCGGCGGTCGACCGCTATTTCGCCGGGCGCGGCCGGACGGCCACCCTGGGCTGGGAAGCCCGCTTCTGATGAAGGTCGTCCGACAGATCCACCGCTGGACCGGCGGGCTGATCGGCCTGCTGCTGGCCCTGATGGGGCTGACGGGGTCGCTACTGCTGCACGAGGACGCCTTCCTGCGCGCCACCGTGCCGCACGCCGCCGACGCCCAGCGCCAGGACGCGGCCGCCCTGGGCGCGGCGGCGACGCGGATTTTCGCCGCCAAGGACCGCCCGCGCTCCATCGTGCTGGCGACGCCGCGCCTGGGCCTGCACAAGCTGAGCTACAAGGGCGAGCACGCCGCCTACGCCGACCAGGACGGCGCGATCGTCCAGAGCTGGACGTCGAACTGGACGCGGCCGGAGGTCTGGCTGTTCGACTTCCACCACCACCTGTTCAACGGCGACACCGGCGAGATCGTCGGCGGGATCGCGGGCCTGGCCGGGCTGGGCTTCGTGGGCACCGGCCTTTGGCTGTGGTGGCCGACCCGGCGGATGTTCCACGTCCGGCCGTGGCCCCGGATGATGAAGCGGGCGGCCATCGTCCATCACCACCGCGACCTGGGCGTGCTGGTGGCGCCGCTGCTGATCCTGTCCCTGACCACGGGGGCGGCGATGAACCTGAAGTGGTTCTCCGACACGCTGCGGGCGCCGTTCTCGTCGGCGGCGACGATGAAGGCCGCCTCGGCCCCGCCGAAGATCAAGGGCGGCAAGCTGGCCAAGGACCTGGACTGGACGGCGGTGATCGGGGCGGCCCAGGCCCGCTATCCCGGCGCCGAGGTCCGCACCATCGGCCTGCCGGCCAAGCCGGGCGGGTTGATCGCGATCCGCCTGCGCCAGCAGGCCGAATGGCTGCCGAACGGCCGCACCATGGCCTGGTTCGACCCGGCCACCGGCAAGATGGTCGCCACGCGCGACGCCCAGACCCTGCCGCTGGGCTCGCGCATCGCCAATCTCGACTACCCGCTGCACGCGGCCAAGGTCGGCGGCCTGCCGTATCGCCTGGTGATGACGGTGTCGGGCCTGACCCTGACCCTGCTGGGCACGCTGGCGGTGGTCACGTTCTGGGGCAACCCGGTGGGGAACCCGAAGCGGCGGAAGAAGGTGGTGACGGCGAAGGCGGCCGAGGCGACGGCCTAGGCCTTACGGCAGGTCATTGTCGTCCTGGAATGGCCTCCGGACGCCGGTGACGGGGTATGGGCCACGGACCAGGCGCCTTCGGCCTCCTTGACGAGACGCGCCTTGCATTTGACGAGCAAGGGAACCGGTTTTCCGGTCCAGATGTCGATGGTCGGCTTCGACAGACGCGCCAGGACAAAATCACAGCGTGCGTCCGTCGCGCCATCAGTGCAGTCGAGATCACGGATCTGGATCTGGGGCGCGGTGGCTTCGTGCTGGTAGCCCATGACCCAGCCGCCGGAAACAAGCGTATTGCCGTTGCCGACCAGGGCGTTGAGTTGGACGTCATCGAAGATGGCGGCGCGGATCTGATCCTGGTCAGGCGCAGGAGAGGCCGCCAATGCGGTCGCCGCCAAGAGCACGCTAAGCTGCACCATCGATCGTCGCTCGCCCCTGTTCAGCGGCGAAGCTAGGCGAAGTGATGCTGACCCGCCAGCCCTACGCCCGCTGGTTCAGCGTGATCGCGGTGCCGTTCTGCTTGTAGGCGGTGGCCTGGGCGCCGGGGCCGTAGCCGGCGCCGGTGGGGCGCTGGACGGCGATCTCCTCGGCGATGGCGCGGACCAGGCCCTCGGTGACGGTCTTGGCGGCGGTGACGGCGCGGCCCTGGCGGGCGAGCACGGCGTCGAAGGCCTCGGTGGCGCGCACCAGGCGCTGGCGGCGCTGCGGCGAGGCGCCCTGCACCAGGGCGACGTTGCCGCGCACCTTGGTCGACTCGTGGCGGTAGAGATTGGCCAGCTTGGCCACCTCGTCGACGTAACGCGCCGCCTCGTGCGGGCGGCGGGCCTCGAAGGCGGCGGACTGCCTGGCGATCAGATCGGTCAGGCGCTCGGTCAGGATGATCAGCTGTTCGACGCGATCGTCGCAATCGGTGGCGTTGAGGGCCATGGGCTACTCCTTCAGACCTTGCATCTTCAGCATTTCCTTCTGCACCGACGCGGCCACGCCGATGCCGCCGGCCTTGGAGACCTGCTTGGCCATCTCCTCGGCCAGAAGGGACTTGAACATGTCCTCGCCGGCCCCGCCGCCGCCGATCTCCGGCGTCTTCATGCCGGCGGTCATCGACTGCATCATCACCGACAGGAACGAGGCCTCGAACTTCTGGGCCGTCTCGCGGATCTTGCCGCGCTTGAGCAGCTCGGCGGTCGAGGCGGCGGTCTTGCCGACCGTGTCGATCACGGTCGGGGCGGCGATGGCGGCGGCGAGAAGGCTCATCACATCACCTCGATGTCGGCTTGCAGGGCGCCCGAGGCTTTGATGGCCTGCAGGATCGAGATCATGTCGCGCGGCGTGACGCCCAGGGCGTTGAGGCCGCCGACCAGGCTCTTGAGCGAGGCGCCGCCGCCCAGGGTCAGCAGCTTGCGGCCGGTCTCCTCGTTGACGCTGACGGTCGACTGCGGGACGACCTTGGTCTGGCCCTGGCTGAACGGGGCCGGCTGGCTGACGGCGGGGTTCTCCTGGACCGAGATGGTCAGGTTGCCCTGGGCGATCGCCACCTGGCTGATGCGGACGTCGTCGCCCATGACGATGACGCCGGCCACTTCGTCGATGATCACCTTGGCCGGGGAGTCGGGTTCGACCTCCAGGTTCTCGATGTTGGTGACGAAGCTGATCATGTCCATGCCGGCCGGGGCGCGCACGGCGACGATGGTCGGGTTCTGGGCCTGGGCGCAGCCGGGGAAGCGCTGGTTGATGGCGTCGGCGATGCGGCGCGAGGTGGTGAAGTCCGGGTTGCGCAGGGTCATGCGCAGCACGTCCATGTTCACCATCTGGAAGCCGGTCTCCTTCTCGATGATGCCGCCGGCGGCGATGCGGCCCGCGGTCGGCACGCCCTTGGTGACCGAGCTGCCCGAGGCGCCGCCGGCCGAGACCGAGCCGGTCTGCACCGTGCCCTGGGCCACCGCATAGGTCTGGCCGTCGGCGCCTTGCAGCGAGGTGACCAGCAGGGTGCCGCCCAGCAGGCTCTTGGCGTCGCCCAGGGTCGAGACCGTGACGTCCATGCGCGCGCCGGCCGCCGAGAACGGCGGCAGGTTGGCCGTGACCATGACGGCGGCGGTGTTCTTGGTGTTGAGGTTGCCGTCGCGGACGTTGACGCCCTGGCGCTCCAGCATCGCTTCCAGGCTCTGCTTGGTCATCGGCGCGTTGCGCAGGCTGTCGCCCGAACCGTTCAGGCCCACGACGATGCCGTAGCCGACCAGCTGGTTGTCGCGCACGCCCTCGAAGGCGACGATGTCCTTGATGCGCGACTTGGCGTCGGCCGGTGACGCGACGAGCGCCACGGCGGCGAGAGCAAGGCCCAGAACGGAAGCAAAGAATGAACGAGACATGGCTTTCCTACGGCGGGGCGGCATCCCCACGCCGTCCCATGCCAGAACCGGGCCAATTCAATTGGGTGAAAAAGTTCAATGAAATCAGTCGAAAGGCGTGCAATTTCCGCCTGCGGCATTCTGCTTCGGCAGATTCTGCCCGGCATTAACCATACCGCAAGCGGCGCTCAGCAAGATGTGGTTAACGGGGCGGGGGTGACTCCTCCAAACGTTTGTCGGAGCAGCGTTTCGTCATGAAGGTTTCCAGCACGGGGAGCGCGGGCGCGGTTGGCGCGTCGCGGGCCAAACCGACGGGCGGCGGATCGGGGTTTTCCCTACCGACAGTGGGCGGCGCCAGCGCCGCTTCCGGGGTCGCCCAGGCGGGCGGCGTGGCCGGGATCGGCTCGCTCGACGCGCTGTTGGCCCTGCAGGCCGACATGGACCCGATGGAGCGCAAGCGCCGGGCGGTCAAGCGGGCCGGCGGCCTTCTGGACCTGCTGGACGCCCTGAAGCTGGCCACCCTGGACGGCGAGATCTCGACCGGCACGCTGTCGCGACTCAAGAGCGCCGTGCGCGAGCATCGCGAAGCCACCGACGACCCCAAGCTGGAAGCGATCCTCAACGAGATCGAGACCCGCGCGGCGGTCGAGGCGGCCAAGCTGGAACAGGCCCGGCTGGGCTGAGATCGCTGATGAAACCGTATCTTAAAGAACGCGGTTCATCGAATATCCCCAGGAACGGGGCATCCGTGCACGGTCGTGAACACGCCGCTCACGCGACGTTCATTGAACCGGGCTATCGTTTTGGTATAAGCACCCGGCCTGACCTAGGCGAAGTTCATCGGGGCGTGAGGCGTTAATGCAAACGGCCACTGTTCTTAAGGTACCAGACTCGTATCGTCCTTCGGATGACGAGCCTTTCATGAACGAGCGTCAGCTTGAGTATTTCAAGCAGAAGCTCCTGGCTTGGAAAGAAGAAATCCTCCGCGAATCTCGCGAAACGGTTTCCCACCTGCAAGCCGAAACTGAAAACCATGCCGACCTCGCCGATCGCGCGTCGTCGGAAACTGATCGGGCGCTGGAACTTCGCACCCGGGATCGCCAGAGAAAACTCATCTCGAAAATCGACCAGGCATTGCGCCGAGTCGAGGATGGCTCCTACGGCTACTGCGAAGAGACCGGCGAACCGATCGGTTTGGCTCGACTGGACGCGCGGCCCACCGCGACGCTCAGCCTGGAAGCCCAGGAACGCCATGAACGTCGGGAACGGGTTCACCGCGACGATTGAGATCCTTCGGGACATCTCGACTGAATGTGTTTCAAACGGCCTCGCCTCCCGGCGGGGCCGTTTTTCGTTGGTCCTCCCCCCGTGGGGGAGGTGTCGGCGAAGCCGACGGAGGGGGAGTGATCCGACCTCGACCGCACCCGGGCCGGCAATCCTGAAACTCCCCCCACCGATCGCTGAGCGATCGCCTCCCCCACAGGGGGAGGGGCGGTTCACCACAAGCTCGCCGCCGCCCTTTCCGGCCAAGCCTTGTCGTATTCAGCCCCGCCGACCGTCTCGCCGCTCATCGCCGCCAGCATCGCGCCGGGCGTGGGCAGGGATCGGGGATCCACCTGAGCTTCCGGCTTCCACAGGTTCGAGCGGACGATGGCGCGGGCGCACTGGAAGTAGGCCTCGACCACGGTGACCACCAGGCAGGTGCGCGGCGCCTTGCCGTCGACGGCGAAGCTGGCCAGCAGCCCGGGATCGGCGCTGACCACCGCCCGGCCGTTGACTCGGAAGGTGGTGCCCGAGCCCGGGATCAGGAACATCAGCGCCACGCGCGGGTCACGGACCACGTTGCGCAGGCTGTCGATGCGGTTGTTGCCCCGGCGGTCGGGCAGGATCAGCGTCCGCGCGTCGTGGATGCGGACGAACCCGGGCTGGTCGCCGCGCGGGCTGCAGTCCAGGCCCTCGGGGCCGACCGTGGCCAGGGCCAGGAACGGCGAGGCCTCGATCAGGGCGCGATAGTGCGGGGTGATGTGGTCGGCGACCTTGACGGTCGAGGCCGGGACCGGAGCCGGCGTGTAGAGGGCCTCGAGCGCCTCGAGACTGTCGACGACGTGATCGATGGCGGGCATGCGCGGCTCCCCTGCAGGGCCGCCAGCATAGCGGGTGTCGTGATGCGTCGCCTAGGCGTTGGCGGACTGGACCATGGCGCAGGCCTCGGCCAGGCGATGGGGCGAGATCGGCTTGTCGACCACGGCGCGGGTGCGGGCGCCCAGCTGGTCGGCGTTGCCGGTGACATAGACCACGGGAATGGGCCCCAGCCGGGCGAGGATGGCGGTGACCGCCTCGACGCCGGTGCCTCCGACGATGCGATAGTCGGCGGTGATCAAGTCCGGCGGACGCCTGAGCGCGCAATCCAGCGCTTCCTGGGGGCTTTCCGCGATGTCGAAGGTGTCGAACCCTTGCTCGGCGAGCAAAGTCTCGACTTCCATCGCGATGAGGATTTCATCCTCGATGATCAAAGCATGTCTGTGGGACATGTGCACTGCACGCCACCGCTTTTCAAATTCGTCCCTTGCCGTAGTAGAAGCCTATGATTCTCTTCTGCGCTAACGGTTTTTACGGCTCAGCTTGACTAAAACGTCGCAGGTCTGCTGTTGCGTCTTGTTCTCAGCGCGCAAGTTCTTCCAGGTGTTGTGTGTGATCACAAACTGGAGCGCAGGGTCTTGTTACTGGCCAGCAAAGTCGGGGATTCACCTTAGTTTATAAAACAAAGTCCGACGAGCGTCGGTCTCTTGCCTCCCGCTGGGGGATTTGCGCTATGCAGGCGAAAACGAAAGTCCGCAGGAGCGCCCCGTCATGTCGCAAGACACCCCCCAAGGCCCATCGCCCCTGGTCCTTACCGAGAAGCGCGGTCACGTCGCGATCCTCACCTTCAACCGTCCCGACGCCCTGAACGCCCTGGGCGCGCCGGGCGACGGCGACCAGGTGGCGGCGGCCTGCGAGGCGATCAACGACGACCAGGACATCCGCTGCGTGATCCTGACCGGCGCGGGCCGGGCCTTCTCGGCCGGCGGCGACGTCAAGGCGATGAAGGCGCGGGAAGGGGCGTTCGGCGGCAACGGCGTCAAGGTGCGCGACGGCTACCGCAAGAACATCCACCGCATCGTGCGGGCCATCTACGGCCTGGAGGTCCCGTCGATCGCGGCCGTCAACGGCGCGGCCATCGGCCTGGGCTGCGACGTGGCCTGCATGACCGACATCCGCATCGCCGCCGACACCGCCAAGTTCGGCGTCACCTTCCTGAAGCTGGGTCTGATCCCCGGCGACGGCGGCGCCTGGCTGATGCCGCGCACCGTCGGCATGAGCCGGGCGGCCGAGCTGCTGTTCACCGGCGACGTCATCGACGCGGCCAAGGCCGAGGCCTGGGGCCTGGTCAGCAGGACCGTGCCGGCCGACACGCTGATGGACGAGGCCATGGCCCTGGCCGAGCGGATCGCCGCCCAGCCGCCGCACGCCCTGCGCATGGCCAAGAGCCTGCTCAAGCACGGCACGACCGCCAGCTACGACACCCTGATGGAGATGAGCGCCTCGGCCCAGGCCATCGCGCACCACACCGAGGACCACATGGAGGGCGTCGACGCCATCCTCGAGAAGCGCGCTCCCGTGTTCAAGGGCGCTTGAGATGGGCCGGGAAGCCAAGGGCGTCTGGGGTCAGCTCCGCGATGGCGAGGGGCCGGGCAAGCTGCTGTGGGAGCCGCCGAAGCTGATCTTCCGCGGCGCGGTGGAGGGCAACTTCCAGGGCCACGCCCTGCGCGGCCTGCGCGCCGAGGGCGACGACCTAGTGCTGAGCGACGGCACGCGGTTCACGCTGGACGCCGGCCAGGCCGCCAAGTGGCTGCACGCCATCCAGAACCCGCCGGGCCGCCTGGACAAGCTGGGCGTCAAGCCGGGCCAGACGGTGGTGATCGCCAATCTCGACGATCCGGAGTTCCTGGCCGAGCTGCGCACGCGCGTCGAACCGGTCGAGGCCTGGGAAGACATCGACCTGCTGTTCCTGGGCGTCGAGGACCTGGCCGATTTCGATCAACTTGAAGATCTGATCGGTGGGCTGGGGCCGAAGGGCGCGATCTGGATCGTGGCGCAGAAGGGCAAGGGCGCGCCGCTGAAGGACGTCGAGATCCTGGCCGAGGTCCGCGAACGGGGCCTGGTGGACACCAAGGTCTGCGCCTTCTCCAAGACCCACACGGCGCTGCGCTTCGTGCGGCGCAAGGGCGGGGCGGTTGCCAAGCCAGCCCCTGTCGAGGACGACGACGCGGATTTCGACGACGAGGATTGATCCGGCGGCGCGGCGACACCACGTCCGGCCTATCGGGGAGATCGCCATGAAAAGCCGCGTCGCGCGCCTTGCCGCCTGCCTTGTCCTGGCGTCGACGCCCGTCGTCGCGCGGCCGCTGGAAGCCCCGCCGCCGGTGCGGGAGGCGTTCGACATCGTCGTCCCCAAGCCGCCCGCGCCGGTCGTCGTCGAGGGGCGGGCGCAGCTGGTCTACGAACTGCACCTGACCAATTTCAGCCAGGAGCCGCTGGAGCCGAGGCGGCTCCAGGTTCTGGACGCCGCCACGGGCCGGGTGCTCGGCGACTTCGCGGGCCCGGCCCTGGCCGCGCGACTGGCGTCCGTGCCGGCGGGCGGCAAGGACGCGGTCACCGCGCCTGGCCGCCGCGCGATCGTCTTCGTCGAGCTGGACCTGCCGCCGGGCGAGGTTCCGCATCGGCTGGGTCATCGCATCGACTACGCGACCGGCGAGGCGACCTTCGTCGTGGCTGGGCCCGACATCGCGGTCGACGCGACCGCGACCGTCGTCCTCGGCCCGCCCCTGGCCGGCGGTCCCTGGGCGGCGGTGCACGCCGCCGAGTGGCCGCGCGGCCATCGCCGGGTGACCTATGCGGTCGGCGGGCGGACGCGCATCCCGGGGAGGTTCGCGGTCGACTTCGTGCGGGTCGACGAGCAGGGGCGGATCACGCGCGGCGACAAGGATCGCCCCGCCGACGCCCTGGGCTACGGCGCCGACGTCCTTGCCGTGGCCGACGCGAAGGTCGTGGCCGTGCGCGACGGCATGGCCGAGAGCGCCAGCATCGCCGGCAATCCCAAGCACGCGATCGGCGACGCGGCGGGGACCTTCGTGGCCCTCGGCCTGCCGGGCGGGCGCACGGCCTTCTACGAACATCTGAAGCCGGGCAGCGTCCGGGTGAAGGCCGGAGACAGGGTGCGGCGCGGCCAGGTCCTGGGCGCGCTGGGGTTCTCCGGCGACACCACCGGGCCGCACCTGCATTTCCACGTCGCGGACGGCGACACGCCGCTGGGCGGGGAGGGCGTTCCGTTCGCCCTCGACCGGTTCACCCTGCTGGGCCGCTATCTCGACGTCGGCGGCCTGGGCGCGCGGCGGTGGGACGCGCCGCCGCCGGGCCTGGACCCGCATCGGGCGGCCGAGTGGCTGGGCGCCAACACGGTCGTCGACTTCGCGCCCTAGCGGGGGCCATCGGGTCTTCGCCCGCGTCGCCCGCGTGATCCACCTGATGGGGAGCCGGGGCGCGGCCAGCTAGGCTGGCGCGTCCGTCCAGGGGTCCACGCCGATGACCGCGCCCCGCGCGCCCGCGATCGCCTTCCGCATCGCCAGAGCGCCCTTCGCCGCCTGCAGCCTCTTCCTCCTCGCGGGGCTGATCCTCTTGACGGGCGGCCCGCCCGCCTTCGCCCAGACCGCGGCCAAGGCCTGGACGCCGCCGCCGCCCGACGCCGATCTCAAGGCCGCGCTGGACAAGGCGGCCACGGGTTCGCCCGAGGCCCTCGCGGCCCTGGCCGACGGCGGCCGCGCCGACGCCCAGGCCTATGCGGGCCTGTTGTTCGTGGTCGGGCGGGGCAAGATCCCGGCGGACCCGCCGCGCGGCTGCGCCTACGCCGCCAAGGCCGCCGACCAGCGGCCCGACGCCATGCACCTGCGCGCCCGCTGCCTGCAATACGGTCTGACGGGAAGCGCGCCCGACCTCAAGGGCGCCGAGGCCGCCTACGGCCGCGCCATCCAGATGGGCTACGCAAAGTCCAAGTGCGGCCTGGGCCAGATGCTGATGGCCGACACGGCGACGGTCGGTCGGGGCGTGGCCCTGTGCAAGGAGGCCGCCCGGGCCGGCGACGGCGACGCCCAGCTGGTCGTGGGCTCCGCCTACCTGACCGGCGCGGTGGTGGCCCGCGACCCGGCCGAGGCGCGCAAGTGGTACGAGATGGCCGCCAAGCAGAACCCGCTGATGGCCGCCCGCAAGCTGGGCCAGCTGTACGCCAGCGGCGAAGGCGGCAAGCAGGACACCAAGAAGGCGCTGGAGCTGTGGGGCCAGGCCGAGCAGGCGGGCGACCAGGCCGTCTGCATCCTGGTGGCCGACCAGCTGTTCTCGGACATCACCGGCGGCCGCAAGCCGGGGCCGGGCGCCTACGCCTTCAAGGGCGGCATACCGATGGCCGACATCGAGGTGGTCGAGCTCTGGTACCAGGCGGCCCTGGAACGCGACCCCCGGTCCGAGGTCAAGACCCGCGCCGAATACGCCCTGAAGGTGCTCCAGAGCTTCAAGACGGCGAACGTCTCGGTGACGAAGAAGAAGACGAAATGACAGGCCGGGGACATGCACTTGTGCGTGTCCCCAAATCCCGCACCGCGCCTGTTGGGGACACGCGCGAGCGCATGTCCCCGGTCTAAGCCGCCGCCTTCGCCCTGGCCGGCGCCTTGGCCTTGGAGAACTCCATCGTGCCGTCGTCCACCTTGCCGTAGCGCAGGGCCACCAGGTCCAGGGCGTAGTTCTGGTGCACCTTCCAGGGCGTCTTGGCGCCTTGCTTGGGCAGGATCTTCAGGGCGCGCTGGACGTAGCCGGACGAGAAGTCCAGCCACGGCTCGATCTCCATCCCGCCCTCGGGCAGGCGCGGCGTGCAGATCGTCGTGCCCGTCCGGTCCATGTGGTTGAGCAGGCGGCAGACATACTCGGCCGTCAGGTCGGCCTTCAGGGTCCAGCTGGCGTTGGTGTAGCCGAAGGTCGAAGCCAGGTTCGGCACGCCGCTGAACATCATGCCCTTGTAGCTGGTGGTCTCGTGCGGCGCGATGCGCTGGCCGTCGACCACCATCTC
This sequence comes from Caulobacter sp. CCG-8, assembly GCF_037402475.1. Taxonomy (NCBI): domain Bacteria; kingdom Pseudomonadati; phylum Pseudomonadota; class Alphaproteobacteria; order Caulobacterales; family Caulobacteraceae; genus Caulobacter; species Caulobacter sp. CCG-8. The sequence continues at coordinate 53,822 of NZ_JBBEUD010000019.1, forward strand.
CATCTCGCCCAGCAGCTGCATGCGCAGGCCGGTGGCGGTGACGATGATGTCGGCCTCCAGGGTCTGGCCCGACTTCAGCAGGATGCCGGTCTCGGTGAAGGTCTCGATCTGGTCGGTGACCACCGACGACGTCCCGGCCTTCAGGGAGTCGAACAGGTCGGCGTCCGGCACCAGGCACAGCCGCTGGTCCCACGGATTGTAGCGCGGGGTGAAGTGGGTCTCGATGTCGTAGTCGGGCCCTAGGTGCTCGCGCACCAGGCCCAGCAGCCGTTCCTTGGTCTTCTCCGGCTTCTTGCGGGCGATGTTGAAGAACAGCAGCTGCATGCCGACGTTCTTCCACCGCGTGATGTTGTAGGCGGTCATGGCCGGCAGCTTGGCGCGCAGCCAGTTGGCGATGCCGTCCTCGGCCGGGCGCGAGACCACATAGGTCGGCGAGCGCTGCAGCATGGTCACGTGGCCGGCGTCCTTGGCCATTTCCGGCACCAGGGTCACGGCCGTGGCGCCGCTGCCGATCACCACCACCGTCTTGCCGGCGTAGTCCAGGTCCTCGGGCCAGTGCTGCGGGTGGACCAGTCGGCCCTGGAACCGCTCGACGCCCGGGAAGTCGGGCGTGTAGCCGGCGTCGTAATTGTAGTAGCCGCTGCACATCGACAGGAAATTGCAGCTGACCTTCACCGTCCTGCCGTCATGCTCGGCCTCGACGGTCCAGGTCGCGGTCTCCGACGACCAGCTGGCCCGCTTGACCTTGTGGCTGTAGCGGATGTGCGGGGTGATGCCGTTCTCGTCGGCGGTCTCGCGCACGTATTTCAGGATCGAGGGGCCGTCGGCGATGGCCTTGGCCTCGCGCCACGGCTTGAAGGCGTAGCCCAGGGTGTACATGTCGCTGTCCGACCGGATGCCCGGATAGCGGAACAGGTCCCAGGTGCCGCCGATGGCGTCGCGCGCCTCGAGGATGGCGTAGGTCTTCTTCGGACAGTCGCGCTTCAGGTGGTAGGCGGCGCCGATGCCCGACAGGCCCGCGCCCACGATCAGTACGTCGAAATGCTCGATGGCCATCCCGCTTCCACCCTTGCGCCCGGGTCCGGCTCATCCGGACGCTCATAATATGTGAACGCTGTTCACTAACAAACGACCGTTTAGCCGTTAGGTCAACTGCGACATCGAAACCTCGGTACGCCGTCGCGTGGTCGTTCCGAAGGGCGGGCGCGGCGCTTTTCGTTGCAAACAGGTGTTCGACCCGCGTATGCGCTCAAGCCATGTCCCTGCGCGACTTCGGCGTGCTGGTCCTGGTCTGCCTGGTCTGGGCCTGCAACAACATCATCTCCAAGATCGTGGTCGCCCACTGGGGCGTGCCGCCGCTGTTCTACGCGGCGGTGCGGTTCGCCATCGTCGCGGCGGTGACCCTGCCGTGGCTGCTGCCGGCCCCGCGCCCGCCCTGGCGGATCGTCACGGTGGGCCTGCTGATGGGGGCCGGCAACTTCGCCCTGCTGTTCATGGGGTTCAAGACCGCCTCGCCCTCGGCCTCGGCGGTGGTGATCCAGCTGGGCGTGCCGTTCACGACCCTGCTGTCGATGCTGATGCTGGGCGAGAAGGTGCGCTGGAAGCGCGGCCTGGGCATCGCCCTGACCCTGAGCGGCGCGGTGGTGGTGATGTGGAACCCGCACGGCCTGCAGCTGTCGCCGGGCCTGTGGTTCATCGTCGCCTCGGCCTTCACCGGCTCGCTGGGCGCGGTGATGATGAAGCAGATCGAGGGCGTGAAACCTCTGCAGTTCCAGGCCTGGGTCGGCGCGACCTCGATCCTGCCGCTGGGCCTGATGAGCCTGCTGACCGAGCCGGGCGCGGTGGACCTGGCCTGGAAGGCCGGCCTGCCGTTCCTGGCGGCCCTGCTGTTCTCGGCCCTGATCGTCTCCGTGCTGGGCCACACCGCCTATTACGGCCTGATCGGGCGCCACGACGCCAACCTGATCGCGCCGCTGACCCTGATGACCCCGCTGATGACCATTGGCCTGGGCGTCCTGATCACGCACGATCATTTCGACGCCCGGATGGGAATCGGCACGCTGCTCGCGCTAATGGGTGTGCTGATCATCGCCTTGCGCAAGAACCAGGTGATGCCGCTGCTGATGCTGACGAGGAACCGGTCCCAATGACGTTCATCGACGCCCCGTCGCCGAACTTCGACGCGCGCAAGGCCGTCCCCGACTGCGTCATCCTGCACTACACCGGCATGGAGACTGGCCCGGCGGCCCTGGAACGCCTGTGCGACCCCGAAGCCAAGGTCTCGGCCCACTACCTGGTCGAGGAGGACGGCCGCGTCTTCCGCCTGGTGCCCGAGGAGCGCCGCGCCTGGCACGCGGGCGCCGCCTTCTGGAAGGGCGTCAAGGACATCAATTCGGCCTCGATCGGCGTCGAGATCGTCAATCCCGGCCACGAATTCGGCTACCGCCCGTTCCCCGAGGCCCAGATCGCCGCGGTGATCAACCTGCTGGCCGACATCCGCTCGCGCTGGACCATCGACGACGACCGCATCCTGGGCCATTCCGACATCGCCCCCGGCCGCAAGATCGACCCGGGCGAGCTGTTCCCCTGGAAGCGCCTGGCGGAAGCGGGCCACGGCCTGTGGGTCGAGCCGCCGCCGTCGCCCGGCGCGCCGCTGGGCCGGGGCGAGGAGGGGACCGGCGTCTTCGCCCTGCAGGCGGGCCTGACCCGCCTCGGCTACAACTGCGCGCCCTCGGGCCAGTACGACGAGTGGACCGAGACCGTTGTGGCCGCCTTCCAGCGCCACTGGCTGCAGACCCGCTTCGACGGCGTCGCCGACGGCGAGACCCGCGCGCGGCTGGTGGCCCTGCTGCGGGCGGCGGGCTGATGCATCCGGCGAAAGCCTTCCACGTCGACGATCGCGACGCCCTGCTGGCCTTCGTGCGCGAGCACAGCTTCGTGACCCTGGCCGCCGCGGTCGGCGGCTTGCCGTTCGTAGCCCAGGCGCCGGTGGTGGTGCGCGAGCTCGACTTCGGCGAGGTGGCGCTGGACTTCCACCTGTCGCGCGCCAACGCCCTGGCGCCGCATCTGGTGCAGGGCTTCCGCGCCGTGGCCCTGGCGACCGGCCCGCACGCCTATGTCAGCCCCGACTGGTACGGGACCGACGACCAGGTGCCGACCTGGAACTACGTCTCGGCCGAGGCCGAGGGCCTGGTCGCCCCGCTGTCGGCCGACGAGACCCTGGTCCTGCTCGACGACCTGTCGGCCCAGGAGGAGGGGCGGCTCTCGCCCAAGAAACCCTGGACGCGCGACAAGATGACCCCGGCCCGTTTCGAGGGGCTGATCCGCGGGATCGTCGGTTGCCGCCTGACCATCGAGCGGCTGGAGGGGACCTTCAAACTGGGCCAGAACAAGAGCGCCGCCGAACGCGCCGGCGTGATCGCGGCGCTGGGCGATGACCGCTGGCGGAGCGGATGCGTCAGTCCTGACGCGTCGCCAGCAGGGGCACGCTGCCCGACAGCGAGACGCTCTGGTTGATGTCTGTCAGGGCCAGCACGGCGCCCGGCCGGGCGAAGCTGACCCGCACGCCGTCGACGGCGCGGAACTTGGGCAGGGGGGTGAACGCCACCATCCGGCGGTCGCGCAGCTGATAGAGGCCGTCGATCCCCACGGCCAGGACGGTGTCGCCGACCTGGCTCGCGCCGAAGAAGGCGACCTGGTCGAGCGGGGGCTTGCCCGGCCGGTCGAACGGGCCGGGCAGCGGCTTGGCGTAGATCGGCTCGATCCGGTCGCCGCAGATTTCCACCAGCCCGCCGCGCGACAACATGTGGACCATCCCGACGGCGGCCACCGCGCAGCCCGGCTTCCAGGGCGCGGGCGTCAGGGCGTTCACCGGCGCGCACCGGCGGTCGAGGACGGCGTCGCAGGGCTCGCCGGTGTCGTTGCGCTCCAGGTCGACGATCCGCCCCGTCCGTCGATCGATCCTTTGCAGGCCGCCGCCCCATTCGCCGGCGTTGGCGCCGACCAGCAACTGGTCGCCGACCATCAGCAGCGCGTGGGTCACCCCGCCGTGCGGCTCGCCCTGCAGCGCCACCGAACGCGGCGGGCGTTCGCCGGTCTCGACGAGGCGGCGGTCGGTCAGCAGGACGGCGCCCGCTCCGTCGCAGGCCAGGCCGATGACGTACTCGTCCGTCGCCGGCGAGATCCGAGCCGTGTCCGCCCAGCCTCCGGCCTGCCGGCGACGCAGCGTCCAGCGGCCGTCGGAGTCGATCGTCAGCGCCGACAACCGCCCAGACCGGGCGCAGATCGCGACCGCCTTGCCGTCGATCGGTTCGGCCACACGGGCCCCGCCGCGTTCGGTGACCGTGCTGAGCTTGCCGCCGGCCAGCAGCCACAGCCGGCCCTCGGCGAAGGCCGTGGCGCCGATCCGCGACAGGTCGGACGTCTCGCTCGGGCGGATGTTCTCGGTCGGATCGTCCACCGCGATCGCGGCCGTGCCGCCGAGCAGCAGGACCGGCATCAGGGCCACCAGGGCGAAGACGGCCCCGCGCGGAAGCGGCGTCAGGTTCGGCGCGCCTCGTATCGCCATGGACGGCTCCCCCTTTGTCTCCCGGCGATGATGGAACGGTCCAGCTTTGCCCGCAACCTTGGATCGGTGCGCCCGAAACTGGGCCGGTTCTCGCCGATCTTCGATTGACCCGCCGTCATCCAACCGTCAAACAGGCCCCGGACCAGACGGTCGGACGGCCGCGGCGCTCTCGCAGCGTCGAGGAAAGTCCGGGCTCCACGGTGACAAGGCGGCGGGTAACGCCCGCCGGGAGCGATCCCAGGGATAGCGCCACAGAAAGCAAACCTCCTCCCCTCGGGGCGGGAAGGGTGAAAGGGTGGGGTAAGAGCCCACCGCGGACCTGGCAACAGGGACGGCATGGCAAGCCCCGCCTGGAGCAAGACCGAATAGGGACCCCGCGCCGGCCTCGCGTCGGATAGGCCGTCACTGGCTGAGAGGGTCCGGGTAGGTCGCGAGAACCGTCCAGCAATGGGCGGTCCAGAGGAATGGCCGTCTCGCGTCTTCGGGCGTCAGACAGAACCCGGCTTACAGACCGTCTGGTCCATTCGCCCCGCCTGCGCGCGGGGCGCGCGGAAAATGGGATCGAGCCCCACTTTTCCCCGCATCGGCGTCGGCTGAGCCGTGCAACCCCATGCCCTTCAAGGCGCTGGACAGAGTCTAGCGGCCGTTAAGTCTTAACAAGTTCCATGTATGTTCTGTGGATAGATTTTGTGGGTCTGTGAAAGACTCCCACAACACCTTGGTTTTGACGGCTAAACAGCCGTTGGTGTCATTGTATCCCAATCAATCCCATGTTAACCCATCTTCTGCCGGGGCGATCGTGGCAGGGCGTCCGGCGGCGGGCTCAAACAGGGGTAGTGGGGTGTTCCTCTCGACGTTCGAGAAGCAGCTGGACAGCAAGCGGCGCATCGTCGTGCCGCAGGACTTCCGCGCTGCGCTCTCGGGCCCCTTCGACGGGATCTTCTGCTTCCCCTCCATCGAGGCCGACTGCCTGGAAGCTGGCGGAAAAAGCCTGTTCGACCGTTACCAGGGCGTGATCGACGAGCTGCCGTTCGGCGATCCCCTGCGCTCGGCCCTGGAGACCAGCGTGCTGGGCGGCGTGGCGCGGCTGTCGTTCGACACCGCCGGCCGCATCACCCTGCCCGACACCCTGTGCGAGATGTTCGGCCTGACCGACTGGGTGGCGGTGGTCGGCCTGGGCGAGCGGTTCCAGATCTGGTCGCGCGAGGCCTTCCAGGCCCACCGCTCGGCCCAGCGCGAACTGGCCCGCGAAGGCCTGGCGGCGATGCGCGCCCAACAGCGCACGGCCCGGATCGGGGGCGCGGCGTGAGCGATCTCGAAACCCCCTCCGTTTTTGGCCAAGTCGCCGACGGCGCTCCTCACCTTTCGGTGCTGCTCGGCGAGGTCGTCGCCGCTCTGGCCTCGGGCCCGGGCGACACGGTCGTGGACGGCACGTTCGGGGCCGGCGGCTACACCCGCGCGATCCTCGCCACGGGCGCTTCGGTCGTCGCCTTCGACCGCGATCCCAGCGTCGCTCGCTTCGCGGCTGAATTTTCCGCGACGGCCGATACTCCCGCGACTGAAAGTCGCTTTCGGCTGATTCAGGATCGTTTCTCGCAAATCACCGAGTATTTCGAGGATGCGTCGGTCGACGGCGTCACCCTGGATCTCGGCGTTTCCTCCATGCAGCTCGACGAGGCTGAGCGCGGCTTTTCGTTCATGCGCGACGGTCCCCTGGACATGCGCATGGGCGCGGACGGTCCGACGGCCGCCGACCTGGTCAACGAACTGGACCAGGTCGAGCTGGCCCGCATCCTCTATGTCTACGGCGAGGAGCACGCCTCGCGCCGCATCGCCAGCTTCATCGTCAAGCGCCGGGCCGAGCAGCCGTTCACCCGCACCCTGGACCTGGCCGCCGTGATCGAGCGCGCCCTGGGCGGCCGCAAGGGCGCCAAGGTCCATCCCGCCACCCGCTCGTTCCAGGGGCTGCGCATCGCGGTCAACGCCGAGCTGGAGGAGCTGGAGGCCGGGCTGCTGGCCGCCGAGCGCGTGCTGAAGCCGGGCGGCCGCCTGGCGGTGGTCACCTTCCATTCGCTGGAAGACCGCATCGTGAAGAACTTCCTGGCCGAGCGCGCCGGCAAGACGCCGGGCGGGTCGCGCCACGCGCCGCCGGTCGAGAAGGGCGCTCCGGCCAGCTTCCAGCTGACCTCGTCCAAGGCGATCGCGCCGGGCGAGGCGGAACTGGCGGTCAATCCGCGCGCCCGTTCGTCCAAGCTGCGCGCCGCCGTGCGCACGACGGCTCCGGTCTGGAGCGCCGCATGAGCCTGTCGAGCATCTTCGACCGCCGCGTGCGGGGTTTCCGGGTGGTCGAACTCGTTTGTTTGACGGTCCTGCTGGTCCTGGTGCTGGGCGTCTACATGGCCAAGACCTTCGCCGGCCGCGAGCGCGCCCAGATCGCCGAGGTCGAGCAGCAGATCGACGACGAGAAGATCCGTGTCCGCCTGCTCAAGGCCGAGGTCGCCTATCTGGAGCAGCCGCGTCGTATCGAGATGCTGGCCCAGCAGCTGGGTCTGACCCCGATCAGCCCCGAGCACGAGACCACCGAGGACGCCCTGATCGACGTGGCGCGCCACGCGCCGGTCGCCCACGCCCCGGCCTCGCCGACGGCGGCCGCGAACGACGCCGCCGCCGCCGCCGAGGCGCCTGAGGCGACGCCGGACGACTATCCGTCGCCGGAACAGGCCGCCGGCCAGACCTCCGGGGAGGCGCCGCGATGAGCCTGGCCAATCTCGCCCCCGGCGGCGCGCCGCGCGCCTGGCGCTGGCTGATCGAACGGGTCTGGCGGCTGGAGCACGCCTTCGAGCGCTCGCGCGCCGCTGCGCGTCCCGAAGACGACACCCGCATCCGCATCTTCTTCGTCATGGCCATCTTCGGCCTGGCCTTCACCGTGCTGGCCCTGGGCGCGACCTGGGCGGCGGTGTTCTCCAAGGTGGGCGGCAACGGCTACCTGGCCTCGACCGACGGCGCTCGGGGCGACCTGGTCGACCGCAACGGCCAGCTGCTGGCCGTCGACCTGACCCACTACGCCCTCTACATCAATCCCAAGGACGTCTGGGACGCCAAGGCCACCCGCCAGGCGCTGCGCAAGGCCCTGCCGCAGGTGCCGGTCGAGCGCCTGGACAAGGCCGTGTTCTCGGATCGTCGCGGCTTCGTGGTCGGTGGCATGACCCCGGCCGAGAAGGACGCGATCTTCGACCTGGGCCTGCCCGGCGTCGAGTTCGAGGAGCAGGCCGCCCGGGTCTATCCGCTGGGCTCCAGCGCCGCCCACTTCATCGGCTTCGTCGACAAGGGCGGCAAGGGCCTGTCCGGCGCCGAGAAGGCCCTGGACAAGGACGTGCGCGAGGCCGCCGCCAAGGGGCCGGACGGCGCGATCCCGTTGTCGATCGACCTGCGCGTCCAGGCGGCGCTCGAGGATGAGGTCCGCAAGGCCGCGATCGAGTTCCAGGCCAAGGACGCCGTCGGCATCGTCACCAACGTCCATACCGGGGAGATCCTCGGCATGACCAGCTTCCCGGACTACGACCCCAACCAGCTGAACCAGGCGTCCAGCGAGCAGATGACCAACCACGCCGCGGCGACGGTCTACGAGATGGGCTCGACCTTCAAGGCGTTCACCGTGGCCATCGGCCTGGACACCGGCGCGGCCACCCCGGCCTCGACCTTCGACGCCCGCGAGCCGTTCAAGCTGGGCTACCGGACGATCCACGACTTCCACGCCGCCAAGAAGATCCTGACCCTGGTCGAGGTGTTCCAGCACTCGTCCAACATCGGCACCGCCATCCTGGCCGAGCGGATCGGCGGCGAGCGCCTGTCCCGCTACTTCACGGCCCTGGGCCTGACCAAGCCGGCCAAGATCGAGCTCTTGGAGTCGGCCCGTCCGCTGACCCCGAAGAAGTGGGATGACGACGCGGTGGCCTCCACCTCGTTCGGCCACGGCATCAACGTCTCGCCGCTGGCCCTGGCCCAGGCCATGGGCGCGCTGCTGAACGGCGGCACGCTGCAGCCCCTGACCATCCACAAGATGGCCCAGGGCGTGCGGCCGGAAGGCCCGCGCGCGGTGTCGGAAGAGACCTCCCAGCAGATGCTGCGGATCATGCGCGCCAACGTCACCGGCGGCAGCGGCAAGTCGGCCAACATCCCGGGGCTGTCGGTGGGCGGCAAGACCGGCACCGGCGAGAAGTACGATCCGGCCATTCGGGGCTATAACCACCAACGCCAGGTCTCGTCGTTCGCGGCCGTCTTCCCGACGGAAGGCCCGATCGAGGCCGATCGCTACTTCGTGCTGGTGCTGCTGGACGAACCCAAGGGCAACGCTAAAACGCACGGCTTCTCGACCGGCGGCTGGGTGTCGGCGCCGGCCGCGGGCCGCGTGATCGACCGCATCGCGCCGTTCCTGGGCGTCAAGCGCCAGAGCGACATCTTCACCGTGGCCCAGCAGCCGCAAGCCGCTTCGGAGGCGGGACTTTGAGCAAGACCCTTTCGCAGATCCTGAACCGGCCGTGCGAGGTCGATCCCGTGATCACCGGGGTCACCGCCGACAGCCGCAAGGTGCGTGAAGGGTTCCTGTTCGCGGCCCTGCCGGGCAGCAAGGTGGACGGCCGCGACTTCGTTCCCGGCGCGATCGCCTCGGGCGCCGCCGCCGTGCTGGCGCCGGACGACGTGACGGGCCTGTCGGTCCCCGTGGTCCACGCCGGCGACCTGCGCCGCGCCTACGCCCTGGCCGCCAGCCAGTTCTGGGCCGTGCAGCCGGAGACCTGCGTGGCGGTGACGGGCACCAACGGCAAGACCTCGGTCGCCGGCTTCGCCCGCCAGATCTACGCCCGCCTGGGCCGCAAGGCCGCCAGCATGGGCACCCTGGGCGTCGTGGTCAGCGAGGCCGGCAAGCCCGACCTGCAACTGACCCCGCCGGGCCTGACCACGCCGGACGCCGCCGACGTCGCCGAGATGATGGCCAAGCTTGCGCAGATGGGCGTCACCCACCTGGCGGTCGAGGCCTCGTCGCATGGCATCGACCAGCGCCGCCTGGACGGCGTGCGCCTGGCCGCCGCCGGCTTCACCAACTTCACCCAGGACCACCTGGACTATCACGGCACCATGGGCTGCTACCGCGCGGCCAAGCTGCGGCTGTTCGAGACCCTGCTGCCGCGCGGCCGCACCGCCGTGCTGAACGCCGACAGCGACGCCTTCCCGGCCTTCGCCTCGGCCGCCGTCACCTCGGGCCAGACCATCCTGTCGGTCGGCCATGACGGGCAGGGGCTGAAGCTGGTCGAGCGCACGCCGGTGCCGCAGGGCCAGCGCCTGAAGATCGCGGCGGGCGAGCGGGTGTTCGACATCCTGCTGCCCCTGGCCGGCGACTTCCAGGCCTCGAACGTGCTGGTCGCGGCGGGTCTGGTCCTGGCCACGGGCGAGGACCTGGACGCCACCATCGCGGCCCTGGAGCACCTGGAAGGCGCGGCCGGCCGGCTGCAGCGCGTCGGGACCGGCGCGCGCGGCGGCGAGGCCTATGTCGACTACGCCCACACGCCGGACGGCCTGGAGACGGTGCTGGCGGCCCTGCGCCCCCATACGCGCGGCAAGCTGATCGTGGTGTTCGGGGCCGGCGGCGACCGCGACCGCGGCAAGCGCCCGCTGATGGGCGAGATCGCCGCCCGCCTGGCCGACGTGGCCATCGTCACCGACGACAACCCCCGCTCCGAGGAACCCGCCTCGATCCGCGCCGCCATCCTGGCCGCCGCGCCGGGCGCCAAGGAATACGGCGATCGCCGCGAGGCCATCCGGGCCGGCGCGGCCCTGCTGGCCGACGGCGACGTGCTGGTGGTGGCCGGCAAGGGCCACGAGCAGGGCCAGCTGGTGGCCGGCGTGAACCATCCGTTCGACGACGTGACCGAGACCGCCCAGGCGCTGGAGCCGGCTCATGTCTAGCGTGCTCTGGACCGCCGACGAGATCGCCGCCGCCACCGGCGGCCAGGTGCTGGGCGAGTTCGAGGCCACCGGCGTGTCGATCGACAGCCGCAGCATCGAGCCCGGCGACCTGTTCGTGGCCCTGACCGGCGCGCGGGACGGGCACGAGTTCGTCGTTCAGACCGCCGACAAGGGCGCGGCCGGGGCGCTGATCTCCAAGCCGGTCGCGGTTCCGGCCGTGCTGGTCGAGGACACCTTCCGGGGCCTGGAGCGCCTGGGCGTCGCCGCCCGTGAGCGTGCGCCCCAGGTCCGCCGCGGGGCGGTGACCGGCTCGGTCGGCAAGACCAGCGTCACCCGCGCCGTCGAGGCGGGCCTCCGCCGGGCGGGCAAGGCCCACGCCTCGGTCAAGTCGTACAACAACCACATCGGCGTGCCCCTGACGCTGGCGCGGATGCCGCGCGACACCCAGCGGGCGGTGTTCGAGGTCGGCATGAACCACGCCGACGAGATCGTGCCGCTGTCGAACTTCATCCGGCCCCACGCCGTGGCCATCACCACCGTCGGTCCGGTCCACCTGGAGAACTTCGCCGACGGCGAGGAGGGCGTCGCCCGGGCCAAGGCCGAGATCTTCGCCGGGCTGGAGCCCAACGGCGTGGCGGTGCTGAACGCCGACAATCCCTGGTTCGCGCTGCTGAAGGCCGAGGCCGAGAAGGCCGGCGCCCAGGTCTGGAGCTTCGGCACCGGCGAGGGCGTCACCGCCCAGCTGACCGTGTTCGCCGCCGGCGTGCACGGGGCCCAGATCACCGCCATCGTGCGCGGCGAGACCATCCACTTCCCGATCCTGCAGACCGGCGTGCACTGGGGCCTCAACAGCCTGTGCGTCCTGCTGATGCTGGAGGCCCTGGACGTCGACCGCGACACCGCCCTGGCGGCCCTGGCCGAATTCGAGCCGATCGAGGGGCGCGGCGCCGAGCGCACCGTCCACGTGCCCGGCGGGACCTTCACCCTGGTGGACGAGAGCTACAACGCAAACCCGGTCTCGATGCAGGCGGCCCTGGCCACGCTGGGCGCGCGCAAGGTCGCCGGCCGGCGCATCGTCGTGCTGACCGACATGCTGGAGCTGGGCCCGCAGGCCGCCCGCTTCCACGGCGACCTGGCCACGCCGATCGCCGCCGCCGACATCGACCTGGTGTTCTGCGCCGGTCCGTTAATGAAATCTTTATGGGAAGCGCTTCCGCCGACTCGGCGGGGCGGCTACGCCGAGAACGCTGCGGAGCTCGCGCCTCAGGTCGCCTCGGCGATGCGGGCGGGGGACGTGGTGATGGTGAAGGGATCGAATGGGTCCAAAGCGGGGGTCGTAGCCTCCGCCTTGGGCGCGCTCGACCTCCAAGGACAGGGCTGATGCTGTTTTTCCTCTACGATTGGCTCTCGCGCGGCGGGCATGAGCACATCCCGGTGCTCAACCTGCTGAAATACCTGACCTTCCGCACCGGCATGTCGATGCTGGTGGGCTATCTCGTGGCCGTGGCCATGGGCTCGCGCTTCATCCGCTGGATGAAGGCCAAGCAGGGCAAGGGCCAGCCGATCCGCACCGACGGCATCGCCCGCCACGTCACCGAGAAGGCCGGCACGCCCACCATGGGCGGCTTCATGATCCTGGCGGGCCTGTTCGTCGGCTCGCTGCTGTTCGCCGACCTGCGCAACGTCCACGTCTGGGTGGTGCTGGGCATCACCGCCGCCTTCGGCGTGCTGGGCTTCATGGACGACTACGCCAAGGTCACCAAGCAGACGACCGCCGGCCTCTCCAGCGGCCAGAAGCTGATCGCCCAGTTCGTGGTCTCGATCCTGGCGGCCGTGGCGCTGATCCTGTTCGCGCCCAAGTCGCAGATGACCCCGGGGCTGGAGACCTCGCTGGTCTTCCCGATCCTGAAGAACCTGGTGATCAATCTGGGATGGTTCTACGTGGCCTTCGCCGCGGTCACGATCGCCGGCTTCTCCAACGCCGTGAACCTGACCGACGGCCTGGACGGCCTGGCCATCGTGCCGGTGATGTTCGCCGCCTCGACCTTCGGCCTGATCGCCTACCTGGTGGGCAACTACAAGTTCGCCGACTATCTGAACCTGCACTTCGTGCCCAGCGTCGGCGAGCTGGCCGTGGTGTGCGGCGCGATCATCGGCGGGGGCATGGGCTTCCTCTGGTACAACGCCCCGCCGGCCAAGATCTTCATGGGCGACACCGGTTCCCTGGCCCTGGGCGGGGCCCTGGGCGCGATCGCGGTCTGCGCCAAGCACGAGCTGGTGCTGGGCATCGTCGGCGGCCTGTTCGTGGCCGAGGCGCTGTCGGTGATGATCCAGGTCGCCTACTTCAAGCGGACCGGCAAGCGCGTCTTCCTGATGGCGCCGATCCATCACCATTTCGAGAAGCTCGGCTGGGCCGAGAGCACCGTCGTGGTCCGGTTCTGGATCGTGTCGATGATGCTCAGCTTCGTCGGCCTCGCCACCCTGAAGCTGAGATAGGAGAGGGCGCGCCATGATCCCGGTCCGCGGTTTCGAGGGCAAGACCGTCGCCGTGTTCGGCCTAGGCCGGACGGGGCTGACGGCCGCGCGCGCGCTGATCGCCGGCGGGGCCAAGGTGGCGCTGTGGGACGAGAAGCAGGCCAGCCGCGAGGCCGCCGTGGCCGAGGGCCTCAGCGTCGTCGACCTGAACACGGCCGACTGGAGCCAGTTCGCCGCCCTGATGCTGTCGCCGGGCGTGCCCCTGACCCATCCCAAGCCGCACTGGACGGTGACCAAGGCCAAGGCCGCCGGGGTCGAGGTGCTGGGCGACATCGAGCTGTTCGCCCGCACGGTGAACGCCGCGCCCGATCACAAGAAGCCCAAGATCGTCGCCATCACCGGCACCAACGGCAAGTCGACCACCACGGCCCTGATCGGCCACGTCTGCCGCCAGGCCGGCCGCGACACGCGGGTGGGCGGCAATATCGGCGAGGGCGTGCTGGGCTTGGAGGATATGCACGGCGGAGCCGTGTATGTGCTTGAACTGTCGTCCTACCAGCTGGACCTGACCTCCAGCCTCAAGCCCGACGCCGTCGTGCTGCTGAACATCTCGCCCGACCACCTGGACCGTCACGGCGGCATGGACGGCTACATCGCCGCCAAGCGCCGGATCTTCCTGAACCAGGGCAAGGGCGACACCGCGATCATCGGGGTGGACGATCCCTGGTGCCAGCAGATCTGCACCGAGATCACCGCCGCCAACCGCCGCACCATCTGGCCGATCAGCGCCGGCAAGGCCATGGGCCGGGGCGTCTACGCCCTGCAGGGGGTGCTGTACGACGCCACCGGCGAGCGGGTGACCGAGATGGTCGACCTGCTGCGGGCCCGCAGCCTGCCGGGCCGCCACAACTGGCAGAACGCCGCGGCCGCCTACGCCGCCGCCCGCGCCCTGGGCATCTCGCCCCAGCAGGCGGTCGACGGCCTGATGAGCTTCCTGGGGCTGGCCCACCGGATGGAGACGGTCGGCAAGATCGGCAAGGTCCGCTTCGTCAACGACAGCAAGGCCACCAACGCCGACGCCGCCCGCCAGGCGATGTCCAGCTATCCCAAGTTCTACTGGATCGCCGGCGGCGTGCCCAAGGCGGGCGGCATCGACGATCTGGTCGACCTGTTCCCGCGCGTGGCCGGCGCCTACCTTATCGGCCAGGCGGCCGAGGACTTCGGCAAGACGCTGGAAGGCAAGGCCCCGGTGCGCCAGTGCGGCGACATCGAGACCGCCGTCGCCGCCGCCTACGCCGACGCCGCGGCGAGCGGGGAGGAGGCCATCGTCCTGCTGTCGCCCGCCTGCGCCTCGTTCGACCAGTTCGCCGACTTCGAGCAGCGGGGCGACGCCTTCCGCGCGGCGGTCAACGGCCTGGGCAGGGCGCCGGCTTCGGCGAAGAGGGCCTAAGGCGCGCCATCGCCTTCGGGTGAAAGGTTCGGCATGCATCCCTACTGGTTCACCTTCGAGCCGATCGATCACCCCACGCCCCTGAACCTGGGCGCGGGTGTCACAGCGCGCGACGACGGCGACGCCCGGCGTCTGATTGGAGAGGCCTTTGGCGGACTGGCCGTCGCGGATATGGCGGTCCTGAAGAACCTCGATGGGCTGGACCAGGGCCATGTGATCCCGAACATGGGCGACATCCTGGTTCGTGGGATCTGGTTTCCGCTCGGCCACGAAAACACCGGTTCGGACTGATCAGAGCCCTTTCGCCACACCTCTTCCAACCTCCACAACAACACTCGCTTAACCCTAAACTCCGACCCTCCGGCCATGACGTTCCAGACCACCCACGCCTTCGCCCGCACCGACCGTTCGCGGCTCGGCGTCTGGTGGTGGACGACCGATCGCTGGCTGCTGGGCGCCACCGCGATCCTGGTCACCGTGGGCGTGCTGCTGTCGTTCGCCTCGAGCCCGGCGGCGGCCGCCCGGATCGGCATCGACGACCAGTTCCACTTCGCCGTCCGCCAGTGCGTGTTCGGCCTGGGCGCCGCCCTGATCGTGCTGTCGGTGTCGATGCTGAGCCCCAGGGGCATCCGGCGTTCGGCCTTCTTCATCTATCTGGTGGCCATCGGGGTCATGGCGGCCCTGCCGTTCATCGGCCACAGCGCCAAGGGCGCGGCCCGCTGGCTGCTGATCGGCGGCTTCACCTTCCAGCCCTCGGAATTCATGAAGCCGGCCCTGATCGTGCTGGTGTCGTGGATGTTCGCCGAGGGCCAGAAGGGCGAGGGGGTGCCGGGCGTCTCGATCGCCTTCGCCCTCTATTTCATCGCCGTGGCCTTGCTGCTGATCCAGCCGGACGTCGGCCAGACCGTGCTGATCACCATCGCCTTCGGGGCCGCCTTCTGGATGGCCGGGGTGCCGATCTCGTGGATCATGGGCCTGGGCGCGGTCGCCGTCGGCGGGCTGATGTCGACCTATTTCCTGTTCGACCACGTCCACGCCCGGGTGCAGAAGTTCCTCAGCCCTGACCAGGCCGACACCCACCAGATCACCCGCGCCGCCGAGGCCATCCACGCCGGCGGCCTGTTTGGGCGCGGGCCGGGCGAGGGCGTGATGAAGCGCCACGTGCCCGACCTGCACACCGATTTCATCTATTCGGTCGCGGCCGAGGAATACGGCCTGGTGTTCTCCCTGGCCCTGATCACCCTGTTCGCCTTCATCGTGGTGCGCGGGCTGTACCGGGCGATGAAGCTGTCGGACACCTTCGAGCAGGTGGCCGCCTCGGGCCTGTTCGTGCTGGTGGGCCAGCAGGCCTTCATCAACGTGGCCGTGAACCTGAACATGATCCCCACCAAGGGCATGACCTTGCCCTTCATCAGCTACGGCGGCTCGTCGATGCTGGCCATGGGTCTGACCCTGGGCATGGCCCTGGCGTTGACGCGCAAGCGTCCGGGGGCCTATGGCGGGGCGGGAGAGTTCGATCAGGCTGGGGCCCTGGGCTGAGTCTCTCGGGAGACCCGTCTTGTCGCTGCCTGTCTTGTTTGAGGCCGTCTCGCCCATGATCCGCTCGCGTATTGGAGCCTTCGTCTGATGAGCAAGCTGGCTGTCGTCGCCGCCGGGGGCACCGGCGGACACCTGTTCCCCGCCCAGGCCCTGGCCGAGACCCTGGCCGTGCGCGGCTGGCGCATCGTGCTGGCCACCGACGAGCGCGGCGCGCTGTACGCCGACAAGTTCCCCGCCGAGGAGCGCCTGGCGCTGTCGGCCGCCACCGCCAAGTCCGGCGACCCGATCGGCATGGCCAAGGCCGGCTTGGTGGTCTGGCAGGGCATGAACCAGGCCAAGGCCGCCTTCAAGCGCCTGGACCCGGCCGTGGTCGTGGGCTTCGGCGGCTATCCCGCCCTGCCGGCCCTGCTGGGCGCCCTGGGCCAGAAGCGGCCCACGGTGATCCACGAGCAGAACGCGGTGCTGGGCCGGGTGAACCGCTTCCTGGCCCCCAAGGTCAACGCGGTGGCCTGCGCCTTCCCGACCCTGGAGATGGCCAAGCCCGCCGTGAAGGCCCGCGCCCAGGTGGTGGGCAATCCCGTGCGCCCGCCGATCCGCGCGCTCTACGACGTGCCCTATCTGCCGCCCGAGGTGCAGCTGCGCATCCTGGTCACCGGCGGCAGCCAGGGCGCGCGCCTGCTGTCCGAGCTGATCCCCGAGGCCGTGGCCAAGCTGCCCGAGGACCTGCGCTCGCGCCTGAAGGTCTTCCAGCAGGCCCGCGCCGAGAGCATGGAAGGCGCCCGCAAGACCTATCGCAACGCCATGGTCGACTGCGAGGTCGCGCCGTTCTTCCGAGACATGGCCGGCTATCTGCGCCAGGCCCACCTGGTGATCGGCCGCTCGGGCGCCTCGACCTGCACCGAACTGGCCGTGGCCGGCCGGCCGTCGATCCTGGTGCCGCTGAAGATCGCCGCCGACGACCACCAGCGCTTCAACGCCAAGCAGCTGGAGGAGGCCGGCGCGGCCGCCGTCTGCCTGGAGGACGAGCTGACCGTCGACGCCATGGCCGGCGCCCTGAACGCCCTGCTCAAGGACCCCGAGCGCCTGGGCCGCATGGCCGCGGGCGCGCGCAAGGTGGCCGTGCCGGACGCGGCCGAGAAGCTGGCCGACCTGGTGGAGCAGACCGCCCGCTAGGCCCTATCGGTGCTCCGCGCCCAGCTGGCGCAGGAAGCTGCGATAGTCGGTGCGCACGAACTCCTCGATCAGCCGGCCGCGATCGTCGAACCGGAAGATGTTGATCAGGTCCCACGTGACGCGCGCCCCGTTGGGTGGCAGCGGACCGGCGGGCGACATCGTGAATTCGCGCACGAACGTGCCCTCGATCCAGGTCTGGCAGGCCGCGAGGTCTCCCTCGACGACGATGATCCCGCGCCGGATCGTCCGGTCGTCGAACGCCGCGCGGATCGCGGCGAAATAGGCGTTGAGGCCCTCGTAGTCGCACTCGAAGCCGTCCGGTCCGTGGAAGCGGAACGCCTCGGTGTCGAAATAGCCGGCGATCTCGTCCGGCGGCGCGCCGGCGACCTCGGCCTCGCCGGCCTTGACCAGACGCTCCACCAGCTCGTCGCGTGAGAGTTTCGTCGCCATGGCGGGCCGCTCCGGGTCGATGCCGCCTTAAGCGCGCCAGCCGCCGCCGAGTTGCGCGGGCCTCACCCCTTCGCGCGCGTGAACTCCATCCGCCAGTTGGTCTCCCAGGTCTTGCCGCCGTCGGTGGAGAAGGCCTGGTCCCACTTGGCCGTGTCGCCGGTCAGCTCCGACCAGCGGAAGCGCACCGTGACGGGCGTTCCCTTGTGGGTGTCGCTGCCGATGAACACCCCGGTCCCGTCCTTGAAGCCGCCGCGCACCGGCGGGTCGATGTTGGCGATGCGGGAGTCGATCCACCAGATCGACCACTGGCGGGTCTCGGCGTCGAACGCCCGGACGCCGACGCCGCGATAGGTCCCGGCCGGCAGCTCCAGCAGGTTGTCG
The DNA here is from genome assembly GCF_037402475.1 of Caulobacter sp. CCG-8. Lineage (NCBI taxonomy): Bacteria > Pseudomonadati > Pseudomonadota > Alphaproteobacteria > Caulobacterales > Caulobacteraceae > Caulobacter > Caulobacter sp. CCG-8. The sequence continues at coordinate 71,818 of NZ_JBBEUD010000019.1, forward strand.
TCGACATTGCCCAGCCCGCCCATCAGGGGCCAGTTCTCGCAGGTCCCGTTGAAGTCCTGCCATTCGGTGCTGCCGACCAGCCGCTCCTTCAGCCGGTGGTGGCGGACGTTCCAGCGCCCCACCAGGAAGGCCCAATCGTCCGGGCCGCCGGTGATCCCCCGGCTGGGGTCGTCGCCCGCGGGGCGGGCTTCGGCCCCGCCCGCGACCAGCAAGCTGGTGATCAGGCCTCCGGCGATCGTGGCGCGGCGGGTCTGGGACGGGGAGCTGGCTGTCATGACGACCTCTTGGGCGGTGAAGGTGCGTCATCGAGGATAGCGGCCGTCCCGCGCCGCACTTGGGGGCGATTGCGAAAAACGCAGCGCCCCCGCGGCCCCGGCCGCGCCTAGGTCTTGCCCTGGGCCGGCGTGGTGTAGATGGGGCTGAGATCGTTCCAGACCTTGTCGGCGTCGAAGACCAGGCTGTCGGCGGCGCCGGCGGGCGGGGCGTCGACGAACTCGATCTCGGCCGTGGTCTTGAAGCCGTTGGGCGAGCGCGAGATCTCCGAGCCGTACATCGTCTGGACCATGTACTGCTTGTAGTCGGCCCGCTTGCGGATCACGAAGCCGGTCCGGCCCGCCTCGCGCGTCAGCTGGGCGGCGCGCAGCAGCATCATCTCCTCGACCGCCGCGTGGGTCGAGAACGCGCCCGAGAACTCGATCGAGGCGCCCTTGCCGTCGGCGGTCTTCTTGTCCTTGAAGCCGTTCGGCTTGAACCAAGCGCTCTGCTTGGAATAGGAGCGGTCGGCGCGCTCCAGCGGCGGCAGGGCCTTGGCGAAGCTCTTCGGATCCAGGCGCCGGGCCGCGTCGGCGCGGTCGGCGTTCATCAGGGCCTCCATCTGGGCCGAGGCGGACGGGGCCAGGGACACCATGCCCGCCGGCGTCGGTCGCTTCACCTTCTCGATCAGGTCGAGGGTGGCGGGCGTGGCGGGCAAACGGTCGCCCAGCGTCTCCAGCGTGGCCCGCGCCTGGTCGATCTTCCCGTCGTTCGCCTGGGTCCAGGCCTCGGCCACGGTGATGAAGCCCTGCGCGTTCTTGGCCTGCTCGGCGCGCAGCCGCGCCACCATGTTGGCCATCACGTCGTCGCCCGCCGGAGCCGCGGCGGGCGGGGCGGCGAAATCGGTCTTGTAGCGCGCGATGAGGGGCGCGGCGGCCGCGTTGTCGCCGGCCCGGGCATAGGCCAGGGCGGCCCGGGCCATGAACACCGGATCGCCGGTCATGGTGGGCAGGGTCATGCCGCGCGGCAGCCGCACGCCGGCCAGCGGCGACGTCGGGGAATCGGCCATCGCCGCCCAGTCTGCGGCCGCGCGGGCGTGCTGACCGCCCCATTCGCGGGACTTGGCGCGGGCCACGCGCAGGTCGGGCTCCAGCGCCGCCACGCGGGTCAGGACACGGTCCTCGTCGGGCGACCAGCGCGGATCGGCGTCGAGGATGCGCACGGCGGCCATCCCCACCTCCAGCGAGTAGGGCCGGGCGTCGGCGGCCTTGATCGCCAGGGCGGCGGCCTCGTCGAACCGATCCTTCTTCAGCTGGGTCGCGGCCTCGAACAGCTGGGTCGACGCGCCCAGGGACCGCGCATAGGTGGCGTCGTCGACATTGCCGGCGGCGGCGGCGTGGGTGGCCGCCAGGTCGGTCAGGCCCGCGTCCAGGTCGCCGGCCTCGATGTGGTGCAGGGCGCGGGCCTTCAGCAGGCTGACCTTGCGGGCCCAGTAGCGGTCGAGCATCGGGTCGGCCAGCACGGTGTCGCAGGCCTTGACGCCGGCGGCGCCCTGTTCGGCCGGTTCCTCGCGGCTGGCTTCGGGAAGGCCCATCAGACCGGCCGTCATGATCGCGGGCACCAGCCGGCTGAGCGTGACGCCGACGTTCTCGGGCTTGGCCAGGCCGTCGCAGCGCACCCAATCGCTGGGCTCGCCTGCCATGACCGGTCCCGCGCCGAGCGTCAGGACGCCGGCCAGCAAGAAGGATTTCAGACGCATGTACGCTTCCCCCGAAAGCGATTTGGAACTTGGCCATGGGTAGCCGGATTTTTCGGGGAGCGGAACGAGGATTCAGCTGGAGATTGCGAGGCCGCCCGTAACGCTTCGCGCGGGCGGTCAGGGCTCGGCGCCCGTGGCGATCAGCGGACGGCCGATCCTAACGGCTTCCTCGACGTTCGCGGCCGGCGCCACGCCCGCATAGGGCCGCCACCCATCACAGACGAGCTTGGCCACCGCGTCGTCTGCGCTTCCGGAGGGGATCGCCGCGGCTGGGCGCAGATCGCCGCTGACCGGGCCCTCGCGACCGCCGACCCGGACGCTGGAGAAACCGGCGTGGGCGATCGTGCGGGCGTCGCAGTCGATCAGTTCATGGCGCCAGCCGCCCCAGAAGGCCTCGCTCCCGGCGGTGAAGCCGTCCTCGGTCACCTGCAGCACGCGAAGCCTGGCCGTCCGCCCCGTCCAGGCGATCCCGCCCATGTCCACGAAGCTGGCGAAGCGGCCCACATCGGCCAGGCGCAGCTCGAGCGGGACCTGGGCGAACGCGGGCGGGGCGAGGGCGACCAGGCCGCAGACCGCACCGGCCACGCTTGCCCGAAGGCCAAAATCCACGCGATCTGCACCAAACATCCCGTTTCACCCCGTCGCCAAATCGTCTAATCGAGCCGGATGATCCAGCGTCGACGACCCGTCCCCTTCGAACTCGGCCCCGTGCACTTCATCGGCATCGGCGGCATCGGCATGTCCGGCATCGCCGAGATCATGATCCGCATCGGCTACACCGTGCAGGGCAGCGACGCCAAGGCCAGCGCCAACACCGAGCGCCTGGAGAAGCTGGGCGCGCGCATCTTCATCGGCCACGACGCGGCCAATGTCGAAGGCGCTTCGGCCATCGTCTATTCGACGGCGGTGAAGGGCGACAATCCCGAGATGGTCGCCGGCCGCGACAAGCGCCTGCCGCTGGTGCGCCGCGCCGAGATGCTGGCCGAGCTGATGCGCCTGCAGTTCAGCGTCGCCGTGGGCGGCACGCACGGCAAGACGACGACCACCTCGATGGTCGCGGCCCTGCTGGACGCCGGCGCCCTGGACCCCACCGTGGTCAACGGCGGCATCATCAACGCCTACGGCACCAACGCCAAGGTCGGCGAGGGCGACTGGATCGTGGTCGAGGCCGACGAGAGCGACGGCAGCTTCCTGAAGCTGAAGTCCACCGTGGCCATCGTCACCAACATCGACGCCGAGCACCTGGACCACTGGGGCGACTTCGACGCGGTGAAGCGCGGCTTCCAGGACTTCATCGAGAACATCCCCTTCTACGGCTTCGCGGCGGTCTGCACCGACCATCCGGAAGTCCAGGCCCTGACCTCGCGCATCGAGAACCGCCGCCTGGTCACCTACGGCGCCAACCCGCAGGCCGAGGTTCGCGTCTCCAACATCCAGATGGGTCCCGACGGCGCTACGTTCGACATTCTGGTTTCCCCGCGCGACGGCGAGCCGGTCCGCTATGACGGGCTGAAGATGCCGATGGCCGGCCACCACAACGTGCTCAACGCCACCGCCGCCGTGGCCGTGGCCCGCGAGCTGGGCGTCGACGCCGACGCCATCCGCGCCGGCCTGGCCGGCTTCGGCGGGGTCAAGCGCCGCTTCACCACCACGGGCGTGGCCAACGGCATCCGCGTGGTCGACGACTACGGCCACCACCCGGTGGAGATCGCCGCCGTGCTTAAGGCCGCCCGCGCGGTCTCGACGGGCAAGGTGATCGCCGTGGTCCAGCCGCACCGCTTCACCCGCCTGCGCGACCTGATGACCGAGTTCAGCAGCTGCTTCAACGACGCCGACACGGTGATCGTCGCCGACGTCTACACGGCCGGCGAACAGCCGATCGAGGGCGTGGACCGCGACCACCTGGTCGAAGGCCTCAAGAAGTTCGGCCACCGCCGGGCCCTGCCGCTGGAAAGCCCCGCCGCCCTGCCGGCCCTGATCGCCCAGGAGGCCCAGGCGGGCGACCTGGTCGTTCTGCTGGGCGCGGGCGACATCACCAGCTGGGCCTACGCCCTGCCGGGTCAGCTGGAAGCGCTGTCCAAGTGAAGGGGGGCGAAGTGAGCTGGAAGGCGTCGCTCCCCGCCGTTCGCGGCAAGCTGCTGTTCGACGAGCCCCTGGGCCCGTTCACCTGGTTCCGCGTCGGCGGGCCGGCCGAGGTGCTGTTCCTGCCGGCCGATCCGGACGACCTGCGCGACTTCCTCATGGCGCTGCCGGAGGAGGTTCCGGTCCAGGCGCTTGGCGTCGGCTCCAACGTCATCATCCGTGACGGCGGCGTCGAGGGCGTGGTCATCCGCTGCGCCGGCCGGGCGTTCGGCGAGGTGATCGTCGACGCCGAGGAGAACCTGATCATCGCCGGGCCGGCGGCGCTGGACGCCCAGGTCGCCCGGGCGGCGGCCAAGGCCGGCCTGGCGGGGCTGGAGTTCTTCGTCGGCATCCCCGGCACCGTCGGCGGCGCCCTGACCATGAACGCCGGCTGCTACGGCCGCGAGACCAAGGACATCCTGGTCAGCGCCTGGGGCTACGACCGCACCGGCGAGATGCGGGTCTGGAACAACGAGGACTTCGGCTTCACCTATCGCCACACCGAGGTGCCGGCCAACAGCATGTTCTGGGTCCAGGCGGTGTTCCAGGGAACGCCCGACGACCCGGCGGCGGTCCAGGCCCGCATGGCCGAGATCACCGCGCGCCGCGAGACCACCCAGCCGATCCGCGAGAAGACTGGCGGCTCGACCTTCAAGAACCCGCCCGGCCACTCGTCGTGGAAGCTGGTCGACGAGGCCGGCTGGCGCGGCAAGCCGTACGGCGGGGCGATGTTCAGCCCTCTGCACAGCAACTTCCTGATCAACACCGGCGAGGCCACCGCCGCCGACCTGGAAGGCCTGGGCGACACCGTCCGCGCCGACGTCCTGGCCAAGACCGGCGTCCAGCTGGACTGGGAGATCAAGCGGATCGGGCGGGCGGGCTGAGGCGCGGCCGGAGACATGCGCTTGCGCGTGTCCCCAAGTCCGGCTCGGCGCCCGTGATGCGGCTGGGGACACGCCCAAGTGCATGTCCCCGTCTCAGTCCCAAAGGTTACCGATAGTTCATCCGGTTGTTGCCTATCCGCTGGCAATAGCGGTGCTATGAAACCCCCAAATCGAGGGAGATTTCATGCGCCTGTTCCGCACTCTGCTGACCGCCGCCGCCGCGACCGCCCTGATGGCCGGCGCCGCCCACGCCCAGGACGTCAAGACCGCCGAGGCCCTGCGCGACAAGGCCCTGCTGGACCGCACGGCCTGGAACGTCACCGAGGACCTGACCACCAACATCGGCCCGCGCATCGTCGGCTCGCCGGCCATGGCCCGGGCCAAGGACTGGGGTGTGGCCAAGCTGAAGGCCCTGGGCTTCACCAACGTCAAGGTCGAGGAATTCGCCAAGCCGTCGTGGACGCGCGGCGAGGAAAGCGCCGAACTGGTCGCTCCCTATCCGATGAAGCTGAACATCGTCGGCCTGGGCCGCACCGTGCCGACCGGCCCTGAGGGCATCGAGGCCGAGGTCGCGCTGTTCAAGACCTACGCCGAGATGATCGCCGCGCCCGAGGGCTCGCTGAAGGGCAAGATCGTGGTGATCACCCAGCCGATGGTCCGCGCCCAGGACGGCGCCGGCTACGGCGTGGCCGGCATCTCGCGCCGCGCCGGTCCGGTCGAGGCCGCCAAGCGCGGGGCCGTCGCCCTGCTGATCCGCTCGGTCTCGACCTCGGACTCCACCGTGCCGCACACCGGCGTCACCGCCTTCGGCGACGGCGTCGCCTCGATCCCCTCGGCCGCCATGGGCGTGCCGGAGGCCGAGCAGCTGGAACGCCTGGCCGCCAAGGGCCCGCTGCGCATCAAGCTGAAGCTGGCCTCGACCGTCGATCCGGCCGACGTGGCCTGGAACATCTCGGGCGAGATCAAGGGCTCGGAAAAGCCTGACGAAGTCATCGTCATCGGCGGCCACCTGGACAGCTGGGACGTCGGCACCGGCGCCCTGGACGACGCCACCGGCGTGGCCATCACCACGGCCGCCGCCAAGCTGATCGGCGACCTGCCCAAGCATCCCAAGCGCACCATCCGCGTGGTGATGTTCGGCTCGGAAGAGAGCGGCGGCTCGTCGGAAGCCTATGTGGCGGCCCACAAGGACGAGCTGCCCAAGATCGTGCTGGCGGGCGAAAGCGACACCGGCGCCGACCGCATCTACTCGCTCAAGCTGCCCGCCGGCGCCCAGAAGCACGCCATCGCCACGGTCGCCGGCAACGTGCTGGCTCCGCTCAAGATCTATGTGAATCGCGACCCGTCGGCCCATGGCGGTTCGGACATCGAGGGACTGGAAGAAGCCGGCGTGCCGTCGATCGAGCTGGAGCAGGACGCCAGCCGCTACTTCGACTACCACCACACGATGGACGACACCCTCAACAAGGTCCGTCCGGACGAACTGGCGCAGAACGTCGCCGCCTGGGCCAGCTTCATCTACCTGGTGGCCGACAGCGACATCGACTTCCGGGCGCTGAAGACGGCCGCCCCGGCCGCTCCGGCGGGGCACTAGCGAGACGTGGGGACGCGCCGCAAGGGCGTGTCCCCGATCGCGGGCCGGGGACATGCCCTCGCGGCGTGTCCCCAAACCCTGCACCGAACTTCCGAAGCCGCTCCCTCAGGTCTCGACGCGTCCTCGCTAGCCAGGACGCATGACCCAGCCCCTTACAGACCATCACATCGCCGTCCTTCTGGGCGGCCCCTCCGCCGAGCGTGAGGTCAGCCTGACCACCGGCGCGCTCTGCGCCGACGCCCTGGAGCGCCTGGGCGCGCGGGTCAGTCGCGTGGATCCGGGGCCCGATGTCGCCGAGGTCCTCGCCCGCCTCAAGCCCTACGTCGTCTTCAACGCCCTGCACGGCCGCTGGGGCGAGGACGGCTGCGTCCAGGGCGTGCTCGAGACCCTGGGCCTGGCCTACACCCACTCCGGCGTCCTGGCCTCGGCCCTGGCCATGGACAAGGCCAAGTCCAAGGCCGTGCTGGCGGCGGCGGGCATTCCCGTCCCTGGCGGCGGCCTGTACGACCGCCACGATGTCGCGCGCGACCATGTGATGCCGCCGCCCTACGTGGTGAAGCCCAACGCCGAGGGCTCGTCGGTGGGGGTGTTCATCGTCCGCGAAGGAGCCAACGGACCGCCGCGCGAATTGGACGCGCCCGACTGGGCGTTCGGGGAGCGGGTGATGGTCGAGCCCTTCGTTCCGGGTCTGGAGCTGGCGGTCGCCGTGGTGGGTGAGTCAAATGGTCCCAGGGCCCTGGCGGTAACCGAAATCCGCTCGTCCACAGGTTTCTATGACTACGAGGCCAAGTACGCCGAAGGCGGTTCGATCCACCTGCTTCCAGCCCCGATTCCCAGCGCCGTAAGGGATCGGGCCATGCGCATGGCCGAGCTTGGCCATACAAGTCTTGGTTGCCGAGGTGTGACCCGATGCGACTTCCGTTATGACGACATTAACGACCTTCTGGTCCTTTTAGAGGTCAATACGCAGCCTGGCATGACACCCACTTCGCTCGTCCCCGAGCAGGCGGACCACACCGGCGTTTCGTTTGATCGTTTAGTGTTCTGGATCGTGGAGGACGCTTATGCCCGCGTCAGTGCGGGGGGGATCGCGTAAGCCAACGCGCCCCCGGGCCGAAGCGCCCGCAAGTCCGAAGGCCCGCCCGGCCGCGCGCAACGCCGCGCCGCCGGCCGGCAAGCTGCAAGCCGCGCGTGGAGGCGTGGGCGTCTCGCCGCGCCTGGCCCTGACCGTGGCCGGCGGCGCCCTGGCCGTCGCCGTGATCGCCACCCTGGCCACCGGCCATCGCCTGCAGCACCTGGGCGAGGCCCTGGGGCGCGGCGTCGACGGCGAGTTCGCCGACCTGGGCTTCAAGCTGAAGACCGTGCACATCGAGGGCGCCTCGCCGATGGCGAAGGCCGACATCCTGAACGCCACGGCGCTCTACCAGGACCAGCCGACCCTGGGTCTCGACCTCAACGACCTGCGCGCGCGGGTCGAGGGCGTGGGCTGGGTCAAGTCCGCCAAGGTCGTGCGCCTGCTGCCCGACACCGTGTTCATCTCCGTCGAGGAGCGCCCGGCCCTGGCCGTGTGGCAGCACTCCGGCGCGATGCGCGTGATCGACGGCGAGGGCCGGATCATCCGCGAGGCCGACGCCGCGCGCTTCCCGCAGCTGCCGCTGGTGGTGGGGCAGGGCGCCGACCAGGCCGCCGGCGCCATCCTGCCGGCCGTCAACGCGCGGCCGCGCCTGCGCGACCGTCTGGAGGCCCTGGTGCGGGTCGACGACCGTCGTTGGGACCTGCGCTTGAAAGATGGTTCGCTGATCCAGCTTCCGGCCATTGACGAAGAGTCCGCGCTGATTCAATTGGATCAGCTCGATCAACGACAACGAATCCTCGATCTCGGTTTCGCGCGCATCGATCTGCGCGATCCCGAAATGGTGGCCGTGAGGCCTCGCGACGCGGTGCTGCCCGGGCAGCCCGTGGCCGGCGGGGCCTGATCATGAACTTGTGTGTGAGGTGACTGTAGCGATGTCGCGACTGGATGACCGGAAACAAGCCAGGGAAGGCTTGAAGGCGACGCTCGTGCGTCAGCCCGCGGTCGCGGCCGTCGACCTGGGCGCGTCCAAGGTCACCTGCTTCATCATGAAGGCCGACGGGATCCATCGCGACAACCGCACCCTGACCACGGCCGGCGTCGGCTACGTGCAGTCGCGCGGTGTGCGCGGCGGGGCGATCGTCAATCTGGACGAGGCGGCCCAGGCCATCGCCCAGGCCGTCGAGCGGGCCGAGACCGTGGCCGGCGTCAACGTCCAGGGCGTTTCGGTCTGCACGGCCGGCGGCCAGCTGGCCAGCCACCGCGTCCATACCCAGGTGTCGCTGGGCGCCCGTCCGATCGGCGACGGCGACCTGTCGCGCGCCATCGCCTCGGCCCTGGCCCAGGTCCGCATTCCCGGCCGCAAGCCGATCCACCTGCTGCCGATCGCCTGGTCGGTGGACGGCCAGCGCGGCATCCGCGACCCGCGCGCCATGTTCGGCCGCGCCCTGGGGCTGGAGCTGCTGGTCGTCTCGGTCAACGAGAACATCTTCCACACCCTGGCCCACTGCGTGGAACGCGCCCACCTCAGCTTCGAGGGCGTGGTCGCCGCGCCCTTCGCCTCGGCCCTGGCGGCCCTGGAAGAGGACGAGATGGACCTGGGCGCGGTCTGCATCGACATGGGCGGCGGCTCGACCTCGGTGGCCGTGTTCAACAACGGCGCCCTGTGCCACGTCGACAGCCTGGCCGTCGGCGGCGGGCACGTCACGCAGGACATCGCCCGCGGCCTGCAGACCTCGGTCGCCGGAGCCGAGCGCATCAAGACCCTGCACGGCAGCGCCATCGCCTCGGCCAACGAGGACCGCGAGATGATCGAGGCTCCGCCGCGCGGCGACGATCCGGGCGCGGGCCCGGTGATCGCGCCCCGCAGCCTGCTGAAGGGCATCATCCAGCCTCGCGTCGAGGAGACGCTGGAGCTGCTGCGCGAGCGCCTGAAGGCCTCGGGCGCGCCGGTCGAGCCGGGCGCGGGCATCGTCCTGACTGGCGGCGCCAGCCAGCTGGCCGGCGTGCGCGAAGTGGCCGTGCGCGTCTTCGACCGCCCCGTCCGCCTGGGTCGTCCGCGCCGGGTGCCGCACCTGGCCGACGCCGCCTCCGGTCCGGCCTTCTGCGCCGCCGCCGGCGTCCTGCACCGCACGGCCTTCGGTCCGCGCGAGGTCGTCTCGCCCAAGGCCCTGGCCGGGGCGGCGATCCGCAAGCGTCCGCTGGACCCCAACGCCAGCCCGGTCGCCCGAGCCGCGGCGTGGCTGCGCGACAATCTCTGATCGAACATCGTGGGACTTCGTCCCACATCTTCCGAGCTTGACTAGAAGCTTGGCTGAGTCGCCCCGTCGGGGCGCGACCTCGAAATCGCGCGTGACACGAAATTTTTTCGTCTTGGTGAAGCTGGCCAAGAGCAACGGCCAAGTCTTAACAGAACTTAAGCCTGTTCGTTTACGATCTAAGTGTCGGAAACACCTGACAGCCTAGTTTTCGACGCTCTGAAAACGGGGTTTTCCAAGGCTTTTTCGGTCAGCGGCGTTCCGCCGCACGGGGGTTTTGGCTACCTTCGGGAACCCAAGGAATCCCTCGTGATTCCTTTGGATAACTGGATTTTTAGAGGCGCTTTGGGATCGACCCCGGGCCGACTCACTTTATGGAGTTAACCACCGATTAAGGTTGGTGGTTGTTCTGTTAACCCGATCGTCGAGATGACTCCCGGCGGTTGATCCGCTCGGTAGTTGACGAATTCGGCGTTTAGGACGCGAGGGTCCCATGGCTATTTCTCTTTCCGCGCCGCGTACCACTGAACTGAAGCCGCGTATCGTGGTGTTCGGCGTCGGTGGGGCCGGTGGCAATGCTGTCAACAACATGATCGAGGCCGGCCTCGAGGGTGTTGAGTTCGTGGTGGCCAACACCGACGCGCAGCAGCTCCAGTTCGCCAAGACCGACCGTCGCATCCAACTGGGCGTGCAAGTCACCCAGGGCCTCGGCGCCGGCGCGCACCCCGAAGTGGGCATGAGCGCCGCCGAGGAGAGCTTCCCCGAGATCGGCGAGCACCTGGACGGCGCGCACATGGTGTTCATCACCGCCGGCATGGGCGGCGGCACCGGCACCGGCGCGGCCCCGATCATCGCCAAGTGCGCCCGCGAGCGCGGCATCCTGACCGTCGGCGTCGTCACCAAGCCCTTCCACTTCGAAGGTCGTCACCGCATGCGTCTGGCCGACGCCGGCATCGGTGAGCTGCAGCGCTATGTCGACACCCTGATCGTCATTCCGAACCAGAACCTGTTCCGCGTCGCCAACGAGCGCACGACCTTCGCCGAAGCCTTCGGCATGGCCGACCAGGTGCTGCACTCGGGCGTCCGCTCGATCACCGACCTGATGGTCCTGCCGGGCCTGATCAACCTCGACTTCGCCGACGTCCGCACGGTCATGACCGAGATGGGCAAGGCGATGATGGGCACCGGCGAGGGCACCGGCGAAGACCGCGCCCTGATGGCCGCCCAGAACGCCATCGCCAACCCGCTGCTGGACGAAGTCTCGCTGAAGGGCGCCAAGGCCGTGCTGGTCAACGTGACCGGCGGCATGGACATGACCCTGCTGGAAGTCGACGAGGCCGCCAACGCGATCTCGGACCAGGTCGATCCGGAAGCCAACATCATCTTCGGCGCCGCCTTCGATCCGTCGCTGGACGGCGTGATCCGCGTGTCGGTGGTCGCCACCGGCATGGACGGCGCCTCGATCGCCCAGATCGAGCCCAAGCCCGTCGCGCGCAACACCACGGCCCAGCCGCTGATCGCCGAGACCCGTCCGGCGGCGCCGCAGGCCGCTCCGGCGCCCGCTCCGACCGTGGCCGAGACCGGCCGCCCGGGCATGCGCTACGAGCCGCGCCCGATCGAGCGTCCCGCCGCGGCTCCGGCCCCGGTCGCCTCGTACGCGCCGGAACCGACCTATGAAGAACCCGCTCCGATCGTCGAAGCCCAGGAAGACCTGCACTTCGAAGAGCCGGTGATGGAAGAGCCCCGCGTGACCGCCCCGGCGCCGCGCGTGACCCGCATCGTCGACCCGCTGGTCGCCGACACCGCCGAGGTCGAGGAAGAGCCGCTGTACAGCGAAACCTACGAAGACCGCCGGGCCCAGAAGTCGGGCGGCTGGATGAGCCTGTTCGGCGGCGGTCGCCAGCAGCGCTACGAGCAGCAACCGGCCCAGCAGCAGCCGCAACGGGGTTCGGCCCGCCCGCAGCTGCAGCCGCTGGAGCAGCCGACCACGGACGAAGGCGAGGATCTGGAGATCCCGTCGTTCCTGCGTCGCCTGGCCAACTGAAAAGCTCGATAAGTTTAGTAGCGTACCAGTAAGCGTAACCGAGACCCCCGGGGCGAAAGCTCCGGGGGTTTTGCTTTGGATCCTCCCCCTCCGGGGGAGGTGTCGGCGAAGCCGACGGAGGGGGAAGGCCGCAGACCGGGAAAGCCCCTCGCGACAGCTCCCCCGGAGGGGGAGCATCTGCTATGGGTCACAACCTGCCAATCCAGCTTCAATCCAGGTCACGATGAACCTCACCCGCGCCGATCGGAAGATCCTGGAGATCCTCCAGCAGGACAGTTCGATCACGAACGTGGAGCTGGCCGAGCGGGTCGGCCTGTCGCCCAGCCCCTGCCTGCGCCGGGTCAAGCAGCTGGAGGCCTCGGGCCTGATCAGCGGCTATGTCGCCCTGCTGGACCGGCGCAAGGCCAGGCTGGACCTCCTGGCCTATGTCGAGGTCCAGGTCGACCGCCACAGCGAGACCGCCGCCGAGGCTTTCGCCGAGGCCGTGCGGCGCGAGCCGATGGTAGTGGGCTGCCACGCCATGACCGGCGGCTACGACTACCTGCTGCGCGTGGTCGCGCCGAACCTGGACGCCTACGCCGAGTTCACGATGAAGCGCCTGCTGAAGATGCCGGCGGTCAAGGACATCCGGTCGTCCTTCGTGCTGGAGACGATCAAGGACGCGACGGCCCTGCCGCTGGACTATCTGGAATAGGCGCGCCCCGCCCTAGCTGGGCGGGGTCACCGGCGCGGGTTCGACGGTCCAGTAGTCGGGGCTGGAACTGGTGCTGATCCAGCTGCCCTCGAACGGCCGGGTGTCGCGGCTCAGGCCCTGCTGGAACTGGTTGTTCATCAGGATCACCTGGTCGCCGTAGCTGATCGACTGGCCCGGCCGGCTTTTGTTGTGGATGGTCCAGGTCTGGTAGGGCAGGTAGTCCCCGTCGAAATAGGGCGTGTAGTAGTAGCAGTCGTGGGAGTCGCTCCACGCCCCCAGGGCGTTGGCCGCCCACAGCCCGGATTCCCGTGAGATCAGGTAGACCTGGGCCTGGTCGGGCACGTGGCCCGAGACGTTGGACGCCGGCGTCACGAAGCTCAGGGGCGAGGGCGTGCCCTCTCCCAGGGTGGGGAACAGGGCGGCCAGGCCGATGTCGACGCACATGCCCATGGCCCCGCTGGGCAGGCCCGGGATCGCCGCCTTCACCGCGGCCTGGAAGGCCGTCAGGTGGTGGCCGTTCTGGTTCTTGAGCAGGAAGCTGTCGCCGTACTTCACGCCGTCGCCGTTCTTCCGGGTCTTGTCCATGAAGTCCAGGTTCGCCGCGTCGGTGCGCGGCTGGCTCAGGGTCATCACGGTCTCGAAGGTCGGCGCCGCCTCGGCCCGGGCCCCGAAGTCCGACAGCTGGCTCGAGCCGCCCAGCAGCTTCAGCGCCGTGGCGATCATGGAGGTGTGGTCGTAGGGCGTATCGGTGGGCGAGCGGAACACCGTGCCCGCCTGGATGTAGGGCGAGACCACGATGGTCGGCACGCGGCCGCCCAGCCGGTCGAAGTTGAAGTTGTTCTGGGTGGCCAGGGCCGGCGGCGTGCCCGAGCCCCAGGGCGGCTGCACCAGCCCCTGCGCCAGGCCCGCGGTCTGGTGGTCGAACGTGCCCACGAACTCGTCGAAGGTGATCAGCAGCAGGGTCTTCTGCCAGGCGTCCTGGTGCGAGATGAGGCTGGTGTAGACCTCCTTCACGAACTGTTCGCCCACCAGCAGGTTGCTGGGCGGGTGGTAGTCGTTGCCCAGGGCCGTGATCAGCGCCTTGGGCAGGGACGACTGGCTGGCCATGGTGGTCTGCGAGATCGACCAGTAGGGCTCGATATAGCTGAACGCCGGCAGGTTCCCGGCCTGGGCCAGCTTGTGGAACTGGTCCAGCGACTGGAACTTGCTGCTGGCGTCCTTCAGGTTCTGGATCTGGGGGAACAGCCGCCACGTGTAGCAGGACTCCAGCTGGCCGTTGGTCAGCGACTGCATGTAGCTGATATAGGGCTGCAGGGCCGTCCAGGTGGCCAGCAGCGCGACCCCGACCGGCGGGTCGACCACGGCCAGCACCGTGGCCAGCGCCTTGCCGTATTCCAGCAGGGTCGAGATTTTCTCGGGCAGGTACGGCGCCTGCCAGAACACGTTCCAGCCCCGGCCGGCGGCGTCCACGGCGTTGAAGATGGTCGGCGCGTCGAAGCGGTCGTCGCCGATGGACATGCCCAGCATCGACTCGATCGTCGCGGCCGGCGAGTTCGGGTCCTCCAACTGGCCGTTGTTGACCAGGCCCAGCGAGGTGCCGCACATCAGGAAGGCGCGGTTGGGATTGGTCTGGGACGGGACCGAGGCGTACCAGGCGTCGCTGACCGCATAGGCCTGGGCCAGCTGGTTCAGCACCGGCAACTGCTGGGGCGTGTAGCTCTGCATCACCTCGGGCGCGAGGCCGGGGATGTCGCCGGCGTCGATGCCCAGCGCCGTCATCACGTTCACGAAGTCCTGCAGGTAGCCCAGCATGTTGGCTTCGGTGACCGGCGGGAACGTCTCGGTGTTGAAGAACTGCAGATTGACGTGCTCGAGCTCTTCGCCGGGGTCGATCGTGGGGACGGTGAAGCCCTGCGCGCCCTGGATCGGCGGGCTAGAGATCGCGGGATTGGAGGCGGTGTTGGTGAAGGCGCCCAGGTCGACCGTCTGCAGGCCGTCGAAGGTGGGGCTGGAGCCCGCCGGCAGGACCTGGGACGGCGCGCCGGTCTGGTAGAGCCAGCCCAAAAGGCTGTCGAAGGAACGGTTCTCCAGCATCAGCACGACCACATGGTCGATGGTTGGCGTCGACATGCTTTCCTCGTGACTCTGCGACGGGCGTCCCGCGGCGCGCATCATGCCCTCATGGATTTAGTAACGGGATTTTTCTAGTATAACGCGATTTGGTCCGAGGCCGTCGCGCGAGTCAAGCCGTGTCGCGTGGACGGCTGTCGCGTCGCAACTGGGGCATGTCTCAACATGACCCGAAGTGGATAATCGTTGGCATATAGTGACATTATTTATCTGTATGTTGGCCATGATCGCCACGCTCTGACCGGCCCGTCGCGTTAACTTGCCCCGGTTCTGTCCGGAGGAGCGCGGCATGCTGGTTGTCGATCAAAAGTCCCTGTCGCCCGCCGTGGTCTCGCCCGTGCGTCCGGCGCTGGAAGGCGTCAGCGCCTACAAGGCCGGCATGACCCTGGCCGAGGCCGGTCGCCTGGCCGGCCGCGCGGACCTGTCCAAGCTGGCCAGCAACGAGAACCTGCTGGGCTGCAGCCCCAAGGTCGCCGACGCCGTGCAGGCCGCCCTGGCCAGCCCCGAGATCTATCCCGACCCCTATTGCGAGACCCTGCGCGCCGCGATCGGCGAGCGGCTGGCGGTCGATCCGGCGCGGATCGTCATGACCCCGGGCTCGGAAGCCCTGATCGACTACCTGTTCCGCGCCGTGCTGCACCCGGGCGACAGCGTCCTGCTCAGCTCGCCGACCTTCCCGGCCTACGCGATCTTCGGCGGCTGCGCCGAGGCGGTCTTCATCGACGTCCCGCGCCTGGCGAACTTCGACCTCGACGTCGAGGCCTTCAAGGTCGAGGCCGCCAAGGGCCCCAAGCTGCTGGTGCTGTGCACGCCCAACAACCCGACCGGCAACGCCATGACCGGCGTCGAGATGGCCGAGATCCTGGCCGTCACGCCGCGCTCGACCGTCGTCTTCGTCGACGAGGCCTATCGCGAATACCACGAGGCCTTCGACACCCTGGAGCTGCTGAAGGCCTGGGGCGGGACCTGGGTGTCGGGCCGCACCTTCTCCAAGGCCTACGGCCTGGCCGGGATGCGGGTGGGCTATGGGATCTGCTCGTCGGCCGAGCTGACGGGCTATCTGGACCGCATCCGCCCGCCCTTCAACGTCACCGCCATCAGCCAGGCCGCCGCCCTGGCCGCCTGGGACGACCAGGAACACCTGGAACGGACCGTGGCGCTCACGATCGCCGAGCGCGGCCGGGTCGAGGCCGTGCTGGACGCCATGGGCGTGGAGCGCACCCAGAGCGCCGCCAACTTCGTCTTCCTGCGCAGCCCGGCGGGCGCCGAAGCCACCGCCGCGCGTTTGTTGCGGGAAGGGCTTATCGTCCGTCCCACGCCCGTCCCTGGCGGCTGGGTGCGGATCACCATCGGCCGCCCCGCCGACAACGACCGCCTGATCGCCGCCCTGCCGGCCGCTCTCGCTCTCTGATCCTTCGGAGCCACGTCCATGAGCATCTCCCCCGAAAACCCCCTGGGCCTCGACGGCTTCGCCTTCGTGGAGTTCACCAGCCCCGAGCCGGCCGCCATGAAGGCGCTGTTCGAGCAACTGGGCTTCGTCGCCGCCTCGACCCATCCGACCAAGGCCGTGACCCGCTACAAGCAGGGCCGCATCAACCTGCTGGTCAATGACGAGCCCACCGGCCAGGTCGCCGAGTTCCGCGCCGCCCACGGCCCCTCGGCCAACGGCATGGCCTTCACCGTCGCCGACGTCGAGCAGGCCTACGCCGCGGCCCTGAAGCGCGGCGCCGTGGCGGCCGACGCCGGCCCGACCGTGCTGGGCGAGGGCGCGCGGGTGCTGGAAGGCATCGGCGGCTCGATGCTGTACCTGGTGGCCGGTCCCGACGCGGTCTTCTCGACCTGGACCCCGGTCGCCGGCGCGGCCGAGGCGGAAGCGGCCAACAATGTCGGCCTGGACCTGCTGGACCACCTGACCCACAACGTCCGCCGGGGCCAGATGCGCACCTGGTCGACCTTCTATCGCGACGTCTTCGGCTTCGAGGAGCAGAAGTACTTCGACATCAAGGGCCAGGCCACGGGCCTGTTCAGCCAGGCGATGATCGCCCCCGACAAGGCCATCCGCATCCCGCTGAACGAGAGCCAGGACGACCAGAGCCAGATCGAGGAGTTCATCCGCCAGTACAACGGCGAGGGCATCCAGCACCTGGCCCTGACCACCGAGGACATCTACGACACGGTGGAGCGCCTGCGGGCGCGCGGCGTGAAGCTGCAGGACACGATCGAGACCTATTACGAGCTGGTCGACAAGCGCGTGCCCGGCCACGGCGAGGACACCGAGCGCCTGAAGAAGAACCGCATCCTGCTGGACGGCAATGTCGGCGAGGAAGGCCTGCTGCTGCAGATCTTCACCGAGAACCTGTTCGGCCCGATCTTCTTCGAGATCATCCAGCGCAAGGGCAACCAGGGCTTCGGCAACGGCAACTTCCAGGCCCTGTTCGAGAGCATCGAGCTGGACCAGATCCGCCGCGGCGTGATCACGGTCGAGGCCTGAGGGCTTTCTCCGAATTCCCCTTCCGTGTCATCCCGGCCGAAGCGTAGCGTAGAGCCGGGACCCAGGGGACTGGGCTGACGCGGTGCGGTTCCCCTGGGTCCCGGACAGCCTCTGCGAGGCTTCCGGGATGACAACGATAAATGATGGCCAGAGGGTCACGGAAACGCTCATGGACCTCCACTACCAATCCGGCTTCGGCAACCACTTCAGCAGCGAGGCCGTCCCCGGCGCCCTGCCGGTGGGCCAGAACTCGCCGCAGACGCCGCCGTTCGGGCTCTATGCCGAGCAGCTGTCGGGCACGGCCTTCACCGCCCCGCGCCACGAGAACCGCCGGTCGTGGCTGTACCGCCTGCGGCCCAGCGCCGGGCATGGGCCCTATGCGCCCTACGCGCAGGATCGCCTGAAGAGCGGCCCGTTCGACGCCGCCGCGCCCACGCCCAACCGCCTGCGCTGGGACCCGATGGAGGTCCCCGCCGAGCCGACCGACTTCGTCGACGGCCTGGTGACGATCGGCGGCAACGGCGACGTGGCGACCCAGGCCGGCATGGCCGCCCACCTCTACCTGGCCAACCGTTCGATGATCGACCGGGTGTTCCAGAACGCCGACGGCGAGCTGCTGATCGTGCCCCAGCAGGGCGACCTTCACCTGGTCACCGAGTTCGGCCGGCTGGACGTCGCGCCCGGCGAGATCGTGGTGATCCCGCGCGGGGTGCGCTTCCGCGTCGAGATCGCCGGCCCGGTGCGCGGCTATGTCTGCGAAAGCTACGGCGCGGCCTTCCGCCTGCCGGAACTGGGGCCGATCGGATCGAACGGCCTGGCCAACAGCCGCGACTTCCTCAGCCCCGTCGCCGCCTTCGAGGACATCGACAACCCCACCGAGGTGATCCAGAAGTTCCAGGGCGGACTGTGGAAGGCCACCTGGGATCACAGCCCGCTGGACGTGGCGGCCTGGCACGGCAATCTCGCGCCTTACAAGTACGAGCTGGCCCGGTTCAACACGATCAACACGGTCAGCTTCGACCATCCCGACCCGTCGATCTTCACGGTGCTGACCGCGCCCAGCGAGGTCCCGGGCACGGCCAATGTGGACTTCGTGATCTTCCCGCCGCGCTGGATGGTGGCCGAGCACACCTTCCGTCCGCCGTGGTTCCACCGCAACGTGATGAGCGAGTTCATGGGGCTGGTCACCGGCGCCTACGACGCCAAGGCCGGCGGCTTCTCGCCGGGCGGCGCCAGCCTGCACAACGCCATGAGCGACCACGGCCCCGACGTGGCCAGCCATAAGGGCGCGACCGAAGCCGAGCTCAAGCCGCACAAGATCGACGGGACCATGGCCTTCATGTTCGAAAGCCGCTGGGTGATCCGCCCCACGAAATACGCTCTGGAGACTTCCGCGCTTCAGGCCGACTATGACGCGTGCTGGACGGGCTTCCCCAAGGCCCGGCTGCCCTAGAACAACGACAGCAAGAGGAAGCGCCCATGAAGCTCGCGTCTCTGAAGGGCGGCCGCGACGGCCGGCTGGTGGTGGTCTCCAACGACCTGGCCTGGTTCACCGACGCCGGAACGATCGCCCCGACCCTGCAGGCGGCCCTGGACGACTGGGAACGCTGCGGTCCGATGCTCGAAGCCCTGGCCAAGAGCGTCGAGGACGGCGGCGTGCCGCTGGAACGCTTCCACGAGCACGACGCCGCGAGTCCGCTGCCGCGCGCCTACCAGTGGGTCGACGGCTCGGCCTATGTGAACCACGTCCAGCTGGTGCGGCAGGCGCGGGGCGCCGAGATGCCCGAGAGCTTCTGGACCGATCCGCTGATGTACCAGGGCGCCTCGGACGGCTTCCTGGGCCCGCGCGACACCATCCCGCTGGCCAACTCCGCCTGGGGCTGCGACCTGGAGGGCGAGATCGCCGTGATCGTCGGCGACGTGCCGCTGGGCGCGACCCGCGAGGAGGCCCTGGACGCCATCCAGCTGGTCATGCTGTGCAACGACGTCTCCCTGCGCGCTCTGATCCCGGCCGAACTGGCCAAGGGCTTCGGCTTCGTCCAGTCCAAGCCGGCCAGCGCCTTCTCGCCCGTGGCCGTGACGCCGGCCCAGCTGGGCGACGCCTGGAAGGACGGCAAGCTGCACGGCGCGCTGCTGGTCACCCTGAACGGCAAGGACTTCGGCAAGGCCGACGCGGGCGTCGACATGACCTTCGATTTCGGAACCCTGGTGGCCCACGCCGCCAAGACCCGCGCCCTGACCGCCGGCACGATCGTCGGCTCGGGCACGGTGAGCAACCGCGACGCCGACGGCGGTCCGGGCAAGCCGGTGGCCGAGGGCGGCCTTGGTTATTCGTGTCTGGCCGAGGTGCGCACGGTCGAGACGATCCAGACCGGCCATCCCAAGACGCCGTTCCTGCTGGGCGACGACACGATCCGCATCGAGATGCGCGACGCCAAGGGGCACTCGATCTTCGGCGCCATCGAGCAGACGGTCGAGCGCATTTGAGCCAGGAGGTCGCGCCGGAAGCGACGACTGTCGGGCGGGTCTGGACGACGCCCGCGGGCGTGAGGCTGGGTCCGCTGGACCTGATCGCCGATCCCGGGGCGCGGAACTACGTGCTGCAGATCGGCGACAAGCGCTTCCACGGCTTCGTGGTGCGCCGGGGCGGGGAGGCGTTCGGCTATGTCGACCGCTGCCCCCACGCCGGCCTGCCGCTGGCCCAGGTGCTGGACCGCTACCTGACCGAGGACGGTGCGCTGATCGCCTGCTCGTGGCACGGGGCCCTGTTCGAGCCCGACACCGGGGCCTGCGTCGGCGGGCCCTGCGTCGGGGCGCGCCTGTCGCCGTGGCCCGTGCGGGTCGAGGACGGGCGGATCGTCACGGCTTGACGGCCGGGCTGCACGGAAACTGCACGGCCTTTTCCCGCCCCCTGGAACCCTCGGCCACGATCGCGCGACCTCGCGGCCCTAGACCTGTCCGGGCAGAGCAGGAGCCCGACCGATGCCTTTCGACCAGATCCAGGTGCGCGACTACGCCGTGGTGATCCACGCCGGCAACGACGAATGGACCTGGCAGGTGATGGATTTCGACGCGCGGATCACGGCCCAGGGCGGCGCGCCCGATCGCGAGAGCGCCTGGCGCAGCGGCATGTTCGCGGCGGAGGCGGTGGGCGCGTTCGCCCGTATCGGGCGGCGAGCCTAAGGCTCCGCGCAAAAGAAAGGCCGCCTTCTACAGGAGAAGAAGACGGCCGGAAGTCGCATAGGAGGAAACGCCCAGAAGGGCTGAGACCTCTATAACGCAATGTTCCTCCTGTGACAACGTTGTCATGGAATTTTTCCCGGCGACGCTGAAAACCTTGGTTTCCTTGGGCCGGCGGCCTTGGCGACGGCCGGTCGCCTCGCCAAGTTGGGAGGGATCCAGAAGGAGCCGTCCTGTTGAGTTTGACCCTTCGCCTCGCCGTCCCCGAGGACCTGCCCGCCCTGCGCGACCTGATGAACGCCTCGATCGGCGAGCTGCTCAAGCCCTTCCTCGGACCCGACGAGGTGGCGGCCTCGTTCGACATCATGGGGCTGGACAGCCAGCTGATCACCGACGGCACCTATTTCGTGGTCGAGGACTTTTCCGTTGGAGAAGGGGGCGCGCTGGCCGGCTGCGGCGGCTGGAGCCGGCGGGCGACGCTGTTCGGCGGCGACCACTCGGCCGGCCGCGACGCCGCCCTGCTGGACCCCGCCCGCGACCCGGCCCGGGTGCGGGCGATGTACACCCACCCCGACCATGTGCGGAAAGGCGTGGGGCGGCTGATCCTGGACGCCTGCGAGGCCGCGGCGGCGGGGGAGGGGTTCACGCGCTGCGAACTGGCCGGGACCATGGCCGGCGAGCCGCTGTACCGGGCGTGCGGCTATCACCAGATCGAACGGTTCTCGGCGCCGACGTCCAGCGGGGTCGAGGTGCCGCTGGTGCGGATGGGCAAGGCTCTACAGGCCCCGTTCCAATAAAAGGGCCAATAGAAAAGGGCGGGTCCGAGGACCCGCCCTTCCTAAGCTACTGACGCTACTAAACTCGGGCTTGGTCCGATTAACGGAACAGGCTGAGGATCGAGCCGGTCGACTGGTTGGCGATCGAGAGCGCCTGGATGCCCAGCTGCTGCTTGGTTTGCAGCGACTGCAGCTTGGCGCTTTCCTTGGCCAGGTCGGCGTCGACCAGGTTGCCCACACCGGCGTCGAGGCTGTCCTGCAGCTTGCCGACGAAGGTCAGGTGGGTGTCCAGGCCGGTCGAGCTGGTGCCCAGCGAAGCCAGCTTGTTGGTGGCGGTGCCGATGGCCTTGCCGACGGTGTCGATCATGGTCTTGGCGGCGGCGGCGGTCGTGAAGGTCGACGTCGTGGTCATGCCGATACCCTTCAGCGACAGGGTCTTGGACTGGACCGTGAACTGCGAGCCGTCCGAGTTGGCCAGGAAGGCCAGCTTGGTGGTCGAGCCGTCGGCGATCGACACGCCGTTGAACTTGGCGTTGGTGACAGCCTTGGTGATCTGGTCGCGCAGGCTTTCGAAGTCCGACTTCAGGGCGTTGAACGAGGCGGTGTTCAGCGAGGTGTCGGAAGCGGCCAGGGCCTTTTCCTTCATCTTGCCCAGCAGGTCGGTGACCGTGTCGCCGGCGGCCAGGGCCACGTCGATGGTCGACTGGCCGCGTTGCAGCGAGTCCTTCACGGCGTTCAGCGAGCTGGCGGTGGACGATTGGCCCTTCGCCATGGCCCAGATCGCGCCGTTGTCCTTGGCGTTACCGACCTTCTTGCCGGTGTTGATGCGTTGTTGCGTGACCTGAAGTTCGCTGTTGGTGGCGTTCAGGTTTTGCAGGGCGATCATCGCGCCCGAGTTCGTATTGATGCTGTTCAGAGCCATTTCGGCGATTTCCCATTCAAGGTGTCCGACGTCATTTTGACGGTCGGGAGCATTTTGCTCATCGCCAGTGTCCACGGTCGTGCTTTCGATATTGTAAAAGTGTCGCAGCTAATTTCAGGACTTGGATAATGCCTCGTTAGTCATTTCGATTCGGCATTGAATCGAATTCTTTTGATCGTGAATCCCGTTTACGAACATTAATTATCGTTGACTCTGTCGGCCCGCCGACTGTTCCTGGAAATACAACATCTGGTAGGCGGCGGGCCGTGGGTGGCCGAGTCTTGTCGGGCGAGGGCATAAGAAAAGGGCGGGTCCGAAGACCCGCCCTCAAGATGCTGAACTCGAAGTCCGTACCGCTTAGCGGAACAGGCTGAGCACCGACTGCGTCGACTGGTTGGCGATCGACAGCGCCTGGACGCCCAACTGCTGCTTGGTCTGCAGCGACTGCAGCTTGGCGCTTTCCTTGGCCAGGTCGGCGTCGACCAGGTTGCCCACGCCGGCGTCGAGGCTGTCTTGCAGCTTGCCGACGAAGGTCAGGTGGGTGTCCAGGCCGGTCGAGCTGGTGCCCAGCGACGCCAGCTTGTTGGTGGCGGTGCCCATGGCGGTCGTGACCGTGTCGATCATCGTCTTGGCCGCGGAGGCCGACGTGAAGGTCGACGTCGTGGTCATGCCGATGCCCTTCAGCGACAGGGTCTTGGACTGGACCGTGAACTGCGAGCCGTCCGAGTTGGCCAGGAAGGCCAGCTTGGTGGTCGAGCCGTCGGCGATCGACACGCCGTTGAACTTGGCGTTGGTGACAGCCTTGGTGATCTGGTCGCGCAGGCTTTCGAAGTCCGACTTCAGGGCGTTGAACGAGGCGGTGTTCAGCGAGGTGTCGGAAGCGGCCAGGGCCTTTTCCTTCATCTTGCCCAGCAGGTCGGTGATGGTGTCGCCGGCGGCCAGGGCCACGTCGATGGTCGACTGGCCGCGTTGCAGCGAGTCCTTCACGGCGTTCAGCGAGCTGGCGGTCGACGACTGGACCTTGGCGGTCGCCCAGATCGCGCCGTTGTCCTTGGCGGTGCTGATCTTCTTGCCGGTATTGATGCGTTGTTGCGTGACCTGCAGCTCCGAATTGGTGCTGTTCAGGTTTTGCAGGGCGATCATCGCGCCCGAGTTCGTGTTGACGCTATTCAGCGGCATCCGACTAGTTCCTATTCAAGGTTGTCGGCGTCATTTTGACTACCGAGAGCATTTTGCTCGCAACCAGGGTGTCGTCGGGCGGTTTAAAATGGATGAACTCGGAATATTGTTCGCGGCCAACTTTTATAGGTAGGCAATTTATGCTGCGTCGAGTTGTCTACGTTGGGTTTATGTGGCGTTTTGACGCAGTATTGGCTGAACACCTATAAATACTGGGCGCGGGTCGCTAGAGCGCCGTCCCGGTCGTCGGAGCGGCCCGCGACCAAACGTCCGGAGATTGCGCGTCAGGCGCACAGCCGCTGCGGCGCCACGTCGCGGTCGTCGGCGTCGAAAAGATCGAAGGCCTCTTCCCAGGCCGCCTGCCGCGAGGCGCGCAGGGCCGCGTCGTCGATGATCCGGACGATCTGGTCCTCGCGGTCGTTCCACACCAGGCCGATGTCGGCGGCGCGCCCGGCGTCGCGGCCCAGCAGCAGGATGATGTCGGCCTTCAGCACCCGCTCGGGGCTCAGCCGCATCAGGGTGCGTCCGCCGCCCAGGTCGCGATGGACATCGGCGAAGTCGAGCACGGCCGAGATCATGGCGGCGCTGACGGGGGCGACATGCCAGTCTTGAGCGAGGAGGCGGGTCATGGGGGCGGGCTCCTGAAGAGGCGTTCTGCCGGGCCGGTGTCTGAGTTTCCCTTTTGAGGGTGGCGTGCGTCAAAAACGGTCGTATAGAGTCGCGCCATGCGACACGACAAAGCCACCCGACTGCTGGACCTGGCCCGGATGCTGGCCGGATCGTCCGAGGGCATGACCCTGGACGAGATGGCCCGCGCCATGGACGTGGGCCGGCGCACGGCCGAGCGGATGCGCGACGCGGTGTGGGCCGCCTTCCCGCAGATGGAGGCGGTCGACGATCCGCCGACCAAGCGCTTCCGCATCCCGTCGGGCCTGGACAGCCTGTTCCAGACCCCGACCGCCGAGGAGCTGGCCGCCCTGCGCACGGCGGCCGACGGCTACGCCGCGGGCGGAGCCGAGGGGCGGGCCGCCGCCCTCTACGCCCTGGAGCGCAAGCTGATGTCGGCCCTGCGCGGCGCGGCGCGGCGCAAGGTGGCCCCCGACCTGGAGGCCCTGATCCAGGCCGAGACCATCGCCATCCACCCCGGCCCGCGCCCGTTCGAGGACGAGGCGGTGCTGACCGCCATCCGCACGGCCGTGAAGGGGCTGCAGGCCCTGTCGTTCCGCTACGAGGGCGGCAGCGCGCCCGGCCGCACCCGCAAGGTGACGCCCCTGGGCATCCTGTTCGGCCACGCCAACTACCTGGTCGCCGCCGAGGGCAAGGATCCCAGGCCCCGCACCTTCCGCCTGGACCGGATGCACTCGGTCACGGCCCTCAGCGAGCCCGCCCCGCCGCCCGAGGACTTCTCGCTGCAGGCCTTCGCCGACGAGAGCTTCGGCATCTTCCACGGGGACATCGAGGACGTGGCCCTGCGCATCGCGCCCGACCGCGCCGAGGACGCCCTGCGCTGGCGCTTCCACCCCAACCAGGCCGTGGTCCAGGAGGAGGACGGCTCGGTGCTGGTCACCTTCCGCGCCAGCGGCCTGCGCGAACTGGCCTGGCACCTGTTCACCTGGAGCGACGCGGTCGAGATCCTGTCGCCGCCCGGCCTGCGCGAGATGATGGTGCAGGAGCTGCGGACCGCGCTGAAGGCGCACGAGGGGCGCGGCTAGGGCCTGCTGTCGCCCGCCTTCTCCACGAACCCGCCCACCACGTCCGCGAAGGCGTCCGGCCGTTCCAGATAGATGAAGTGGCCGCCGCCGGTCATGATGATCCGTCGGGCGCCCGGGATCAGGGCCTCCAGGGCGCCGGCGTGGGCGTGGACGTCAGGCATGTCGATTTCGCCGGTGACGATCAGGGTCGGGACCTTGATCTCGTCCAGCCGGCCCATGACCTCCGGCCCGTCCTTGATCATCCGCGACGCGCCGAAATTGCTGGGATGGGCGGTGAGGTCGGCCAGGACGAAGGCGCGCTGCGCCTCGGCGCCGGGCGTCAGGATGTAGGGGTCCTTGACCGCGTCGGCGAGGCGGCCCTGGGACAGCAGCCCGACCAGGGTCATGGTCCGCTTGGTGAAGTGGTCGGTGGGTTTGAAGCCGTTCACCGCCGCGCCGACCAGCACCAGACCGTCCACGGCTTCCGGGTGGGCCAGGGCGAAGTCCACGGCGATCCCGCCGCCCGACGACGAGCCCAGCACGGTGGCGTGGTCGATCCCCGCGGCCTTCATCACCGCCGCCAGGTCGCCGACGGCGTCGTAGAGCGCGGTCGCGGCCGGCGAGTTTCCGTAGCCCCGCCGGTCGTAGCGCACCACCTTGAACCGGGCGCACAGCTTGGGCCAGGCGGCGTCGAAGGCCGAGCTGTCCAGGATGCCGTCGTGCAGCAGGACCAGGGCCTTGGGCCCGGACCCGCAGGTCTCGTAGGCCACCTTGCCGCCCTCCACGGGGACGAAGGCGGGCGCGGCGAGGGCGGGGGCTGCGCCGAGCAGCAGGCAGCCGGCCGCGATCGCCCAGGCGGGCGTTGAAGGCAGTCGCATCGATCTCTCCTGTGATGAAGGGCCGTCAGGCGCGCCTGAGCGTGTCCTGCTCGGCGTCGGGAAGCTGGTCGGTCGTGTCGTCCGGCGCGTATTCCAGGATGTCGCCGGGTTGGCAGTCCAGGTAGGCGCAGATGGCCTCGAGGGTCTCGAACTTCATGCCCTTCACCTTGCCGGACTTCAGCAGGGAGAGGTTGGCCTCGGTGATCCCGATGGCGCGGGCCAGGACGTTGGAGCGCACCTTGCGCCGGGCCAGCATGACGTCGAGGCGAAGGATGATCGGCATCAGACGAACGCCTCCCGGTCTTCCTCGATCTCGCGGCCCACCCGCATGACCTCGCCGATCACGAAGACCAGCAGGCCCAGCACGAAGGCCTGGACGCTGGCCATGTGGGCCCAGTTCCGGTCGATCTCGTAGCCGGTGGCGGCCAGGAACAGGTGGCAGGCGAACGGCGACACGGCGTAGGCGCACAGCCACAGGCCGATGCGGCGGAACTGCACGGCGTTGGCGGGGGCGAACACCTGGCCGCCGGCATAGAGTCGGAACAGGCCGCGAAGGCTCCAGAACAGCATGATGATCGGCGTGGCGCGCACGATCCCCACCAGGCAGTAGACCAGCCGATGGACGAGGGGCAGCGAGCCGAAGGCCACCGAGTTGGGCGGCCCCTCGCCGATGTAGCAGTTGTCCGGCCCGATCCGCAGCAGCTCGCCCTTGTAGAACAGCATGGCGGCCAGGGCGGCGACCAGGATCGCCGCGGAGACGCAGAGCAGGCCGGTGAACAGCCAGGCCAGGGCGCGGCTGCCCAGGCGCACGCGGCGCTGGGCGGCGGTCTCGGGCGCGGCCACGGTCTCGGCGCGCGGCTTGAGCTTGATCACGGGCATGGCGACCTCCAGTGACCTTACGCTCGTTCCGAAATTTCTTTCTGTCAAACGATAAATTCGGAAGGCCGATGCGCCCACGAATTTCGGGCTCGATAATTTCGCCGGCCCGTGTCGAGAATGGCCGGACGGTTCCGACTAGCCCTCGAAAGCGCCGGGAGGACGGCGCTCCAACCGAAGGGAATAGCGATGAAGTACATCCTGATGATGCAGTTCGCCCTGTCCGAATGGCGGACCGAGATGATCACCAAATGGCCCAGCGAGGACATCCGGGCGCACATGGAGCACCTGCGTCTGTTCCGCGAGGAATTCAACGACACGGGCGAAATGGTGGTGACCCACGGTCTGGCCGGCCCCGACGACGCGCGGTTCGTGCGGGCCCGCCAGGGCGCGGCGCCGGAGGTGACGGACGGTCCGTTCCCCGAGACCAAGGAATTCCTGGCCGGCTACGTGATCGTCGACGTCGAGACGCCCGAGCGGGCCTACTACATCGCCTCGCGCTGGTCCGAGGGCCCCGGTCCCGGCGGCAAGCCGCTGAACCTGCCGGTCGAGGTGCGGCGGCTCATGTCGCCCAGCGGCGAGGAGATGTGACCTCGGCGGCGCTGGACCGCGCGACGACGGCCCTGCTGCGCGAGCTGGCGCCGCGGGTGCTGTCGGCCGTGGTCCGCCGCTATCGCGACTTCGCCGCCGGCGAGGACGCCGTGCAGGAGGCGCTGCTGGCCGCCGCCCGCCAGTGGCCGCAGGTCGGCGTCCCGGCCAACCCGGGCGGCTGGCTGGTCCAGGTGGCGTCTCGCCGGATGACCGACCACATCCGGGGCGAGATCGCCCGGCGGCGGCGCGAGGCGGTCGCGGCCGAGGACGAGGGCGCGGTGGTGTCGCCAGGCGACGACCTGGATGTCCTGTCGGTCGGGGACGACACGCTGGGCCTACTGTTCATGTGCTGCCATCCGGCCCTGAGCTCGTCCTCGGCCATCGCCCTGACCCTGCGCGCCGTCGGCGGCCTGACCACGACCGAGATCGCCGGCGCCTTCCTGGTGCCCGAGGCCACGATGGCCCAGCGGATCAGCCGGGCCAAGCAGAGCATCCGGGTCTCGGGCGTGCCGTTCGAGGCCCCCGACGCCGCCGAGCGGGCCGGACGGCTGCGGTCGGTGCTGCACGTGCTCTACCTGATCTTCAACGAGGGCTACACCGCCAGCGCGGGACCGGACCTGCAGCGCGCCGATCTGGCGGGCGAGGCGATCCGGCTGGCGCGGCTGGTCCGGGGCCTGCTGCCGGACGACGGCGAGGCGGCCGGCCTGCTGGCCCTGATGCTGCTGACCGACGCCCGCCGCGCGGCGCGGACGGGGGCGGACGGCGAGCTGGTCCCGCTGGCGGAGCAGGATCGCGGCCTCTGGGATCAGGCGGCCATCGCCGAGGGCGTGGCCCTGGTCGAGGCGGGCCTGTCGCGCGGGGCGATCGGCCCCTACCAGCTCCAGGCCGCCATCGCGGCGGTGCATGACGAGGCGCCCAGGGCCGAGGACACCGACTGGCCGCAGATCCTGGCGCTGTACGGCCTGCTGGAGCGGATGGCCGACAACCCGATGGTCCGCCTGAACCACGCCGTCGCCCTGGCCATGACGCGCGGACCCCGCGTGGGCCTGCGCCAGCTGGTCGAGCTGGAGACAGACAAGCGGCTGGCCGGCCATCACCGCCTGGCGGCCGTGCGGGCGCATCTGCTGGAGATGGCGGGCGACCGGGCGGAGGCGGTCGAGGCCTACCGAACGGCGGCGGCGCTCACCGCCAGCGAGCCCGAGCAGCGGTACCTGTCGGGCCGGGCGGCGCGGCTAGCTGAGTCCTAGGCGCGGAACGCTAGGGCGCGGGGCAGCCAAGGTCCGCGACGTAGACCCGCCAGCCGCTCACGGCCGCTCCGCGCTGTTCCTCGGTTCCGCCGTTGGAGATGGCGCCGAAGGACTGGCCGGTGATCTGGTTCAGGATGGCGTCGAGCGCGTCGACGACCTGTTCCGGTCCGTAGTGGCGCACGCCCTCGAAGGCGTCGGCCGCGTGGTTCGTCAGGGAGATCGCCGGCACGGCCAGGACGTGGCGATCGTCCATGTGGGCCACGATCGCCGGAACGCCGGCGGGACCCAGCGCTTCCAGCCGCGCGAAGATCGCCCGCTGTCGGACGTCGGCGCCCGGACGTCCGCGCAGTCCGCCCAGCTCGGAAACCAGACGACGGACTTCCGCATCGTGGGCGGCGGGGGCGGGGACGGCGCGAAGGAAGGCGGCCTGGCGGGCGATCTCGCTCCGCACGCCCGCCTGCGCCTGGGCCGTGGCGGGCGTCAGCGCCTTGGGGGAATAGCCGGCGAAATAGAACTGCGGCGGCGAACCGGCCTGGGTCAAGAAGAGCAGGGCTCGCCGGTCGACGGCGGCGCGCAGGGCGTCGGGCGGCGGAAGATAGGCCTCGTCCTTGGGGTAGATCTGGACGGCGCCCGGCATGGGACCCTTGAGCGACGTCGCGTCCGCCAGGGGCGCGGCGATGTAGGCGGGGTGCTCGACGGTCTTGGCCAGGGTCGCCTGCGACAAGCCGAAGCGCGCTTCCACGATGCTGGACGAGGCGGCGACCAGCCGGGCCAGTTCGGGCGAGGCGGGGCAGGCGCGCGGCGCCGCGGCGGCGGGCCCGGCGACCAGGGTCGCGACGCACGCCCAAGGCGCGAAACGTGTCAGCACGACGAACTCCCGAAAACCCCGGCCAAGCTT
This sequence comes from Caulobacter sp. CCG-8, assembly GCF_037402475.1. Taxonomy (NCBI): domain Bacteria; kingdom Pseudomonadati; phylum Pseudomonadota; class Alphaproteobacteria; order Caulobacterales; family Caulobacteraceae; genus Caulobacter; species Caulobacter sp. CCG-8. Next base: position 101,355 of record NZ_JBBEUD010000019.1, read on the forward strand.
GGCGCGGGAGGGGAGCGTTCGCAAGCTCAGGCCGCCACCAGCTTCAGCAGCGCCAGTTCCTTCCCCCTCGGCGACCCGGTCCGCCGTTTGGGTAGTCGGCTGGTCTCGAAGGCCTCCAGCACCTTGGGGTGGATATAGGCCGCGCGGCAGACGGCCGGCGTGTTGCCCAGCAGGCCCGCCACCGCCTTGACGCAGGTGTTGAGCGTGCGCTTGGCCTCGGTCTTGGTGGCGGGCTTGGGGCTGAGGCTCAGCGCCTCCAGGGCCGCGAGCGAGCCGTACCAGGTGCGGAAGTCCTTGGCCGAGAAGTCGTCGCCGCAGACCGTACGGATGTAGTCGTTGACGTCGCTGCTCTCGATCGCGCGCCGCTGGCCGTCCTCGTCGAGATACTGGAACAATCGCTGGCCGCGCAGCTCCTGGCAGGCGCCGACGATCCGCGCCAGGCGCCGGTCGCGGAAGCCGGTGCGGTGCATCTTGCCGCTCTTGCCCCGGAACTCGAACACCGCCCCGCCGCCCGCCAGCTTCAGGTGGCGCTTCTGCATGGTGGTCAGGCCGAAGCTCTTGTTGGTCTTGGCGTATTCGTCGTTGCCGACCCGGATCAGGGTCAGTTCCAGCAGGCTGACCACGGCGGCCAGCACCTTCTCGCGCGGCAGGCCCCGGCGGGCGAGGTCGGTCTCGATCCGCCGGCGCAGGCGGGGCAGGGCGCGGCCGAAGGCGGCCATGCGGTCGTACTTGCGCGCGTCGCGGTCGGCACGCCATTCGAGGTGGTAGCGATACTGCTTGCGGCCCTTCTGGTCGCGGCCCACCGCCTGGATGTGGCCGTTGGGGTCGGGGCAGATCCAGACGTTCGTCCAGGCGGGCGGGATGGCCAGGGCCTTGATCCGGTCCAGGGTCGCCTCGTCCTTCACCGGACGGCCGTCCTCGTCGGCGTAGGCGAAGCCCTTGCCGTGCGCCAGCCGGCGGATGCCCTGCTCCTGGTCATTGACATAGGCCAGCAGGGTGCGTTCGGCGGGTGTGGTTTCCAGCGTGTCGCGGGGCACGGCGGTCACCGTTCCACGGGACGGCGTACGCCGTGTTCGGAATTATCCTGGGCCATCACTCGCTCCCAACCCTAATGTCCGCCAACGTGGTAGACGGAGCGCCGGTTCCGGGAGCGACGCGCCAGACATGAACTACCGACATGCCTTCCACGCCGGCAATTTCGCCGACCTGCAGAAGCACGCGATCCTGCTGGCCCTGCTGAAGGCCCTGACGGCCGACGAGACGCCGCTGTCGGTGATCGACACCCACGCCGGGGCCGGGGCCTACGACCTGGGCGGCGACATGGCCCTGCGCTCGGGCGAGGCGGCGGCGGGGATCGGGCGGCTGCTGGCCATGCCGGACGCGCCCGCGGTGTTCGCGCCCCTGGTCGCGGCGGTGAAGGCGCTGAACGGCGGCGGGGCGGGCGGGCTCTACCCCGGCTCGCCGCTGCTGGTGGCCCGCCATCTGCGCAGGACCGACCGCTACACCGCCTGCGAGCTGCGGGCCGACGACTTCGACAGCCTGCGCCGGACCCTGGCCCCCTACGCCTTCGCCCAGGCGGTCCAGGCCGACGGCTACGCGACCGCGGCGGCGCGGGCGGGGAAGGGCGGGCGCACGTTCGTGCTGATCGACCCGCCGTTCGAGCGCAGCGACGACTACGCCCAGATCGTCGGCGCGACCAAGGCCGTGCTGGCCAGGGACAAGGACGCCGTGATCGCCGCCTGGATGCCGCTGAAGGACCTGGAAACCTTCGACGCCTTCATGCGCGCGATGGAAACCGTCACGAACGACGCGCTAGCTGCCGAACTCCGCCTCCGGCCCCTGACGGACCCGATGAAGATGAACGGCTGCGCGATGGTCATGGTCGGGACGCCCGCGTCCGCCGAAGGGGCGATCGCCGAGGTCACGACCTGGCTGGCCGACCATCTCGGCGAGACCGGGGCCAAGGCGCGGATCTGGCGCGCGTGACGCAGGCCGCCGGCCCCAGCTTCCGGGAAGCGTTCTGGGTCTGGCTCAGGGTCGGCTGCCTGGGCTTCGGCGGCCCGGCCGGCCAGATCGCCCTGCTGCACCGCGAGGTGGTCGAGCGGCGCGCCTGGATCGACGAGGAGCGCTTCGCCCACGCGCTGAGCTTCTGCATGCTGCTGCCTGGTCCCGAGGCCCAGCAGCTGGCCACCTGGCTGGGCTGGCGGCTGCACGGGGTGCGCGGCGGGATCGCGGCGGGACTGCTGTTCGTGCTGCCCGGCCTGGCCGTGATGCTGGGGCTCTCGGCCCTCTACGTCGCCCACGGCCGCGCGGTCTGGGCGGGGCCGGCGCTGCTGGGGCTGAAGGCGGCGGTGGTCGCCCTGGTGCTGCAGGCCCTGATCCGCATGGGCGGCCGGGCGATCAAGGGCGTGGCCGGCGGGTGGGCCGCGGGCCTGGCGTTCCTGGCCCTGACCTTCACCGTTGTGCCGTTCCCGCTGATCATCCTGGCGTCCGGAGCGGTCGGCTGGGCGCTGGGCGGCGGCGCGGTCGCGGCCCAGCCGTCCGAGACGTTCGCGCGGACCCCGTGGCGCACGGCCCTGGTCTGCCTGGCGGTCTGGCTGGCGCCGGTGCTGCTGGCCCTGGCGGTCTGGCCGGCGTCGACCCTGGCCAGGATGGGCGGCGTGTTCAGCCTGTTGGCGGTGGTCAGCTTCGGCGGCGCCTATGCGGCCCTGGCCTATGTGGGGCAGGCGGCGGGCGCGTTCGGCTGGCTGGCGCCCGGCCAGATGCTGGACGGCCTGGGCCTGGCCGAGACCACGCCGGGACCGCTGGTGCTGGTCCTGGTCTTCGTCGGCTTCGTCGGCGCCTATCAGAACGCCCCGGCCGAGTGGGCGTGGCTGGTCGGCCTGGCCGGCGGACTGATGGCCGCCTGGACCACCTTCGCGCCGTCGTTCCTGTGGATCTTCGCCGGCGGGCCGTTCTTCGAGCGCCTGCGCTCGCGTCCCCGCCCGGCCCGCGCCCTGGCCCTGGTGTCGGCCGCCGCCGTCGGGGTGATCGCCAACCTGGCGGTGTGGTTCGCGGTCCACCTGCTGTTCCGGACGGGCGCGGTCCACAGCTGGGGCCTGTTGCGGGCCGAGCTTCCGGACCCGGCCAGCCTCAACCTGCCCGCGGCGGGCCTGACGATCCTGGCCTGCGGCCTGGTGTTCGCCCTGCGCGCCCCGGTCCTGGCGACGGTGGGGGCCATGGTCGTCGCCGGCCTGGCGCTGGGCGCGACCGGACTGATTTGAACCTCGACCGGATTTAGCGACTCCGCCCGCTCGAAAACCGTGTTATGCTGCACTGCAACAAATGGTTGTTGGAGCTCGGCCATGACCCTTTCGTTCCTTCCCGAAACGCCCAAGATCGACCTTGAGAAGGGTCCCAACCTGCTGGCCGGCGCGGCCTCGCCGCTGTGGCTGGTGTTCGGCGGCGCGGCCGCGGCCGGAGCGACCTGGTGGTGGTGGTCGGCCCGCTGGCGCGAGGCGATCAATGTCGAGGCCCTGATGGCCACGGCCCTGACCCCGGCGCTCGCCGAAATCCCGCTGGCCCCTGAGCCTGTCGAACTGGCCCCCGAGCCGGTGATCGATCCCGTCACCGAGGCGCCCGTCCTGGCGCCGGTCGAGTTGGAGACGGCCGAGCCGGTCACCGCCGCCGCGACCGCCGTGACCGAGACCGTCGCCGAGGCGGTGCAGGAGACGCTCGACACCGCCGAGGCCGTGATCGCCGAGACCGCCGACACGGTCGAGGTCGTGGCCGAACCCGTGGTCGAGGCCGCCGTCGAGCAGGCCAAGTCGGCCGGCGACGACCTGACCCTGCTGGTCGGCATCGGTCCCAAGCTGGCGGCGTCCCTGGCCGAGCTGGGCGTCACGCGCTTTTCCGAGATCGCCGCCTGGGGGCCGGAGGAACTGGCCGATTTCGACGCCAAGCTGAGCCTGAAGGGCCGCGCCGAACGCGACGCCTGGGTGGCCCAGGCCAAGCGGTTGGCGGCGGCGGACTGATCTACATCCGATCCCCTATCTAGTTCCGTCATCCCGGGCCCTGTGCCCGGGACCGCTCTATCCGCCGCAGGTGCAGGAGGGGCGGTTCGCTGGCGAACCGCTTGCGCTTCACGTGTGAGCTGAACCAGGGGTCCCGGGCACAAGGCCCGGGATGACGGCTGTTGGGGTAAATGTGAACCTAATCCAGCCCGAAAGCCGCCAGCAGCCGGTCGGCCGCCGCTGAAGCCGGTAATTCCCCCGCGCGGACGGCGCGTTCAATATCGCTTGCCACAGCCGCCACGGCGGGCGCCTCGCGGAAGGCCTCGGACAGGCGGTCCTGGACCATGGCCCACATCCAGCGGCTGTCCTGGTCGGCCCGCCGCGCGGCGCGGGCGCCGTTGGCGGTCATGATCTCGCGATGGCGGCGGATCTGGGTCCACAGCGCGTCCAGCCCCGCGCCCGTCAGGCCCGAGGCGGTCAGCACCGGCGGCGTCCAGTCGGGCGAGGCCGGCGTCAGGATGTGCAGGGCGTTGCGGTAGTCGCGGGCGGAGCGCCGGGCCTTGTCCGGATCGGCGTCGGCCTTGTTGATCACCAGGAGGTCGGCCAGCTCGATCAGGCCCTTCTTGATGCCCTGCAGCTCGTCGCCGCCGCCGGGGATCAGCAGGGCCAGGAAGATGTCGACCATGTCCGACACCACGGTCTCGGATTGGCCCACCCCCACGGTCTCGACGAGGATCACGTCGAAGCCCGCCGCCTCGCACAGCAGCATGGCCTCGCGGGTCTTGCGCGCCACCCCGCCCAGCACGCCGCCGGACGGCGAGGGGCGGATATAGGCGTTGGGGTCGACGCTGAGCCGCTCCATGCGGGTCTTGTCGCCGAGGATCGAGCCGCCGTGCCGGCCCGACGAGGGATCCACCGCCAGCACCGCCACCCGATGGCCGGCGGCGGTCAGCATCGTGCCGAACGCCTCGATGGTGGTCGACTTGCCGGCGCCCGGCACGCCGGTGATCCCGATGCGCTGGGCCCCGCCGGTGCGCGGCATCAGCCGTTCCAGCAGGGCGCGGGCGACCTTCTGGTGGTCGCGTCGGCGGCTCTCGACCAGGGTGATGGCGCGGGCCAGGGCGGCGCGGTCTCCGGCGACTAGGCGCGTCTCGAGATCGGCGATGTCGATAGAAGGGGTCACTCGATCCGCTTAAAGCTCTTCGAGCGAAGTGAAAATCGGTTCGGTCAAGGCCGTATAAAATTGATTGTAAAAACAATATCTTATAGATTCTGAAAAAGTCCGTGTGTCCAAGTACGTGTCCAAAACGAGCGGCCAGAACTCAGAAAAGGGTGTCGTCGCATAGGAGACCTCTCGGCCGGCGGGCGTCTAGCTAGACTTTGATTTCCCGCATGACGTGCTAACTTATCGCCTTCGCGAATAGCGATGGCGTGGCAAGGGGCAATGCGATGCCTAAGTGCCTGCCTCATAACCGTCGGTACTGGCTTGGCCCTTCGGTTTGAGACGGGCTTTCAGATCGCTGCGCTGTTTACCGGAGGCGCACTGCGAGGGCCGCGGGCGTGCGCATTGCTCGCAGATGTAGCATCGCCGTTTCTGATGTTCCGGCCATGGGGCTAGTCGGCAGGGGGTGATGCCCGCGTTCCTCATATTTGGAGGTACTCATGGGCTCGTTGACAATTGAAAGCTTCGTCCAAAAGCTTTTGGAGGAAAACGTCGCGGGTTTTGCGCTGTGGCTCTTCTTCTCAGAAATGACTACCGTCTGGGGATACGCATTTTTCAGGCTATCGATTGGAGCGTCTGACGCGCCAATCAGCGTGCCGTTTCTTATCTGGTACGGTCTTTTTTGCTATCTCGGAGGGCGCAACCGTATGCGTAAAGTGGCGGCAAAGAAGTCGATGCCGTGGGAACCAATGGCTTTTGACTATGTTGCGGCATTCATTGTTTATCTGGGGTTAGTTTTTCTGGGAATTATAGGTATTTTGGCGATTGGCCCGACGACGAACAAAGTGGAATTCATGGACGTTGTAGGGTGTGTGTTTTGCGTTGTCATGGCGCTAGTTGGGGTGTCTCTGTCTTGGAGAATTGCCAAAAAGGAATGGGTGAAATCTTTTCCGTAGCTGGTCAGGATCGCGAAAGGTAGTTCGCGATCTTGGATTGTCGGGAGAACGTTCTAGTGCGGGCTGCTTCGCCGAGGTGCAGTCTATTACCCGCTTAGAGGACGACGGCGGTCCCGGAAACCGAAACCATCATCATCGAGCCGTGCGGGCCCACGGTGTTGTAGTCGAGGTCGACCGCCAGGATCGCGTTGGCGCCCAGCTTCTCGGCTTCCTTGGTCAGGTTCTTCAGGGCGTCCTCGCGGGCCCGGGCCAGCACCCGCTCGTAGGACTTGGAATGGCCGCCGATGAAGTCGCGGATGGCCGCCATCAGGTCCAGGACGACGTTCGCGCCAAGGATCGACTGGGCGTAGATCGCGCCCTTGTAGTCCTGGACCGGCCGTCCTTCGATGAAGGGGGTGGTCGAGATCAGCATCGAGAGGCCCTCGTCAGCGGCGTCCGGCGCGCTCGCCGTTAACTTAAGCACAAACGCCGCCGTTCGGGAGGGGCTCCCTCGGAGCGCGAGCGATTTGCGGATCGCTTTCGCGTGACACGCGAAACTGTGCCGTGGCCACTTCCTGCGGGCCCATGGTTAAGGCAGATTGGCGCCGTAGCGTTGCTGGGGGCCGCCGGGTGATCTTCGCCAAATCGCATCTCGACCTGCACAACATCCGCAACAACGTGGCGCGGGTGAAGAAGCTGTCGGACAACGTGGTCGGCGTGGGGCCGCTGGGCATCGGGCTGGACGGCCTGCTGACCTGGATTCCGGGCGCGGGCGAGCTCTACAGCCTGGGCGCGGGCGGGCTGATCGTCTGGGACGCCGTGCGCGCGCGCTCGGCGCCGATGATCGTCGTCCAGATCATGGCCATCATCCTGGTCGACACCGTGGCCGGCGCCGTGCCGGGCGTGGGCAAGGTGGCCGACATGCTGTTCACCGGCCACAAGTGGTCGGCCGACATGCTGACCAGCCACATGGACGACACGATCTATTTCGAGGGCACGCGCAAGGACGTGCAGGGCACGGCCGAGTACCGCGACCTGCTGGAGCGCATCCGGGCGGGCAAGGAAAAGCGCCGGGTCGTGTTCCTGGGCTAGACAACCAACTTCGGGGCGGGGCGTTGACTTGAGATGACAGAGCGCACCGACACCCTCGAAGGCTTCGTCGTCGACGAAGGCCGTTCCGGCCATCGCCACAAGGCGCACCAGGCTTGGCGCCACGCCGAGACCATCAAGCGATTGTCCGATCGGCTGATCGGCATCGGCCCGTTCGGCCTGGGTCTGGACGGCGTCCTGGCCTGGGTGCCGGGCGTCGGGCCGGTCTACAGCGTCGCCGCCGGCGGCCTCCTGATCTACCACGCGATGATGGCCAAGGCGTCGGCCGCCACCCTGGCGCGGATGCTGGCCTATGTGGCGATGGACACCGCCACCGACGCCGTCCCCGTGGCCGGCTGGGCCATCGACACCCTGTTCCCCGGCCACCTGATGGCGGCCAAGGCGCTGCAGAAGGACATCGAGTCCCGTCACGGCCTACCCGACGAGATCGACGCCAAGACGCGCAAGAAGCGCAAGGTGAAGAAGGCGCGGGGCTAGAGCAGCTGGTCGTACCAGGCGGTCGGCCCCGGCAGCCATCGGGCCGTGAAGTCGCATCGACCGCGACGCCAGTCGAAGACGTGTCCGTCGTCCAGGCAGGCGTCGGCCTCGAGCTGCCGGCTCAGCCACCATTCCGTCGTCAGCAGACCGGTGACGAAGGCGAGGGCCAAGCTCACGCGAGCGAGCTTGCTCATGCCGGCGACGCCTTGCGGGGCGAGGTCCCGCGCTTCCAGGGGCCGTAGGCGATCCACCACACGCCCAGGCCGGTGACCAGGCCCAGCACGGCGCTCAGCGGCCACAGCAGGGACACGTCCGCGCCGTGCCAGCCGGTCAGCTTGACCGCCACGGCCGCGCCGGTGATCGCGCCGATCCCGGCGGCCAGGCTTCGATGGTGGCGGCCGAACTGGTGCAGGCAGGCCCAGGCGCAGGCGGCGCAGAACACATAGGGCCAGCCCAGCACCGCGCCGAACGGCAGGGCGGCGACCACCCCCGAGGCGGCGCTGGCGGCGCGCTGGGCCAGGGCCATGGCGTCGTCGGTCCAGATGATGGCCTGCGACAGGACCAGGGCGGGAAAGGCGAAGGCGAAGACGAACGCGGCGACGATACGGGAAAAGGAGGTGGTCTCGCGGGCGGGCGGCGGGAGCATGGGAAGGCTCGGGGGCTGAGGTCGGGAAGCCTCATCAAGCGCCGGGCCGGTGCGGTTCCGGCAGGTGTCCGGTGGGAGATGTCGTCAAGAGTCGGTGCAAGGGACGCGCCTCGTCGATGAAAAAGGCTTTGGCCCTTGTCGGGAAACGCGTCTGCTGGACGTCTTCATGAGGTTGGATCCACCATCGGGGCGCGAACATGATCACGGTCTTCGGCGAGGGCAGGGGCTTCCGGGTCGTCTGGCTGCTGGAAGAGATGGGATTGCCGTACCGGCTGCGGGGCGTCGACCTGCTGACCGGCGTCGAGAACGATCCCGAATTCCTGGCGATCAATCCGGCCGGCTTCATCCCGGCGCTGCAGGACGGCGACGTCGTGATGGTCGAGTCGATCGCGATCATGGAGTACCTGATCGCCCGCCACGGCCCGACGCCGCTGGCGCCCGCGCCCAACGATCCGGCCTTCCCGGCCTACCAGCAATTCCTCCACCTGGGCGAGGCGGGGCTGGCGGGGTCGATGTATTTCGTCTCGGGCGCCCGGAACATCGCGCCCGAGGGGCAGCGCGACAATTGGAGCGCGCGCCAGGCCCTGGACGTGTTCACCACCCGCCTGACCCTGGTGACCCGACAGCTGAAGCGCTCGCCGTTCCTGGCGGGCGAGGCCTTCACGGCCGCTGACATTTCCGTCGGCTATGCGCTGGAAATGGCGAAGAAGAACGTCGGGTTCGAATTCGGCGACCTCGAGCTGGCCTATCTGACCCGGCTCCGCGCCCGCGACGGCTACCAGCGCGCCCTGGCGACGTGCCACGCCACGCGGGGATGGTGGCAGAGCTGAGTTGGAGCACTTGCTCTGGCAACGGGGATGGGCTTGCGGGGATACAGCGCGCTCAATCCCCGCGAACGACCGCACGAACCCCAGCAATCTCAACGCCCTGCAACAAAATCAGCGTCACAGG